>CAYYCX010000001.1:0-133832 GCA_964470455.1 uncultured Wenzhouxiangellaceae bacterium
CAACCGAAGATCAGCTCTGCCGGGCGACTGGTGTATGCGCAGGTCAAAATCACCGACGATGGCGTAGATGTGATCGAAGATGTCGCTCTGGATCCGCTCGTACTCTCCCCAGGCGGTCGTGTTGGTGAACGCGTAGATTTCCAGCGGAATGCCTTTGTCCTCAGCCGCCAGCTGGCGCACCATCAGCGTCATGCCCTGGTGAATATCGGGATGCTCCCGCAGATAGTTCACCAGATAGGCGCGCAGGGTGCCGATATTGGTCAGCCGGCGGCCGTTGATGCCCAGCTCCATGTTGTACTTTTTCGCCTGGTTGTAGGATTCCAGTTCACGGCCTTTTTCATCCAGGTAAGGCGCCAGCAGGCTAGCTTTTCCCAGCCGTGAAATCAGTTCCCGGTCCATGAACCGCACGCTGGTGACATCGACATGAATCGCCCGCTTGATGCGCCGGCCGCCGGAACGGGTCATGCCCTGCCAGTTCTTGAACGATCCGGAAATCAGCGCATAGCTGGGAATGTTGGTGATCGTTTTGTCCCAGTTCTGCACCTTCACCGTGGTGAGGCCGATTTCGATCACGTCGCCGTCCGCGCCGTAGGCCGGCATGTCCAGCCAGTCGCCCACATGCAGCATGTCGTTGGTGGAGAGCTGGATGCCCGCAACCAGGCCGAGGATGGCATCCTTGAATACCAGCATGATCACAGCCGTCATGGCGCCGAGTCCGCTGATGATCAGCAGTGGTGATCGATCGATAACGACGGCCACCATCAGGACGATGGCAACCACCGCAAAAACCAGCTTCAGCGCCTGCGAGACGCCACGCAATGGCAGGCTCTGCGAGCTCTGGCTGCGCTGCATGATGCGGCCAACAGCGTCGAGCAGCGAAAACGAAGTCAGCAACAGGAACAACAGTATCAGCAGCAGGGCCAGGGTTTGCAGCCAGGTACGCATCAGTGCCTCAGGCCTGAGCCACAACACCGCCTGCAGGTAGACGATGGTGCTCTGCAGCGTCAGCGCCATGCGCCGGAACAGCTTGTCCTCGAACAGGATTTCGCCCCAGATTTTCTCGCCCTGGTGCGTCAGCCTCCTGACCAGGCCCCTGATCACGCGGTGCAGCAACCAGTGAAACAGCAGGCCGGTAATGATGATGACGGCGAGAATCGACAGGGTGGATTGCATCAGGGTGAGCTCGATACCCTGGGTGGACAACAGATTTTTGAAGAATTCCCTCATGGTGCGGCTATTCTACAAAGTATCGGACAACAGCCAACCGGTGCATGCTGCCGCCGTCATCTGCGATTCCGGGTGGCGTGCCGTATCCGGTTGTTTATGAACCACTTCTCCTTATCCGGGCGGAACGGGGCGGGCAAAGGGCTGGCTTCAATTGGCCTATTGACCCGCCCTCCGCCGCCTGCGCAGCGCCACGTAAAACACGGGCGTGATCACCAGGCCGAACAGGGTGACGCCGATCATGCCGGAGAATACGGTAACGCCCATCACTTCCCGCACTTCAGCGCCGGCGCCACTGGAGAGAATCAACGGCACAACTCCGGCGATGAACGCCACCGAGGTCATGATGATGGGCCGCAGGCGCAGCTTGCAGGCCTGGATGGCCGCGCGCGTCAGGCTCATGCCCTGGCGTTCCAGTTCGCGCGCGAACTCCACGATCAGGATGGCGTTCTTGCAGGCCAGGCCCATCAGCACCACCAGGCCCACCTGCACGAAAATGTTCAGGTCGCCGCCGGCGAACCACACGCCCGCCAGTGCGGCCAGCACGGACAGCGGCACGATCAGGATCACCGCCAGCGGCAGCACCCAGCTTTCATACAGCGCCGCCAGCACCAGGAACACCAGCAGCACCGCCAGCGGAAACACCACGATGGCGGCATTGCCCTGGGTGACCTGCTGATAGCTGAGGTCGGTCCACTCGAAGTCAAAACCGTTGCCCAGCACGGCTGGCGCCAGTTGCTCGATCGTGGCGATGGCCTGGCTGGATGACACCAGCCGCGGGTTGGCTTCGCCGATGATGTCCGCTGCGGGATAGCCGTTGTAGCGGATCACTGGGTCCGGCCCGTACGATTCACTCACGGTTACGACGGTTCCCACCGGCACCATCTGGCCGCTGTCACCGCGCACCCGAACGTCGGTGATGTCCTGCACATCATCGCGGAACGGCGCATCGGCCTGGGCGATCACCTGGTAGGTTCGGCCGAACCGATTGAAATCGTTGACATAAATGGAGCCGAGATAAATCTGCAATGAATCGAATACCTCGGTCAGTGGCACGCCCAGGCGTTTGGCCTTGACGCGGTCAACCGTGGTTTCGAGCTGCGGCACATTGGCCTGGTAAGAAGTAATGGGGAATTCGAATCCGGGCTGCTGTGACAGCGCGCCCGACATCATCTGCACGGCATTCTGCAGTTCGCCATAACCCAGGTTGGCCTTGTCCTGGATGTACAGCGAATAGCCCGAACCGGTACCCAGCCCGAGTATGGCCGGTGGCATGAAGGCAAAGGCGAACGCTTCCTGTATGGAGCTGAGTTTGCCCTGCAATTCCATGGCAATCTCACCCGCGGGTCGATCACGTTCATCAAACGGTTTCAGCGGCAGGAACACCGTCGCCGTATTCGGCGTGTTGTTGAACTGCAGCGCGTTCAGGCCGGGAAAGGCTACCGCATGGTCGATGCCCTCGGTACTGAGCGCCATATCGGTGAACTGCCGCACCACCGCCTCGGTGCGGTCCAGCGAAGAGCCTTCCGGCATCTTCACGCCGCCAATCAGGTACAGCTTGTCCTGCACCGGAATGAAGCCACCCGGCAGCGTGTGCACGGTGTACGCCGTCAGGCCGATCAGGCCCGCATACAGCACCAGGATGGCGCCGCTGCGCCGCAGGTTCCGGCCCACGCCACGCGAATAGGCATCCGAGCTGCGCTTGAACAGGCGGTTGAAGGGCCGGAAGAGCCAGCCGAACAGCGCATTGATGATGCGCGTCGGGCGATCGGGTTCAGCATCATGCGAGCGCAGCAGGCTGGCCGCCAGTGCCGGCGAAAGAGTCAGCGAATTGATGGCTGAAATGATGGTGGACACGGCGATGGCCACGGCAAACTGCCGGTAGAACTGGCCGGTCACGCCGGACAGGAAGGCCATCGGCACGAATACCGCGGTCAGCACCAGCGCAATGGCGATGATGGGCCCACTTACTTCGCGCATGGCCTGGTGGGCGGCCGCCTTCGGCGCCAGGCCATTGCTGATGTTGCGCTCGACGTTTTCCACCACCACGATGGCGTCATCCACCACGATGCCGATGGCCAGCACCAGGCCGAACAATGTCAGGGTATTGATGGAAAAGCCCAGCAGGTAGAGCACGGCAAAGGTGCCAACGATGGATACGGGCACCGCCAGCAACGGAATGATGGAAGCGCGCCAGGTCTGCAGGAACAGGATGACCACGATGATGACCAGCATGATCGCTTCCAGCAGGGTGGTGACCACCGACTTGATGGAATCCTTTACGAACACTGTCGGGTCGTACACCACTTCCCAGGCGATGCCTTCGGGGAAATTCCGCGACAGCTCCGCCATGCGGCTGCGCACGCTGTCGGACAGTTCGATGGCGTTGGAACCCGGCGACTGGAAAATCGGTATGGCCACGGCCTGCTGGTTGTCCAGCAGGGCGCGCAGGGCATACACCGAAGCGCCCAGCTCGATGCGCGCCACTTCCGACAGGCGGGTGATCACGCCGTTCTCGCCGGTCTTCACCACGATATCGCCGAACTCCGCTTCGGAAACCAGCCGCCCCTGCGTGTTGATGGACAGGGTCAGGTCGGTGGGGTTGGGTTGCGGCGGAGCGCCCAGCCGCCCGGCGGAAACCTGCACGTTCTGTTCGCGGATGGCGCGCACGATGTCGGTGGCCGTCATGTCGCGGGCCGCGATCTGGTCAGGATCCAGCCAGATGCGCATGGAGTAATCGCCGGCGCCGAAAATCAGCGCTTCGCCCACGCCCGGCAGGCGCGCCAGTTCGTCCTTGATGTTGAGCACCGCGTAGTTGCGCAGGTACACCGTGTCGTAACGCGCATCCGGCGAGGTGAGATGCACCACCATGGTCAGGTTGGGCGAACGCTTCTGGGTGGTGACGCCAAGCCGGCGTACATCTTCCGGCAGCCGTGCCAGCGCCTGGCTGACGCGATTCTGCACCTGCACCTGGGCCTGGTCGACATCGGTGCCCTGCTTGAAGGTGATGGTCATGGACAGCACACCATCGCTGCCGGCTACCGACTTCATGTACATCATGTTCTCGACGCCGGTGATGGCTTCTTCCAGCGGCGAGGCCACGGTTTCGGCAATCACCTTGGGATTGGCGCCCGGATAGGTGGCCGTCACCTGCACGGTGGGCGGCACCACATCCGGATACTCGGTAATCGGCATCTGCGGTATGGCTATGGCGCCGGCAACGAAAATCAGGATGGAGAGAACGGCCGCGAAAATCGGCCGTTCCACAAAGAAACCGGAGAAGTTCATTATGGCGTGCCGCTGTCCATGGCCAGTGGCCGGCCACCATGATTCACATCATCATCCAGCGCTGCCAGGTCGCGAGCCCTGTTGGCTGCATAGGCCGGCATTTCACCCATGGAAATCGGCTGCGGAACCACCTGCATGCCGGGGTAAAAAATCTTCTGCACGCCGTGCACGATCACCACATCTTCGGCCTGCAAGCCGCTGGTTATCACCCGCATGCCGTCCACCAGGCGGCCGAGCTTGACGTCGCGGCGCATGGCCTGGTTGTCGGCATTCAGCACGTAGACATACTTGCGATCCTGGTCGGTGAGGATGGCCTTGTCATCCACCAGCAGCGTGTCGGTGGCCGGACTGCCGAGCAGCTGCACCCTGGCAAACAACCCCGGCGTGAATATTCGCTTGCTGTTATCCAGTACCGCCCGGGCGCGTATGGTGCCGGTCTGTGGATTGAGCTGGTTATCCACAAAATCCATGTTGCCGTCATGTGGAAAGCCTTGTTCATTGGCCAGGCCGACACGCACCGGAATCGGCGTTTCGCGGGCGTTGGGGCGCGCACCGGTTCGGGCCATTTCCGAATACCTGAGGTAGGTCTGTTCATCGCCTTCAAAATATACGTACACCGGGTCCAGTGTGACCACCGTGGTCAACAAGGTGGCGTTGGGCTGGGTGGTGACGAGATTGCCGGGTGTGACCAACGCCAGGCCGGCGCGGCCATCGATGGGGGAAGTCACCCGGGTGAACTCCAGGTTCAGGCGCGCCACGTCAACCGCGGCGGCGGCGGCGCGAATGGCCGCTCCGCCCTGCTCGGCGGCGGCGGCGCGCTGGTCGTACTCCTCCTGCGAAATCATTTTGGCGTCGATCAGCTTGCGCGCCCGGGCCACTTCGGTTCTGGCCAGTTGCGCCTGCGTTTTGGCGCGGGCCAGCTCGGCCTCAGCGCGCTCCAGTTCCGCCCGGTAGGGGCGCTGGTCGATGATGAACAGCACCTGGCCCTGCACCACTTCCTCGCCGTCGATGTATTCCACCGACTCGATATAACCCGATACCCGCGGACGGATTTCCACGGTTTCAGCGGCTTCAACATGGCCGGTGAACTCATCCCACTGCGCGATATGGCGTTGCACGACCTGGGCGACACTGACTTCGGGCGGCGGCGGGCCTGCCGGAGTTTCCGCAACGGCGGTTCCGCCGGTGGGGCCACAAGCTGCGACCAGCAGCATGGCTGAGAATGCCAGGGGTAAAGCGATAAACCTGTTCATTTTTATTTCCCCGCTGCATGGCAGCGATTGTCCTGCGATGATGGTTGGCCCCGCCACTGAGACTCGGTCCGGCGATGCCTGTCTTCATCTCCGGACTATTTGGTACAGTTGCTTGACATCATTTCGTCACACTGCAAGAATGCCGATGTGACGATACCGTTCGGTATCATTTGACAGGCATGATACCGATCGGTATCAGATCAAGTCAATAGGAAAATAGTCATGGCCACACCAAAGCACACAGAAACAGCGCACACCAGCAAGGACCCCGGCCGGCGTCCGGCGCGGCAACGCATTTTTGATGCCGCCAAGGAGCTGTTCTACACCAATGGCATCCGGGCGGTTGGCGTGGAAGGCATCGCCGCCCACGCCGGCACCACCAAGATGAGCCTGTACCGCAATTTTGATTCGAAGGATGAGCTGGTTGCCGAGTGCCTGCGTGACCACCAGCGGGATTTCTGGGAATGGTGGAACAGCGTCACCGAACCCCTGGCGGGCGACCCGAAAGCCCAGTTGCTGGCCCTGGTGGATGCGTTTGTCGGCGCCAACTGCCGCCAGGACAGCCATGGATGCCCGCTGGCCAACGCCATCGTGGAAATCCAGCAGGATGATCACCCGGGCCACAAGGTCATCATGGAACACAAGAACCGCATGCGCAGCAGCATACGCGAGCTGTGCGAACAGGCCGGCGCACGCAACCCGGAACAACTCGGCGATACGCTCATGCTGCTGGTGGAAGGGGGTTACATCAGCCGGCTCACCTTCCAGTGCCGCCAGGGTCCCATCCACAGCCTGCCCTGGGCAGCGCGCCTGCTGATCGAAAGCCAGTTGCCCGCGGGCGGTTAGAAACCACATTACCGGCCCGCTCGCCAGGCCTCATGTCCTGGCAACACCGGCGAACCGGGTTCCCGTTCCGGCTGGCCACGCAAGAAATTTCGCTGAGGGGTTCCTTCCCTTTTACGTTTCCTGTCATTGAGGAAGGCCTGGCTCCGGTCATTTCAAGTTCCGGTTCGTGGCCCATGTCGCCGTTCTGGCGATTTGTGCCGTGCCCGAAAGCCTGCCTTCCTGGGACCGCGAATTGCGCGGCATCGTGGGGAAAGTGCGGTTCAACTTTACTGGCAGCAGGTGTAGAAAATGAAACATGTGAACAGGAAGTACCTTGGGGTACTCATCTCTTCCGCTCTTTGCGCCTCGTTGTCTGGCGGAATGGTGCTGGCGGCGGAAGAGAGCGAAGAAGCGGAGGCGTCGGCGCGCCCAACCATGGAAGAGGTTGTGGTCAGCGCCCAGCGCCGCGAACAGAACCTGATGGACGTACCCATCGCCATCAACGCCATCAGCGGCGAGCAGATCCAGTTTGAAGGCATTGAAGACGTGCAGCGCCTGGCGGAAGAAATCCCCGCACTGGTGGTGGGCGGCCAGAGCAGCAGCACCGGTACGGTATCGCTGTCCATCCGCGGCCTGGGCTCCACCTCGGGCGACCCGGCGGTGGGTTACTACATCGACGAAGTCTACCAGGCCAGTGCTTCGGGCTTTGTCACCCAGTTCATCGACGTGGAACGCGTGGAAGTGCTGAAAGGCCCGCAGGGCACCCTGTGGGGCCGGAACACCACGGCCGGCGCGGTTCACTACGTCACCAAGAAGCCCAACGCAGAAGCCTTCGAAGCCGACGGCTATGCCGAAGTGGGCGTTTATGATTCACTCGACTGGGACGAATTCCCCATCCGCAAGATCGGCGGCGCGCTGAACATTCCCCTCGGCGAAACCTTCGCCATGCGGGTATCCGCCGCCAAGGTCGAGCAGGACAACTTTACCTACAACACCGCGCTGGGCGGCACGCAGCTGAACCAGGATGCCATCACCGCGCGTGCGGATTTCCTGTGGCAGCCCACCGAGCAGTTCTCGGCCATCTTCGGCGTCAGCTACATTGACGATCCCTTCCACAATGCCTTCACCACCAAGACCAACCCGTTCTTCGAAGGCTCCAGCACCGCCTACATGCTGGACCTGGTCACGGATGTCACGGTGGAAGAAGATACCTGGAAGGTCAATGCCAATGCCGAGCCGGTGGCCGGGTTCGAGGAAACCGGCTTTCGGCTGGGCCTGGACCTGAACCTGAACGATGCGCTCACGCTGCGCTCGATTTCCGCCACCAAGTCGCAGGACACCGATCGCTTCGGTGACCTCGACGCCACGCTGTTCACCCTGGTGCACAACGACACCTTCACCTCGCACGACTGGTGGTCGCAGGAACTGCAACTGCTGTACAACACCGATATCTTCAACGGTATCGTCGGCCTGTACTACTTTGATGAGCAGCGCGATTACTACGCCAATACCACGGCCAACTTCGCCGAGTACCTGCCGGCGTCCTGCAATAACGGCAACACCGACAACAACCCGACCTTTGCCGGTCTGTGCCCGGTGGTCAACGGCTTCATCCTGCCGTTCATGTCAGTATTCAATGGCGGGCAACCTTTCGTCTACGCCGATTTCCAGCCGGGCGGGCTGTGGGACACCACGATCAATGCACTGGGGCTGGGTGCATTCGGCATCAATGCCGGCCTGGTGCCGGTCAGTGGCACCGGGCAGTTGTCGGACAACAATTCGTTTGCCGTATATGCCCAGGGCAGCGCCCAGCTCTCGGAAACCTGGTCCCTGACGGCCGGCTTGCGCTGGACCAAGGATGAGAAAAACATCACCGGCCTGAGGTGGGATCCCGTTAACCTGTTCAACGTCAATCCGGCTGCATCCGGAATCGTCAATGACGAAGCCGTGACCCCGAAGCTGGGCGTGGAATGGCGGCCCAATGACAACGCCATGTATTACGCTTCCTACACGCATGGTTTCAAGAGCGGCGCGCTCAATATCTACTCAGGCGTGGTAGGCGGCGCAGTGCCCAATATTGAACCGGAAACCATCGCGGCCTATGAAGTGGGCATCAAGCAGAACTTCGCCGACGGCCTGTTCCTGCTGGATGCCTCGGCTTACTACTACGATTACGAGGACTACCAGCTGTCCATCCAGTACCTGGACGGTCCGCAACTGACCAACCTGCCAAAGGTTACGGTGAAGGGTATCGAAGCCGGCATCCAGTTCGTGCCAACGGATGCCCTGGTGCTGGGCGCCGGGTTCAACTATGTGGACAGCAGCATCGACAGCGACCTGATCATCCAGGACCCGTTCAACCTGGACCTGCCGGCCACCAACGTGAAAGGCAACCCCCTGCCACGCAGCCCCGAGTTCAAGGGCACGCTGACCGCCGACTATACGTTTTCCGGATTGGCCGGCAGCTCAACGGTTGTGATCGGCGGCGCACTGAACTACTCGGATGAGTTCAACCATGACCTGCACGGCACCTTCACCGGTGGCGGCTACACCACCCTCAATGCCAATGCCCGCTGGGTGAGCGGCAGCGGCCGCTGGTGGGTGAACCTGTATGGCCGCAACCTCACCAACGAGGAATACCAGACCCTGTCGATATTCGCCGACAGCATCGGCGAAGTGCAGTTTTTCAACCCGCCACGCACCATCGGCCTGCAGGTGGGGTACAACTACCGCTGATTCATGATCAGGCAGGATTCCGAGCCATAGGCAATCACGCGTCCCCGGTCGTCAAACAGCTGACCGGTGGACGTTGCGGTGCTCCTGCCGGCATGGATGATCACGCCTTCGCAGCGGATGATGCCGGTGTTTTCATGCACGGCCCGCAAAAAGCCGGTTTGCATGGTGAGCGTGGTGTAGGCTTGCCCGGGCTTCAGGGTTGAATGCACGGCGCAGGCCATCACGGTATCGAGCAGCGTGGCCATCCAGCCACCGTGGACCATGCCCATCGGGTTGTAGAACCGCCCGGAAGGCCTGGCTTCAAACACCACGCGCCCGACTTCGCAGCTCTCCATCCAGAAGTCCAGCGTCTCGCTGATGGGCGGCGATGGAAAATGCCCGTCGCGCATGGCGGAAAGGAACTCGATGCCGGACATTTTCAGTGCCTGTTCGGGCGGCACCACCCCAAAACTCCTGGCTTGATCGTGCGGGCTCATGGCATTGTTTTCTCCTCAAACCAAAGCGGCATCCAGCGATATTTCCGCGTTGAACAATTTGGAAACCGGGCAATTGGCCTTGGCCATGCCGGCCAGTTTCTGGAAAGCTTCGTCATCGGCGCCAGGCACTTTGGCACGCAATTCCAGGTGAACCGCCGTAATGGCAAACCCCTCGCCCTGTTTCTCCAGCGTTACCCGGGCAGTGGTGTCCAGTTGCTCGGCCGTCAGCCCGGCATCGCCCAGTATCTTGGACAGCGCCATGGTGAAACAGCCGGCGTGCGCGGCCGCCAGTAATTCCTCCGGATTGGTGCCGGGCTGGTTTTCAAAGCGGGTATTGAATCCGTACGGTTGATCCTTCAGCGCACCGCTCTGGGTGGACACGCTACCCTTGCCGTCCCTGATTCCTCCCTGCCACTGCGCAGAACCCTTGCGATTGATTTTCATGAAAACGCTCCTTTTGTCTATCGGGTGAACCTGAAACCACGCTGCTTGCGTGGCGCGGCGTAATGCCTGACTGTCGAATCACTGCCGTCCTGCAACAATTCCCGGACCTGCATCTGCAAAACCCGGTCGGCGTCGGTAACGCGTTCATGCTGCCGGCGGTGCTCCAGCCAGGATTCAATACTAAAGGTTTCAATGAAAAGATTGGGCGTATCAGTACTTTCAAATATGCCCCAGGCAAATGCGCCGTCCCTCTTGCGTGACTGGCCCACGGCGTGAATCGCCTCGAGGAATTCGTCCTGCCTGTCGGCCCGCACGCGGTATTCAACGGTAACCAGCACCGGCCCGCGATCATTGTGGATGGCGGCGTGCGCCGTCAGCGTGGGCCAGTGCATGGAGGGGGTCAGGTCCTTGTTACCGATGCCGCTGATGCGCCAGCGCCAGGTCAGGGGGATGGTCAGCAGCAGGCCCAGCGCGGCGATCATCAGGCTGCTGCTGATGCTGCTGTGCTCCGCCACCTTGCCCCACAACAGGCTGCCGAAGGCCATGGAGCCCATGAACGTCATCATGAACACGGCCAACCCGCGGGAGCGCACCCAGTTGGGCAGCGCCATCTGCGCGGAAACCTGCAGCGAGGTCAGCACCGCAATCCAGGCCAGTCCGCTGAAGCCCATGGCCAGGCACAACCAGTACCATACATCAAAGCTGGCCAGCGCAAGCATGGCGCAGGCATACAGGGAACTGGCCGCGGCCACCAGCACATCGCGCGAATAGCGCTCGCGGATTCGCGGCAAAGCCAGCGCACCGCTGACGGCGCCCACACCCATGGCGGCCACCATCAGGCCAAAGACCTGCGGCCGGTCACCTCCCGCATAGCGGGCCAGCAGGGGCAACAGCGCCCAGGTGGCGCTGGCAAAAATGAAAAACCCCAGGCCACGGATCATCGCCGCCTGCAGCTCCGGCGCATGGCGGGCAAAACGGTAGCCGGACCGCACCGCGCTGAAAAACCGCTCGGCCGGCAACTCGCTGTACTCGACCTGGCGCTGCCAGCGCCACAGCACCACGATCACGCCCAGGAAAGACACCGCATTGAGCAGGAAAACGGCGCCGGTTCCCGCCAGCGACACGATCACACCGGCAATGGCCGGGCCGATCGCGCGGGCCACGTTCATGCCCATGCTGTTGAGAGCCAGCGCTGAAGCCAGCTCGCTGCGCGGCACCAGCTCGGGCGTCAATGCGGCCCAGGCAGGCAGCAGCATGGCGGTACCGATGCCCATGGCAAAGGTCAGCAGAACCAGCGTCCAGGCGGTGGTGATGCCCAAAACGGTCAGCACGCCCAGCGTAGCGGATACCAGCATCAGCCAGGTTTGCACCACCAGCAGGTAACGCCGCCGGTCGACCATGTCGGCCAGCGCGCCCGCCGGCAACGCCAGCAGGAAGATGGGCAGGCTGGTAGCCGTCTGCACCAGCGCCACCATCACCGGCGTAGGCGACAGCGAAGTCATCAGCCAGCCCGCGCCGATTTCCTGCATCCAGGTACCGATATTGGAAGCCAGCGTGGCCAGCCAGATGGCGCGAAAGGTCCTGATGCCCAGCGGCGACCAGGCTGAGGATGGCGGTGACAGCAGCGTGTCTTCTGATCGGGTGTTCAAACAGGTTCCTGGCCGTTGCTCGGATTCATGCTGGCCATTATGACCAGCCATGATGAACTGTGCACGGCCCGGCTGCCTTGACAGTGCAGTCACATGCATGACTCAAAATAGTGCTCACGCACCACCAGGGTGCCCGGTCCTGTCGCGGACGGCCCATGGGACCACCAGATTGCGTGCACTGATCATGGCACGGGAATTGCTTCTCCTGATGCATCGATGTATCCGATTGAGACCCAGACATGAATTCCAAATCCAGACTGCCGTCGCTGCGCAGCCTGAAAGTGTTCCAGGTGGCTGGCCGCCACCTGAGCTTCAAGCTGGCGGCAGAAGAGTTGTTCATCAGCGCTTCGGCCGTCAGTCACCAGGTTCGCAACCTGGAGCAGGAACTGGATACCGATCTGTTTATCCGCAAAACCCGAGCGCTGGAGTTCACCGATCCAGGCCGGCGCTATTTCGAATTTCTCGACGGCATGTTTGCCCGGCTGGAAACGGAAACACACCAGTTGTTCAGCGCGTATGGCCGCAACCTGGTCCGCCTGTGCGTACCCCCATTTTTCGCGGCTGAAATGCTGCTGCCCAGGCTGCAGGAAATCCAGGGGCTGAGCGCCGGCACTGATATTCGTCTCACCACCCAGCCCAGCCTGATGAAGGCTCATCCGGTTGAGGCAGATCTGTCAATCCTGCTCGGGAAAGGCGACTGGCCGGAACTGGAATGCTACCGGTTGTTTGCGCGCAAGCTGGTGGTGGCTTGCGCGCCACGGCTGAAATCCAGCCTGGATTCCGGCAGCTTTTCCAGCCTCGACGGGCAAACCCTGCTGGTGCATGAAAACCGTCCGCAAGCCTGGGAAAACTGGGCGCGCGCACTGGATATTGCACCTCCGCGCCCGGCCAACATCATCCGCTTTGATTCGATGTCATCCGTGGTCCAGGCGGCCGCCCAGGGGTTGGGTGTGGCACTGGTGTCATGGCCACTCAGCCGCAATCATTTTGAGAAAGGGGAACTGGTCCGCGTGTTTGAGCAGACTGTAGAGACGGGGGAGCATTTCTTCATTGCCCATCGACGCGGCGAAGGCGGCCAACCGGAAATTGCACGCCTGATTGACTGGCTTATCAACGCCTTTGGCAACGGCCGCATCAGCAGGTGAATTAATTTGCTGCATGTCCGGAAAAAACCCTTTTGTCAGCCACGCTCCCGGTCTTTAGCCTCAGGGTTGTGTTGCGCAGCAGCACATTCTGAACCCCGAAGCAGCCAAGACCAGGAGAGTCGACATGAAACTGAATACCGCGAAATCAATGGGAATCCTGTGTGCCATCACCGCATCGGTACTGAGCGCCAACGTACAGGCGGCTCCGGAGCAGAAAGGCCTGCAGGCCTGCGTGGACGCCTTGGCCAGCAAGCTGTCCCATGCCCAGGGCAGCCCGGTTCTCGCCACCGTCAGCGAGGACAACCTGCGGCCGAACCGCCAGCTCGGCCTGTCCACCACCTTCAGCCTGGATGCCTATACACCCGAAGAAGGTGATGTGGTGGCCCGCATGGACTGCACGGTCAATGCGCGAGGCAAGGTATTGCGGCTGGTGAGATTGCCAAACCACGCCCCGGATGCGAAGACACGCCGCTTGTGAGTTGTGCGCGACAAACCGGCGCGGCAGCGCTTCGCCTCAGGTGGAGCCTGCCGCGCCGGGTTGTCCTGGCCTGAAAACCAGGCCGCAGCCTGGCAAAAGCTGATCAGTTCCGGGCACTTTCGGGATTGTGGTGGAATCATCACTTGCAAGCGCGGCAGCCACTGTTCATGCTGTCGGCTTCCCTGAACATGAACCTGAACATGAACCTGCACCTGAAAGACCAGCACATTGCCGAGCCCAACTGAAGCCATTGATGAGCACCGCTCGTCCGTTCCCCTGATCGAACTGCACCAGGCCACCGTCTGGCGTGGATCCACCTGCGTGCTGCGTGACTTCTCCCTTACCATCGCGCAGAACGAGCACGTGGCCATACTCGGCCCCAACGGTTCGGGCAAGACCACCCTGCTGAAAACCCTCAGCCGCGAACTGAGGCCAGTGGCAACGACAGGCACCTGGGTGAAAATCCTCGGCGAGGAGCACTGGAATGTCTGGGCCCTGCGCAAGCAGATCGGCCTGGTGTCTCACGAGCTGCAGCATGACTTCAACGGCCATGTCCCGGTGACGGATGTGGTGCTGTCCGGCTTCTTCAGCAGCATCGGGCTGGATGACCGGCACCGCGCCGATCTGCAGCCGGAGCAAATCGAACGCGCCGCTGCGGTGATCCGGCTGCTGGGCCTGGAGACACTGGCGAAGCGCCAGTACCGCACCCTGTCCACCGGCCAGCAGCGCCGCTGCCTGCTGGGGCGGGCGCTGGTGCATGATCCGCGCACGCTGGTTTTTGACGAGCCCACGTCCGGGCTGGACCTGGCGGCCGGTTTTGACCTTTTGGCGCGAGTCAGTGAACTCGTGCGGCGCGGGCGCAGCCTGCTGTGGGTGACCCATCACCTGAACGACATCCCGCGGGAAATCGAGCGCGTCATCATCCTCAAGAATGGCGTGGTGGTGGCCGATGGCGCCAAGGCCGAGGTGCTGCGCGCCGACCTGCTCAGCGAAGTGTACGACACCGCCCTCAGGCTGGCGGAAGTGGACGGGCATTACCTGGCTTATCCGGCCTGAATGCCGGCGGAGCCCTGAAGCTGGCCCTGAAGCTGGCCCAGAAGCTGTTCTTGAACCTGGTTTATACTGCTGCCCATTCAAAAGCCGCCCGATAACAAGGAAAAGGCATGAAAAAGAGCCACTGGTCGCTGGATTCCCTCGTGCTGATTTTTTCCATCGTGGTGCTGGCCCAGCTGCTGGTGTATGTGATTCCACAGGGCGCTTATGAACGGCAGCCCTATCCGGAAAACCCGCACCGCACCATGGTGGTGGCCGACTCCTATGCTCCGCTTCCTGCTGAAGAGCAGGTCTCCATAACGCCCTGGTATTTCCTGCAGGCCATACCCAAGGGGCTTTCCGCGGCGCACGACATCATTTTCCTGATCTTTATCGCCGGTGGCGTAATTGCCCTGCTGCGCCGCAGCGGCGCCATCGACGCAGCCCTTCACCGTGCCGTAAAAAAGTTTGGCAGCAGCCCCTGGTTGCTGATCGCCGGCTGCCTGGTGCTGTTCAGCCTCGGCGCTTTCACCATCGGCATGGGTGAGGAGTACGTACCCCTCGTGCCCATCCTGGTTACGATGTCGCTGGCCATGCGCATGGATGCCATCGTCGCCATGGGCATGGTGTGGATACCTTATGCCATCGGCTGGGCCTGCGCCGGCATCAACCCGTTCGGCGTGATCATCGCCCAGAACATCGCCGGCGTGGAACTCACCTCCGGCTGGGAATTCCGCCTGGTGATGATGGCGGCGTTTCTCGCCATCGCCTTTCACCACCTGTACCGCTATGCCATCCGGGTGCAGGGCAATCCATCCACCAGCCTGGTGGCGCATATCGACTACAGCAAGGGCTTCGAGCTTCCGAAAGATAGCGAGTTCAACCTGCAGCGTATCCTTATCGTGGCGGTTTTCGTTGCCGCCATCGTGTTGTTTGTGTGGGGCGTTTCCGCCCATGGCTGGTACATCCAGGAACTCAGTGCGGTATTCCTGGGCATGGGACTGCTCACCGCTTTGATTGCCCGTATCCCGGCCGGTGAAACCAGCCGCACCTTCATCGAAGGGTGCGCCGAGATGACCGCGGCCGCGCTGCTGGTGGGCGTGGCGCGCAGCATCGAGGTGGTGCTGTCCGATGCCACGATCATCGACACCGTAATCCATGCGATTGCCGGCCTGCTGACCAGCCTCGGCGCAGAAGCTTCGGCGGTGGGCATGCTGGCGGTACAGACCATCACCAACTTTTTCATTCCCTCGGGCAGCGGCCAGGCCTTTGTCACCATGCCCATCATGTCGCCACTGGCCACGGTCACCGGCGTGCCGCAACAGACGGCGGTGCTGGCTTACCAGTTCGGGGATGGCTTCACCAATATGGTGATTCCCACCAGCGCGCTGGTGATGGGCGCCCTGGCGCTGGGCAAGATTCCCTATGGCGCCTGGGTGCGGTTTGTCACGCCGTTGCTGCTGAAGATCTTCGCCATGGCGATCGTGTTCCTGGTGATATCCGTGCGCTTCGGCGAGCCGCTTGGCCTGGGCTGAGAAGCAGCATGAAACCCGGCAAAACCGGCATTCGCCGCATCATCGACGCCACCGGATATTCCATGCAGGGCCTGGCCGCGTGCTGGCGTAACGAGGCGGCATTCAGGCAGGAGGTCATCCTGCTGCTCGTGTTGTTCCCGGTATCGTTTTACGTGGCGAGAAGTGTCGAGCAATGGCTGCTGCTGGTAGTGCCCTTGTTCCTGTTGCTGATCGTCGAACTGCTCAACAGCGCCATTGAGGCCATCGTGGATCGCATCGGCCCGGAACACCATGAACTGTCGGGGCGCGCCAAGGACATCGGCTCCGCCGCGGTTTTCATCAGCCTGCTGTTGGCCGCCGCCTGTTGGGGCGGCCTGGTGTGGAAAAACTTCCTGTCCTGAATACCGGCAGCGCAGGTATTGCCGTCGATCTTGCCTGCAATGCCATCTATGTCAGGACGGCGCCCGCCACACCACCGGAAAGTCGGCGCAATCCATGGCATCACCATCCTTCAGGCCGGGGTCACGGGTGGGAATGGCGACGCGCCCGGGCTTGACCGCATAGCGCGCGTCATCGCCAGTCCAGCGCGTGGCCAGCGCCCGGCGGCGGTTCTGCAGCGAGGAATTGCCAGACGAGCCGTGCACGATCATGGCCTGGAACACCAGGCAATCGCCTGGTTCCATGTCCCAGCCCAGGATGTCATAGGCTTCGGGATTCGCATTGATGTCGGGCAACTCCGGCAGGCCGGTGCCCTCGTAGGGCGTATCATCGATGAAGTTGTGCGGGTTGTGCGCGCCCCAGCGATGGCTGCCGGCCACATATTTGAGGCTGGAATCGATGCTGACCGTATCCATCGGCAACCAGATGGAGGCGACCTGCCGGCCAGTCACCGCCCAATAGGGCTGGTCCTGGTGCCAGGGCGTGGGCTCGGCAGTGCCGGGCTCTTTCACCAGTAACTGGTCGTAGAAAAAATTCGCCTTGCTTGCGCCCATGATGGTGCCGGCAATTTCCGCGGCGGGCGAGAGGTGCACGAATTCCGCGAAAGCGGCGTGGCGCCGGGCAAGGTCCAGGTCGCCGAAAAACCGCCCGCCTCGCTTGGCGTACTCTTCGGCATTCGGTCCCGGATTGGCCATGGCGGCTTCGGTGGCCTCGCGCAAATGCTCGATCCAGCCGAGGCCGAACATGCCCTTGAGCATCACCACCCCATTCTCGTTGTACTGCCGGATTTCTTCCGGGCTTATCGGCCTGGATGGATGCTTGTTGCGCATTGAAGTTTACTCGCTGGGTTGCCTGGTTGGTTCGTCTTCGTGGTTCATCATCATGGCTGGTGGTTCGCGGGCTACAGGTCCAGCGCTTGATCCAGCCCACGGGCCCGTGCTTCATCCAGCACCGCGCGGGCAATACTGAGGTCCTGGATGGCAATGCCGGAGCTGTCGAACACGGTGACTTCATCATCGCTTTGCCGGCCGGAAGCGCTGCCCTGGCTGACCTTGCCAAGCGGGATCACGCGTTCCGCAGAATCGATCAAACCGGCGGCGAAAGCATGCTGGAATTCGCCGATCTCGACGGATTGCTGCGGATAATCGGCAAACAGCCGGGCGCCGGCGACGATCGCAGGGTCCAGTTCCTGCTTGCCCGCGGAGTCGGCGCCCATGGCGGAAATGTGCGTTCCGGGCCTGATCCAGTCCTGCTGCACGATGGCTTCCCGTGATGGTGTTACGGTTATGACGATATCGGCGTCACGAACCAGAGCTTCGGCGGTGGTGAATTCAACCGGGATGGACAAATCCTGTAGCCGTTCGGCCAGCCATGCCGCCCGCTGGCCGGAGCGGGTGGAAACCCGGATGCGCTCGATCTTCCGCACCTCACACACCGCGCGGATCTCATGCTCGGCCTGGTGCCCGGCGCCGATCACGCCCAGCACCGAGGCATCCGCCCGGGCCAGGTGGTTGACCGCGATCGCGTCCGCCGCGGCGGTGCGAAAGCCGTTCAGGTATGCCGCGCCAATAATGGCTTCGGGAAAGCCGGTGGCCGGGTCGATGAGGAAAATCGTCGAGCCGTGGGCGGGAACCCCGAGTGCTCCATTCCCTGACCAGTAGCTGCCGATCTTCAGCCCCAGGTTCCGGTTGGCGCGGTCGGCGCCCATCTTCACGCCATAGCTTTCGCCGCTGTTGAAACCCTGCCCGAACGCCACTTTCAGCACCTCGGCCTGGCCATCCGCCAGGGCTTCGAAGGCGCGCTGAATGGCGTCATAGGCCATGCGGCGGGTGACGACCTGCTTCACCACCGCCGGTGAAATGATGGTTACCTGTGTCATGGATTGTGTCCTTACCAGCCCTGGGCCTTGTCCCAGGTTGCGATGATTGTGGGATCGGCGCCGAGCATCACCCCCCGCAAGACATGAAACTCGCCATACATGGCGGCGGTCATGCAGGCGTGGTTGGGCAATACGCGCACGCGGTCACCCGGCTTCAAACCGGCCAGTTCCGGAACTTCAGTGTAATGCACCTCGCCATGCTCCTGGTGCACATCGGCCACCACCGCCTGCCCGGGATAAAGGCTTCCATCCACTCTTGCCAGGCGCCCGAAGGCGGCTTCCGGCTGGCCACTCACCCTTGACCGGTCCTTGGACAAAGCCAGCCCGCCGGCATCGATCACCAGCGTTCTCCGCGCCGGATTGTGGCTGATCACCGACGCCAGCACGGACACGGCAATGTCGGTTGGCCGGCAGGTTCCCAGCGCGGCCTGGAACAGGTCACCGAGCAGGTAAACGCCGGCCCGGACTTCGGTAACGCCCTCAAACGAGCGGCCGAAACAGGCGGTAGGCGTGGAACCGATGCTGACCTCGGGGCAGGGAATGCCGGCATCGCGCAGCATTCCGGCGGCCTGTACCGCGGCCTGCCGTTCCTGTTCCGCCACGGCCTCGATTTCCGCCGCGGTGCTGCAGTGATAGGACTGGCCGCCGTGGGTCAGCACGCCGCGGAAATCCAGCGGCTCGCTATCGTGCAGCACGCGGGCAGCCGTTACAAAATCATCATCCGGCAGGGTGAAGCCGGTGCGGTGCTCGCCGCAGTCGATCTCCAGGTAAACCTTGAAACGGACGTTTTCCCGTTTGGCAAAAGCCGCCAGCGCCAGGGCAATTTCCAGCGAGTCGAGGATCAACCCCAATTCTGCTCCTCGGTGCACCAGCCGGGCCGCGCGTTCAAACTTGCCCGGCACGATGCACACCGGGTATTGCAGGTCGGTGATGCCCTGGCCGAGAAAATATTCCGCCTCCTGCAAGGTTGCCACCGCAATACCTTTTGCGCCCCCGGCCAGCACCCGCCGTGCTACTTCACCGCATTTGGCCGTTTTCAGGTGCGGGCGTAAAACCACGCCATGCGTATCCATCCGTTGCTGCATGCGCGCAGCGTTGGCCTCGAGTTTGTCCAGGTCCAGCAGCAGGGCCGGAGTTTCGATGTCGGAAAGAGTCATCAGCAATGTCCTGGCCAGGATCAACTGGCAAAGGGATCGTCAACCAAAGGCCACCGGGCGCCCGCCACGTGGCGGTAGGGGATGTTGCGAAAATCGGTGAGCAAGGCTCCCGGCGTTTCCAGGTACAACACCTCCGCTGCGATCGGGGCGTAGGCAGCGTGGAAATGGTGGCTGGATTTCACCACTACTATTCGTCTTTGTCGAGGATCGATGCCTACATTGGTAAACACATCCAGGCCAAACGCCTGGCTGCGCTTGGAAGACAGCACGATATCGATGCCCTGGCAATGAATCGCCACGCAGTCGCCCATGGCGATGCTTGAGCCAGCGAAATCCTGGTGGGCGTTCGGGCAGATCCCCGTTATCGTAGCCATCACATCCAGCGGATGGCCGGACGCCGGCCCCAGCTTGCCACCTACACGCAAGGGCAGAGTGGCGCCTACCCCGGCGGCCATGGCGACCTGCACCGCAACCGGGTCCCAGAGCGGCCCGAGTGCGGCATTTTGAACTCCCTGCGCCAGCATTTCCGCCAGCACGAACGTGGAATCACCCGGCGCGCCGCCACCGGGATTGTCGGCGGTGTCCGACAGCACCCAAACGCCCTCGGCTGCCGCTGCGCGGCGAATGCCCTCCCGCAATGGCACCGGCTCATTCCAGGTGGTGCCGCGCAGGGCAAACAGCTCCTCGCCCAGTTCACGGGCCAGCTGTCCGCCCAACTCCGGTTGGTTGTCGGTAATCACCAGCACACGGGTACCCATTTCCGGAACATCGCCCCAGGGAAAGCCGTGCGCCAGCGATACGCTTAGTACACCCTCCATGCGTTCCACCTGCTTCATCCGGCGCACGAATCCGGCCATGGGCTCACGGCTGGTGTGGTAGATGCTGATCATGCGGCAGTCATGGAGTGATGAGACCGGTTTAATCTCACCGCGCACAGTACCGGCCAGCAAGTCCAGCAGTTCTTCCGCCCGTTCCTGCTGGTCGGTGTGCGGATATTCCTTGAACAGGATGATGACATCACAGGCATCCACCATGGCGCGGGTCAGGTGGCAATGCGGATCAATTTCCAGGCCGATGGGCACTGCCGGCCCGACGATGCGACGCACCGCCTGCACCAGGTCGCCCTCACAGTCGTCGTAGCCTTCCGCTGCCATGGCGCCGTGCATCTCCAGCGCCACGGCATCCACCGGCAAGGCGTCCCGAAGCTGGCCGAGAATCTCGTCCCGCATTTGCTCATAGGCGGCCCTCACGGTACGGCCGGACGGCGGCGCATCAAACAGGCTGCCCTCGATCACTTCCCAGCCGCGGCTGGCCATCCGCTTGCGCGCAGCGAAAAGCGGTGCACCGATTTCCACCGGATGATCGGGAATTTGACCCGGCCGGCAGGCGCAGAAATTCTCGAAGTCCTGCAGCGAGGTTGGAATCGGCGAGAAGGTGTTGGACTCGGTGCCGAGCGCGGCGCAAAACAGCTTCATCAGAAAAACGTCCTGAGGGCGGAAGAAACGGTGTATTCATCATCCACCAGGTACAGCAACTGCCACTTGTCAAAGGTGGTGCAGGGATGGGAAACACCGAAGCCCAGCAGGTCGCCGACTTCAACCGGCATGGCATCGGGAAAGCGCAGGTACAGGTGCTGGTCGTTCATGGCCAGCGTTCGGGATTCCTGGGCCGCGGCATGTGGCGCCATGTCCTTCCCGGGCCGGTAATGCCATTGCGCCTCCGGCAGGCTCATGTCATAACCCGCGTCACGTTTGCCCATGGCGACGATGGCCAGGCCCGGCTCGGGAATGGACTGCACCCGGGCCCAGACTTCCAGCGCGGGTTGCAGGCCACCGGACAATGCCGGGTCTGCTTGCAGGTGGGCGCTGAAATCCTGCGCCAGCTGTGCGTAGAACCCGTGGTCATGCACCACATAACAGCCACTGCGGATGACCACCTCGACTTCACCTTGCAGTCTGTGGCCGCAAAACGTTTGCGCAACCCGGTCAAAGCAAGCCGAGCCGCCAGCGGTGAGCAGCACGGCGCCCGGTGCGAACAGGCTCTCCTGCTGGCAGGCGGTTGCCGTCTCCACAACCCTGGAAAGCAGGTCACTGATCTGGTCCTTGCCCGCCTGGCTGGCCAGGTTGACGATGCCTTCAAAGGCCTCGATGCCGCGCAGCGCCAGGCCTGGCCCGGCGGCTTTGATGGTGCGCGCAAGCTGCAGCGCCTGATCCTTGGTGCGCACGCCGCAGCGGCCACCCGGAATACCCATCTCCAGCAGCAGTTGCAGCGGTCGCTGCAAGCCCGCCGCCTGCACCCGCTGTGACAACGGCCCGATGTTTTCCACAGAATCCACCAGGCAGAAAAATTCCAGCTCGGGCAAGGCTCGCAACTGCGCGATCACATAATCAATCTCCTCGTTCGCCACCAGTTGATTGGCGTAAATGATGCGGCGCACACCGTGCCGCAGGTACACCTCGACGTGCGTGAGAGTGGCGGCGGTCAGGCCCCAGGCTCCGGCTCGAAGCTGCAGGTCGAACAATTGCGGGCACATGGTGGTCTTGCCATGCGGGCAGAGCCGGATACCGCGCGCTGTTGCGTAGGCGCGCATCCAGTCGATGTTGTTTCGCAGGGCTGGCTCGCGGATCACGGCTGCCGGCAGGCTCACATCGCCACGCAGCAGGTTCCACCGCTGCCCGGCTATTTCAGCCAGCTTCAAGGGCTTCGAGGATTTGGGAAAGCCTTTGGTTCCGGCATCGAACTCATGTGCAAACACCACACCAAGGTCTAGCGGGGAATGGGTCATCAGCGATTTTCCTGACTTAGGGTCAAATTTATGATACATAGTATACTTCCTTCCGGAAAGAAGAATTGCAGCATGAATCCCGAGCCGCCAGTGAACACCAAACCCGACAGCAAAGACACCAACAAACTCTATATTTCCGCAGACATCGAAGGCATTGCCGGAGTGGTCACACGCGACCAGGGCGGCCCCGGCGCCTTTGAATACCAGAAGGGCCGCGAGTGGATGACCGGCGAGGTGGTGGCCGCCTGCGACGCCGCATTTGCGCACGGCATTTCCGAGGTGGTGGTCAGCGACTCGCATGGCAATGGCCAGAACCTGTTGCTGGATGAGTTGCCGGACAAGGTCCGGGTGGTGCGCTCCTGGCCCCGCCCGCTGGGCATGATGCAGGGCATCGAGGAAGGAGGCTACGTCGGCGCCTGCCTGATCGGTTACCACGCCGGCGCCAGCAATGTCAGCGGCATCCTGGCGCATACCCTGTATGGCCTGGTGATCCGGGAAGTGCGCATCAACGGCGAAGTACAGCCGGAAGCCGCCATTTCAGCCGGCATTGCGGCGCATTTCAGCGTGCCGGTGGTGATGATTTCCGGTGACGATGTGTTCGTGGAGGAAACCCGCAAGCTCATTCCGGGCGTGCAGGCTGCCATCACCAAGCATTCCTATGGCACGCTGTCCGGCATTACCCTGAAGCCTGCCGCATCGCGAGGGTTGATTCGCGATGCAGTGACATCGGCGCTGGAAAACCTGGACCGTTTTTCGGCTTCGCCCCGCACCGGCCCCTTGCACCTGCAGGTTGATTTCAAGCACCGCATGCCGGCGGAACTGCTGTCCTATCTCAGCATCGTCAAACGCGTGTCGGCTTACACCATCGAGTTCGTTGCCGCCGACATGCCGG
Organism: uncultured Wenzhouxiangellaceae bacterium; assembly: GCA_964470455.1. GTDB lineage: Bacteria > Pseudomonadota > Gammaproteobacteria > Xanthomonadales > SZUA-36 > JAWXBM01. The sequence goes on from CAYYCX010000001.1 coordinate 23,216, forward strand.
AAATTTCCCGTTTCCTGGCCTTTGTTACCTCTTACGAACCCACCCGCAGCTGATCATCACCCGTGAACATAGCCTGGACATCAGCCAACGTGAACCCGTTATGACCCTGCCATGATTCTTCTGGTCATCCTGTTCGTGCTGCTGGCCATGCTGGTGGGCACGGCCCTGGCTTACGTCACGGGCTCCGGCATCGTGCTGCTGTATTTCGCGCTGGACCGCGGCGAGTATCTCGCGCTGGCGCCACAGCTGGTGTTCAGCCAGCTGGATGTATTCGCCCTGATGGCCATGCCGCTGTTTGTCCTGGTGGGTGAAATCATGAACCGCGGCAATATCACCAAAGTGCTGGTGGATTTCGCCATGTCGCTGATCGGCTGGGCCAGGGGCGGCCTGGGGCATGTGAACGTACTGACCTCGGTGTTTTTTGCCGGCATATCCGGCTCGGCCATGGCCGATGCCGCGGCGCTTTCCAACACCCTGGTACCGGAGATGGTCAAGCGCGGCTATTCACCGGTTTATGCCGGCGCCATCACGGCCGCTTCCTCCATCATCGGCCCCATCATTCCACCCAGCATCATCCTGATTTTCTACGGCGCCATCATGGGCGTGGACATCGCCGCGCTGTTTGCGGCGGGAATCGGCCCCGGGCTGCTGCTGGCCGCCGCTCTGCTCTTGGCCAATGCCATGTTCGCCCGCAAATTCGGGCATCCCGGTGGCGAACGGCGCGGAGAAAAAGCGCGGCTGGGCGAGCTGGCCAAGGCCGTCCCGGCGCTGATGCTGCCGTTGATCATCGTGCTGGGCATCGTGTTCGGCGTGATGACGCCCACCGAGGCAGCGGCCGTTGCGGTATTCGCTGCCATCGTTGTTTGCTTCCATTACCGCAGCTTCAGCCTGGGCATGATGACGGCATGCATCAGGCGCACGGTGGTGCTGACAGGATCCATATTCCTGATGTTTGCTGCCGCCGCACTGGTGATCTACCTCGCGGCATTGACGCAGCTGCCCACCTACCTGGCCAATTCGCTGGGTGAGCTGGAAGTGTCCGGAGCCGGCTTCCTGCTGCTGATCATGGTGTTTTTCCTGTTGTTCGGCATGGCGCTCGATACCTTGCTGGGCCTGGCGCTGGTATGCCCGGTGCTGGTGCCGGTGGCCATTGCCCAGGGCGCGGATCCGGTGCATGTGGGCATCATCGTGTGCCTGACCCTGGCGGTGGGCCTGATTTCGCCGCCGCTGGGCGGCTCCGTGATGGTGGTCTCGGCTGTTTCGGGCACCCGTTATTGGCGGTTGTTTGCCTGGGTGCTGCCGTTCCTGGTGGTGGAAATCCTCGTGCTGCTGGCGGTGGTGCTGGTGCCGGAAATCAGCCTGTTCATTCCCCGCTTGCTGGGGCTGGTATGAACATGGGCAGGCTTCCACTGGTGCTGGTACTGCTACTGTTGGGGGCCTGGGCATTGCTGCCGGTTTCGAACCTGCATGCGCGGGAGGTTGACGAGGTGAAAATCGGCCTGTCCAGCGCGGCGGATGCCGAACGCTCCGGCACCTACAACTGGGCGCTGGCCTTCGCCGCTTCACTGCACAAGCAGGGTATTCGCGCAGCTATCTTTCCGGGCAGCTCCCTGGGCAATGAACTGGTGCGTTCCGAGCAGGTCATGCTCGGGCTGCTGGAAGTCAACATCACCGGTGGCCAGGACCTGGTGGATGCGTCCCACCTGTACGCCACCACCGAACTGCCGTTCATCTTCCGCAATGTGCAGGAAGTGGCGACGCTGATCGGCACCACTGATTTCCTGGAGCGGGTCAATGCCGATGCCCGGCCACGCGGACTGCTGCTGGTCGACCAGGCCTATATCGGCGGAATGACCGGCCTGTTCACAGCGCGCGAAGCCATCCACACGATCGCCGACATGCCAAAGTTCCGCCTGCGGGCCATGACCGCCCAGCAACTGGAGTTCTTTGATGCCTGGGGCGCCGCCGGCACGCAGGTGGCCTGGGAGGAGGTACCTCAAGCCTTGCAGACTGGCATTGCCGACGGTTACCTGAACGCACCCATGGTGCCGGTATTGTTTGGCCACGGCGGGCAGCTGGACTACTTCACGGATATTTCCATGCTGCCTTCGATGCGCTCCGTGGTGATGTCGGCGCGATGGTATGACGGGCTCGACCCCGAAACCCGGGAAAAAATTGACCGGGCGGTTCTGGATGCTCGCAACACCCTGCAGGTGTGGGTGCAACAGGCCATCGAGAAGGAATTCAGGATGCTGGCCGAAATTGGTATCGAGCGCATTGCGCTCGATGGTGCGGAGCGCGAAGCCTTTCGCCAGAAATTATTGCCGATCTACTCCCACATGGCCCCGGCTTCGGCCATACGGCAAATGGAACAATACCTGGCGCAAATCAGGAAAGAGCCATGATTCGATTCCTGCAGCGCAGTTCAGCGTTTCTCACGGCATTCAGCATGCGCCTGAACCAGGCCTGCATGCTGGCCGCCTGTTTGCTGCTGGTGGCGATGTTGCTGACGGTGGGCTTGCAGGTGCTGGCGCGCTATGTGTTTTTCTCGCCGCCATCGTGGACCGAGGAACTGGCGCGTTATTTCATGATCTGGTCCGGCCTGCTGGGGGCGACGGTGGCCTTTTACCGGCGTGAAGACCCGGTGCTGATGGTTCCACCGCGCATGCACTCACATACCCTGAAGTGGCTGGCCACGCTGGTTCGGGCCGCTGCCGTGCTGGTGTTCCTGCTGCCCCTTTTATACTTCAGCCCGGAAATCCTGCAACACCATGCGCTACGGCTCACCGACAGCACGCAGATCAGGCTCTCCCTTATTTTCATCATAGTGCCCGCCTTCGCCGGGATCATCCTGGTGCACCTGCTGGCCAGGTTGGCGGCAGGAATGCTGGCCCTGATCAGGCCTCCAGGACGCTGAGCACCATGCGCCGGATCATGCGCTTGCAGCCTTCGTGGTCGACCAGGCTGTCCTCGACCGCGCTCAGCTCCATCAGGCCATCAACCGCTCCATGCAGCACATCGGCGAGGTCATTGACCGGGAAGTTGCTGAACTCACCTGCTTCCTGGCCCTGCTTGATGAGCTCGATCAGCATGTCACGGGTGATGCGGTTGACCCGCGCCAGCAGGGCGTACTTCTCTTCCGCCGGCCCGAAGCAGCCCATGGTATCGAACACCACTAGGTAATCGGTTCGGTGTTCCAGCTGGTAATCCAGGCAGGCGTCGACGAATTCCAGCAGTTTGGTCTTGTTGGTGCGGCGGCTGGCAATGCGCTTCTGCACGTATTGCCCATACTGCCGCAGGCTCTGCATGATGGTGGCCTGGCCCAGTTCACGCTTGCCATCGAAATAGTAGAAGATCACACCCCGGCTGACGCCGACTTCATCGGCGATCTCGTCGATGGACGTCTGGTTGAATCCCTTTTCGGCAAACATGCGGAACGCCACTTCCATGATCTGCTGCCGGCGGGCCTTTTCAATAAAGGTTTCTTTTTTGGTCTTGCGGTTCTTGCCCCCACCCCTGGGAACGGCAAGTTTGCTGGGGGATTTCTGGGTCATGGTAACGGTTCCGTGTGGCCTGGATCGGGTACCTCAATTCGGGGTTCTTTGGCCCATTATTGCACCTTGACTTCAGTTAAACCAATAATTTGTACACTAGTACAAAAATAGATACACTAATTCATAAAACTGTAACCCATGCTATAACCGCGGGTTTGGCGGGAACACGGCGGCAACACGACCGCGACCTTATGCAGGCAACTTTGGAGACCATGTCTTGAGAATTCATCAATCCGCCCCGTTCCCGGTCCCGCTCCCGGCCCCACTCCCGACCCTGTTCGCGGCGCGTCTGCCGCGCGTGGTGCGCGGCCTTGTACTGCTGGCCTTGATGTGGGGAATGACGGCCTGCGGAGCGGAATCCGGCCCGGTTGCGGAATCACCAACAGCAGTAACGCAATCCGCCGTGCCTGAGCCGTCCGGTGAACCCCCGTCAGCAGCTTTCCCGGAAAACCAGGCGGTCTATATCCGCATGCCGGACGGCACACGGATCGCCGCCGACATCTGGCTGCCGGCCGGCACCACGGCGAACTCCCAACTGCCCACGCTGATCAGCTTTACCCGCTACTGGCGGGCCTCGGCTTATGAGCCGCCGCAGAATGAAAAATCCGAATTGTTCGCCGGCCTCAACCAGGCGGGATATGCCGTGGTGGTGGTGGATACGCGCGGCAGCGGCGCCTCGTTTGGTACGCGCGGCACGGAATTTTCCGTGTGTGAAACCCGCGACTTCAAACACGTCATCGACTGGGTAGCGCAACAGGGCTGGTCCAACGGCCGGGTGGCCGCCATCGGCGTGTCCTATTCCGGCAACACGGCCGAGCACGCCACCCTTGACCCTTCACCCGCGCTGCGTGCGGCTGTGCCTCGATTCACGGATTTTGACGGCTATACCAGCATTCTCTACCCCGGCGGCCTGCGCAACCGGCTGATCACCGACAACTGGGGCGCCGCGGTGCATGCGCTGGATAACAACCAGGTGCCCGAGGCGGCAGCGGAATCGGCGGATGAGCCCCGCCTGCTGGGCGTCAAACCGGTGGACGAGGACACCGACGGTCAACTGCTGGCCGAGGCGGTCAGCCAGCATGCCACCAACCTCAACCTCACCACTTTCTTCGCCGACATCAGCTATCGCGACGAGATCGCCTTTGCCGCTTCAATGGACGAAAAAGCCGATGGCGCCGAGTGCGCGGAACTGGTATCGCCCTACCGCTTTCGCAGCGCGGTTGAAGCCAGCCGCATCCCCAGCTTCCACTGGGCCAGCTGGGTGGATGCCGGAACCGCGGCCGGCGTAATTGCCCGTTTTGCCAGCTACGATGCACCGGCGCAATACATCATCGGCCCCTGGACCCACGGTGCGGGCGGCGATGCCGGCGTCTACAACCCGGCCGACCAGGCCGTCGAGCCGGATGTTGAAGCCCAGTACGGCCGGATCCTCGAGTTTCTGGAACCGTTCATGCGCGGCGATGGCGACCCCGCCGACCTGGCGCCCTCCCTGACCTACTTCACCATGGGCGAGGACCGCTGGAAAACCACCGGCACATGGCCACCGGCAGGGCACTCCGAGACCAGCTGGTACCTGGCAGCGGATAATCAACTTGCGGCTGAGCCGCCTGCCTCAAGCGGCAGCGATGAATACACCGTGGATTTCACCGCCGGAACCGGAGCCCTCACGCGCTGGACCACACAGCTGGGCGGCAAGGATATTTTCCATGGCGACCGGGCCGAGGCCGATCGGCTGCTATTGACCTACACCTCGCCGCCATTGGCCGAGGCAACGGAAATCACCGGCTTTCCACGCGTGGAACTCCATGTTTCCTCCACCCATGAGGACGGCGCGCTGATTGCCTACCTGGAATCGGTATCACCCGATGGCGTGGTCAGCATGATCACCGAAGGCCAGTTGCGCCTGGTCCACCGCAAAGTATCGGACGCCACACCACCCTATCCCGTGTTCGGGCCTTACCACAGCTTTAACAATACCGATGCCATGCCCATGGTTCCCGGCGAGGTGAGCAAAGTGGAATTCGTGCTGTGGCCCACTTCGGTGCGGGTGCCGGCAGGGCATTCCATTCGCCTGGCCATTGCCGGGCATGACCAGGATACCTTTGCGCGCTATCCCGCCGAAGGTGACCCGGTGTTGACGTTCCATCGCAACAGCAGCCAGCCGTCCCGGCTGGTGATTCCCGTGATTCGCAACCCCTGACCGCGGCAGTGGGGCCGCCATTGAACCAACCGACATTGAACCACCCGAGAGGAAACAGCATGATCAAGCGTACCGCCCATCTCAGCCTGGCCATCAGCCTTGGCCTGACATCCATAGCACTTCAGGCCCAGGAGCAGGAAAACGCTGGCGACCTGGCCCTGGAGGAAATTGTCGTTACCGCATCCAAGCGCGAGGAGCTGGAAAGCAAACTGCCGCTGGCGATTTCGGTGATCTCCGCCAAGGAACTTGAAGACCGCACCGTAGTGGACTTGACTGACGCGATCAACACCGTGCCCAACGTCACGGTTGAAGCCAACGTCTCCAGCAACCCGAGCATCTCCATCCGCGGTGTCAATTCCAATACCAACAATCTCGGTATCGAGGCAGGCGTGGGCATGCAGGTGGACGGTGTGGTGCTGGGCCGGCCCAGCTACTTCAACACGGCGCTGATCGACGTCGAGCGCATCGAAGTACTGCGCGGCCCGCAGGGCACGCTGTACGGCAAGAACACCACCGGCGGCCTGATCAACGTGGTCACCGGCAAGCCAACAAAGGAATTTGAAGCGGCCGGCGACCTCACGTTCGGCAACTACGACCTGTGGCAGGTTCGGGGCCATGTCAGCGGCGCGATCAGTGATACCGTTTCAGCCCGTGTCGCGGTGACCGCGCTGGACCAGGATGGCTGGGCCGAGGATCGCAACCCGGCGAACGACGATCTCCAGTCGGCAGACTTCACGGGCGTACGCGGCCACCTGCAGTTCGACCCGCAGGACAACCTGAGCATCCTGCTCACGGCGTTCTACAGCAAGGACAAGGGCATCCAGAATTTCCAGGACATCATCAGCGGCCCGCTGGCCGATTTCGACGGCAATGACGGCTATGACCGGTCCATCGCCAACAATGAGAAGAACTCATTCAGCCGCGAGATCAGCGGTGTGTCCGCCAACATCGACTGGAACCTGGGCAACTTTACGCTGAGCTCCGTCACCGGCTACCTGGAAAATGAATGGGCAAACTGGAATGACCAGGACTATTCCATTCTCGACATCCTGGCCACCGGCTCAGACCAGCAGCAGGATCAGTTCTCGCAGGAATTCCGCATCGCCTCCAACACCGGCGGGACGTTCTCCTGGATAGCCGGCGTGTTCTACTTCAACCAGGACAACAGCGGCACCAACCGAGCCATTCTGGGTGAAACCACGCCACCCTTGATCGGGGCTCCGGTGATACCGGGATACCAGGAAGCAGCCAACACGATTTCCGCGATTGAAACGGAAAGCTATGCCGCCTTTGTCTCAGGCACATGGCAGCTGAATGAGGCCTGGAGCCTGACCGCCGGCATCCGCTACACCAAGGAAGACAAGTCCATGGATTATGAGCAGACGCTGGAATTCTTTGAGATTGCGCCCGGGGTTCCGGTGGGTATCGTCACCGCGTTCGCCCTGCCCGTGGCGCCCACTTACCAGACATTGTCCGACAGTGAGCCGTCCGGTGACATTTCGCTGAGCTATGCGCCCAGCGATGAGCTGAATTTCTACGGCCGCATCGCCAACGGCTTCAAGGCTGGCGGCTTCGATTCCACCACCTCAGCCACCTCGGACCCGGGCGACCTGCGCTTCAAACCTGAAACCATCAACAGCTTTGAGATCGGCGCCAAGACCTTCCTGGCCGACCGTCGCGTGCGCCTCAATGCAGCAGCGTTTTACCTGGACTGGGAAGACAAGCAGGAGCAGTTCTTCAACGGCGCCAACTTCATCACCAGCAATGCGGCCTCGGCCAGCAACCTGGGGTTTGAATTCGAACTCGAAGCCCTGCTGACCGAAAGCCTGACCCTGAGCGCGGCGCTGGGCCACCAGGATGCCGAGTATGATGACTTCATCGACCCAACTACGGGAGTGGACAACACCGGCAATACCCTGCCCTACTCACCCGACTGGACCGGCTCGCTGGCGCTGGATTACTCGCACAGCATGGCCGGTGGCTGGATGCTGGCCATGCGCGGCGAAGCGCTGTATAACAGCGACGCGTACAGCGATTCTTCCAATGATGAACGCTGGGCCAGTGACTCCTACACCCGCATCGATGCACGGATTGGCGTAACCAGCCCCAGCGGCCGTTTCGGCATTGCATTGTGGGGCAAGAACCTGACAGAGGAGGATTACCTCTTGGGCGGCTTTGAATTCTTCGGCACGGCTTATGCCAGCATCAACGCGCCACGCACCTATGGCATCGAATTCAGGGCCAGCCTGTGAGCGGCATTCAACTGTTGCCGGACCACCTGCGCCGGAAAATTGGTGAGAAGCTGGGCACCTCCAGCTGGCAGACCATTACCCAGGAGCAGATCACCGGGTTCGGCCGCCTGACCGGCGACCCCGACCCCATGCACATGGACCCGGAGTGGTGCCGCGAGAACAGCCCGTTCGGCAAGCCGATCTCGTTCGGCTTCCTCACCATGTCGCTGCTCACCGGCATGCACCATGAAGTGCTGAGTTATGCGCGCGAGGATCGCACCAACGAATCCTTCGGCCTCAACTACGGCTTCAACCGCATGCGGCTGGTGGAACCGGTGCCCGTGGACAGCCGAGTACGCGGGCACTTCTGGGTGCAGGATGTGGTGCAGCGGCGCCCCGGCGAGTACCAGATGACGGTGCGGGTTGAAGTGGAAATCGAGGGTGTGGAGCGGCCGGCCCTGGTGGGCGAATGGCTGGCGGTGATCGTCGAGCAGCAGGGGCATGAGCGCCTGGCGGATGTGTATAAAATCAGCGACTGAAGCGCTACTTTCGGGGCCATTACTGCTACCCGGGTTTTCCCCAACTTCTTGAGCATGAACCTGGCGGGCCTCCCCGCCAGGTTGTCAGGCTGGACTGATGCAAATGGAAGCGGCTGATTCTCATCCAGCCAATGCAAGAATGTTCTGTTGTCAGCCACACCGGATTCGCACCTCACGTTTCTTTCACATCACCTTTTGAGATAAAGGTGATGAACTACGATATCCACATCCATGCCCTCGCCGCCCCAGTTGGAAACGGAAGTTCGCGGCATGATCGCGATGCTGTTTTTGCAATTCTCGTCCATCAATTCGAAGACGTTTCCGCTGAATCGTGCTTCAGGCGCTGGCGCAATGGACTTACCGTTCGGGTCGGTGAACTCAAAGCCACCGCCATTTAATACCTTCAGGCCAAACCCTCCTTCATGCACCAATCGATGATGATGGCGGCACAACAACACCAGGTTTTGCAGGCTGGTTTCGCCGCCATCAGCCCAGTGATGAATGTGGTGCGCGTCCACCAAGCGGCTGCAGCTGCAGCCCGGGAAGCGGCAGCCTTTATCGCGGCGTTGCAGGGCGCGTCGAATGGAGGGCGGCACCGTGCGACTCTTGCGGCCCACGCCCAGGAATTCCGTTTCGCCGGTTTCCTGGTGGGTTTTCTCAAGCCAATGAACCACCCCGGCATCGCAACACAGGCGCCGGGACGTTTCAGCTGAAACATTCGGACCGTTTTCCAATTGGGATTCGGCGCTCATGCCATCGGCTTTCAGTGCTTCGATGTCCGTGTGGATATTGACGGTGTAACGATCAGCGCTGTTGCTGGCCGACTGTCCTGACAGATACGCATCGGCCAATCTCACCAAAGCATCGGCCCGACGGGACGCTATGGGATGGGGTTGCGGCTTTACCGGGTCGGACTTCTCGAATTCAGATGTTTCAGCTGAAACATTTTTTCTCTCCTCGTAGAGCTCATCCATCACCGCCGCCAGCGCCTGCTGGATGACTGCGCCTTGTTCGGGCGTGAAACGACCCTGCATCACCAGGTAGCCTTCATCATCAAAGCGGCAACTCAGTTCGCGGAGATCGTGGCGGCGATTGTCACGTTTCAAAGCCTCGAGACGCTGTTCACGGCGCCAGGCACTGACTGCCTGCTCCACATGCCAGGTAGTGCCATGAAAAGCGATGTTCAGCAACACAGACTCGTTGCCAGTTGTGGCAACGCGGGTAATGGCGCGCACCTTGGAGTAACTCAGTCGGCCTTCACGGAATGCCGCGGAAGTTTGCGGCAAGGCCGGCAAGGCATGTGCCACCCGCAGACGCTCACGCGCCGCGGACAGCCCCAGGCCACACTTCCAGTTCAACCAGTGCGCACAGGTTTTGATGCCCTCGCCCGCCCAGCCTCCGCATTCATCAAATTCACGCAACAGTTCCAGCCAACGGAACAGGGCCGCGTCGATATGCGCGGCGAGTTCACAAAGGTCATCTTCAAGTTTTCGAATGCGCGCCTGGCGGGCGTTGCTGGCCATGAAATGTTGCGCTGCGAAGCCGCTGGATTGGGATGAAGAATGTGTTGTTTCGTTGAACACGGTGCGTACTCCTCGGCGTTCGAATAATACTGGTATTTCATACAGTATTATAGCGCTTTTCGAGGGAATATTGTTTATTAATTAGCTATTTGCGGTGAAAAGATTCGTTTTCTTGCGGGAATATTTGTGTATCAATACAGGATTGATCTGACTATTTAATCCAGCGTGGCAACTTCCGGTCGAGGCACTAAAACGCCGCGACGAAATTGAACGCTTGGGGTCACAGTTGCTTGTTATGGACGGTGGCCATGTTGGTGTTTCAGCCACTGCCATAACGTTTAAGCTAAGGGCCGCGCTGCTCGCGGCACGTCCCAGCGACCGAAGGGAGCGAACTTGACCGCAATGTTCGCCAACGGGCACGTCATGTGCCTTCCTCTTCGGTGATCGATTCTTCAAGAAAGCGCTGTGCTAGCGGCATGTCAGAAAGCCCGGAAATGCCCAAACTTTCCAGTGCGTTGTAGTTTTCAATGGCGCGATCGATGGCAACGTTTGCCTCGAATTTTGGGTCCATGAAAACCGTGTGATCGTTCTTTCCAGCGTGTTTTGAACTGTTGTATGCCCTGTTAAATAAATCGCCAATGTCGTCTTCACATATGGGTTTATCACCTTCTTCTCGGCGAAGACCATTTGCAATTTTTGTCACGACACTGCGGGAACGCTTCCAGGCCGGTGTCTCGTCATGTTTCATAACGTAACCGGCATACAGTTGCTCGGCAGCAGATGCTAGAACGAGCGCCGAGTGAAATCGCCCTGCGAAGTATGCCGACATGGCATCTTCGAGTTGCTCCGCGGCGATTTGAATCTTTTCGATCTGCTGAATGTGCATGCCCGAGACGGAAAGTTTGGTGGCTAAAGTCTTTTTTCAGCGTCCGAAGCGTTCTGGCGTGACTTTTGCGCATTTAGTAAAAGACATGACAGTGCGATTAGGTCCGATTGTAAGAGCTTGTTAATCTCGATCACTGCGCCATCCGTCCTATCTGCTGGGCGAAGTCTTCAAGTACGCTGGCAACAGATCTATCGCCCGTGAAGGAAACGGACGCAATAACGGCGCCCGTTTCCAAGTCGACGATTGTTCCGTTGAACCTCGTAAACGACCAATAGAAGACATCGAAGTATGCGTTATAACTGAAGCGCAAAATGAGCTCCGTTGGCAGTCTAGTTACGCTTCCAACTGCACCAGATGAAGTTCGAGTGCTAGACGTGACATCTTCAGATTCGCTGAACTCAATCTGTGACCTACCAACAGCCTCCGATGTGACTGCGAGCCCTTGGCTTAAGAGAAGGTGCTCAAGTTCTCCCGCGATATTTTGTGGGTCACTTGCCGGCGTCACAACCGTGATTCTGGCGTTCCGACTAATTTTCTGGTCCGGACTCGAAGTAACGGAAACTGTCCCACAACCTGAAATGGCGAGAACCGAGCAAACGAGAAACCATAACCTCATAGTGATAGTCATCGATGACTCCAATTACGGCAAACGGTCCGGCTGTGCGGCGCCGGCCACAAAAGGACCATGAAACATTGCACATTGTCCCCGGCGTCCGCACGAGCCGGTTTTTAGGGATACTCTAAAGCATCGCACTTTTCTGAAAGCCATTGAATCGTTACATCGCACGCCGCAAGAAGCTGAGCCTCATTGTTCAATACGTCTTGCCAGTATGCCTCTGCGGCGTTTGCCGCATTACCCAAATGAACGAAGTTTCGGTAGCGCTTTAATAGCACCAAGTGGATCCAGATCGGTTCGAACTCAGCACGGAGCGCAGCGCTTTCTTCAACGCCTCTCAGAAGCGAGCCAAACGTCTTTCGGTGTAGCATTTCACGCTCCCCAAGACCCCGAATCGCGGCCAGTTCAGCGAGCGCTCCTTCAATTATTGCTACTGCTGCTAAGACATATGTTTTTAGCGCGCCGGCTTTTAGAGAAAGCGAAAGAGGAATTGGGTTCCAGTGGGGGTTTTCTATCGGTACTGATTGGAGATTCTGGTAGAGATGCCGAAAGAAAAGCAGAAACTGCTCTTGGAACGCGAGCTGCGAACGGATATCCGACTCTAGAGCCACCCAACCGAACTCCAAGGCTCCGGCAGCTGGTACCTGAAACTCGCCGTTTGCTAGTGAGAATATTCTCGTTGGCACTGGTAACCTTAACGATTAAGTTAAGCGGCGCAGCGAAGCTGCGTCCGGCCCCGAAGGGGCGCACTTGAACGCCTTGCTATGCGGGATCATTGCTGCTCGCAAACAAAAGTAAGTTCTACTCTAGGATACTTCCCAAGAACATAGGGGCCTTCGTTCTCTTCAAGCTTGACAATATCCAAAGATTTCCCTTGTGACGAACAATGTGAAGTAGCCTCTTCCAACGCCTCGGACTTAATTCCGCCGGTGCCCGGAAAACCCGTTGAAGCTTGTTTGGCGATGAACAACTCTCCGTCACCAATTTCAATGATGCCGGAATTCGAAGCACATGAGGCAAGGCAGATAATGCTCAAAACGGTTAATTTCCTGCTCATACTCTCCCCTAACTACGTATTCGCATAACGACTAGCTCAGCCACGCGCCGCTTCTGGGCGTCGGCTGGTGCGTGTTGTTATGCTGCTTATTGCGAGAAGTCGATGACTGCACTCAAGTACCTTCCTTCTTCAGTAAGGTTCCAGACTGTTCCGTGTTTCCCTAGAGTTTGTTTCGCGTAGCCGTTTGCCGCGAGCCAACGTAGGGACTTCGTTACCTCATGTTCGCTTAAACCAGTATCCTTTTTGATTCCACCAAGATATCTCCAAGTATACACGGGGTGTTGAAGTGCTTTGATTACAGCTTTCGTCGATGCGTCAATTTTCGAGACATTGGGTCTTGGGGTAGTGCTTTCTTCACCAGAAATGGAAGGTTCCGTTTCCTTTTCTATTACTGCCTCAACCACTTCTAGCTTCTCTCGAAGCTCTGCCTCGAAACCGGCCCCTTTGATTCGACTAAATTTTCCGATGTCGGAAAACGCAAGCCCTATAGCCCCCGCAACTATCGCAAGCCCCATTTCTGCGGGCTTTCCCATGAAACCAAGTACTACGCTTACGCCAAGAAGAATAAGGTAAGAAATAACTTGGATTGTCGTTTTCATTCTTTCCTCTTTTTGGGCATAACGCCTGAGTTCAGCGGCATTTGAGACGGCGCCCGCTTTTGCGTTAGCAAAAATGGGTGGCGGGTCGAATGTCCGCTGCAACGATTTGTTGTGCGTCACCCGCACTGCCTATCAGAACGGAATATCGAAATCTTCCTCATCTTCTGGCTCCTTGCTCTTCTCTTCAAGCACATCAAGGTATCTCACGAGGCTTACGACGTTGTTGAAGATCAGCAGCGCTTCAGAATATCCAACGACACTGTTGTCATGAGCCTGGCTATGCTCATTTCTTACACGATTGAAAGCATCCAGTACAGAGATGTTCGATTTGAGTATGCGTTCTGCCATCTCCGTCTCAATGAGTCCCACCTCCTTTATACTCTTCAGATACTCGCCAAAGATGCTATGCAGTGGCTTATCCCGCTCGGTGGATATGCCGCGTTGTTTGCAGAGGTTGCGGACATACTTGACCATAAAGGTGTGCAGCCGGTCCAAGCCTGTCTCTGGCTCATTTCTCTTGATGTATTCCTTGACTGAGCGCGCCAAGGCCTCAAAGTCCCGGTCATCGGCGTTCGGACGAAGCGCCTCGATCTCGGGCACCGGAGAGTCAAGCTTGAGGCGTTCAACAATTTTTACGCAATCATCGGGAAACCTCGACTTCTCGTATTTGCCCGTGGCTGAGTTGTAGGCACTCTCGGCCCATTCTTCCCATTCATCCAGAATGTCTCCGAGTACCTTCCCGACTACGTGATTCGGCTCCTTATCCCACAGAGCCCTCATGCGATTAGCCTTTGAGCCACTCGCATAGTCATATTTGCCGTCGTAGATCTCGATTCCCACACTGTCCAGAATGAATTCTTCGAAAGTACGGTTCGAGAAATTGAGAACGTGACCACCGCCCATTCCAAGAGCGCGCTCAAGCTTGCGCTTTTCAGCGTTGGTTAGATCAGACACGACGGCTCTTGTGACGCACAACTACAATTTTATGGAAAAAGTCATGATAAGTAGGGATATTACTCCTTTACGCGACCTTAGGTCAGCTGACACAATTTCTGAATTTGAAGCGCTCTATAAAGAGCCCGTCGCCAGGTTAACGCTTAGAGAACTTTAAGGCGCGATGAGCCTGGCAGGATGTGCCCAGCCAGGCCATCCAACCAGCAATCATTCCACCCGTTTTGCGTAGAACTTGCCGTCGCGCGCGCTGGATTCAAATGAGGCGGCCTTGCCTTCCCCGGCCGGGAACTGGAACGACCACTCATCATCCGGCATGAACAGGAAGCGGCCATCGCCCTGCGACAGCAGAGGAATCATGGGGCCCTCCTGCTCCACGCCGCCGAACTTGAGAAACAGCTTGCCTTTGTGGCCGACGAAGCCATACACCGGTGGCCCGAACACGAAGGGATGCAGGCGGTAGTTGCCCTGGATGCGTTGCAGTTCGGCTTCATCCACAACGAGATCCAGCACCTCGGGTTGCGGGATGCCAAACAGCTCGCGGGCGATTTTCTGTTCCAGCGAAACCACCGACGGTGCATCAGCCTGCAGGTTGCTGAGAATCACGATGGTCACATCATCATCCGGGTAATAGGCATGGTTGGCCGCAAACCCCCAGATATCGCCGGAGTGGGAAATCTTGCGATGGCCGTTGAAGTCCGACAGGATCAGCCCGCCCTGGGCATAAAAGTTGTGCGTGCCATCATTCATGTCGTGGGTGGTGAGCAACAGTTCACGAAGGCGCGGTGAAAAGGCTTTCGAGGTGAACACTCCGCGACGGTACTTGACCACGTCCTCTGCGGTCATGATCAGGGAGCCAGCTGAAAACGGCACCAGGTACCACCAGGGTTCTGCGTTCTGCCAGCCGTCCTGGCCCAGCGCATAGCCACGCACGCGCCAAGGAATGATGTCGTGCGAGTCGCCGCTGTAGCTGCGTTCCATGCCCAACGGCTCGAACACGTTTTGCTTCAGGTAATCATAGTAGTCGAGGCCCGAAACCTGCTCGATGATCAGGCCCAGAAGGTAGTACCCGGAGTTCGTGTAGTTGAACATGGAGCCGGGCTCAAACTGCAGCGGCAGTTCATCGAAAAAGTCCACCATCTCTTCGCGGCTGAAGTCGGTACGGTCGAGCTTTGAGTGCAGGCCGGGAATGTCGTTGGTGTAGTTGGGAATGCCGGAGGTGTGGTCCAGCAGGTGTTGAACAGCGACCTCGGCACCCGGGCCCTGGTAGTCGGGCAAATAGGTGCTGACCGGCTGCTGCAAATCGATCTTGCCTGCTTCAACCAGTTGCAGCGTGGCCAGTGCGGTAAAGGACTTGGTGATGGAACCGATGGCATAAGCCGAGTCCGCCTGCGCCGGCCGATCCTGCTCGATATCGGCCATGCCAATGGATTTGGCATAGAGCGTTTTGCCACCCTGGTCGATAAGCACCGTGATCGAGGGATACTGCCCCGCTTCCTGGATGCGCACCGTCAGAGCCTCGATTGCAGCCTGCTTTTCGGGACCGACCTGGAGTGCTTCTCCCGCCTGCAACGGGCCGGCAAACAGCAGTGCACACAGGCTGAACGCCAGGGCTTTGACAGATGACTTTGCCTTGATGGGAGTTGTTTTCATGGTGGATTCACACTGGATGGCTGGGGATAATTTGTACTATAGTACAAAAATTCCCCATTGCGTCAACTTTGAGGCATTATTGCATCATGATCAGAGTGGTTTTGGACTCAGCACTTTCGGCCCTCAGGTTCGTTCAATGTTCTCATGACAGCCCGGCCAGCGTATCAACTGCCAGCTTCGCGCCGGTCAGATTGTTACCGCTGATTTTGCTGGCGCTGGTGCTCGGCCTGCTGTCCGGCCACGCTCGTGCGGCGGAAGCTCCGTTATCGCAGCAGCTGGACGAACTCGTGGCCAACACCCTGGAACAGTCAGGCGGTGCGCTGCGCAGCATCGTGCTGCGGCTGGATGCGCCCGGAAGCGGCTTTCACCATGCTGTGGCTCTTGGTCCTCTGAGCGCCGCCAATGATCGCGCCATCACGGTTGAAGACCGCTTTTTCATCGCCAGCATCAGCAAAACCATGACGGCGGTACGCACCCTGCAACTGGCCGAACAGGGCCTGTTTTCCCTCGACTCAAAGGTTGCCAGCCTGGGAATTTTCGATCCGGCCGTGATCGAAGCCCTGCACCGGATCGACAGCCGTTCGTATGGCAATGCCATCACCATCCGGCAACTGCTGGGCCATCGAACCGGCATGAAGGATTACCTGCTGGATGACCGCAGTGGCATCGGCAGCGACTTTGAGAGCGGAGTTGCGCCGGGTTCCATGGCGGCCATCTGGATGTCGCAATGGCAGGCATTCAACGACTGCCGGCAATCGGGCGATTCGTGCCGGGATGAATCCGCGAAGTCGCTCTACCCCGCCCGTTCGTGGCTGCCATGGGATCCGGCGGCGTTCAAACACGACCCTGCTGATCGCGATGCAGGCCTGCTGAATTTCTACCTGGCGGAGATGGCGGATGCTGCGCTGTTCGAACCCGGCACGGGCAGCCACTACAGCGACACCAATTTCATGTTGTTGGGTGTCATCATCGAGCATCTGACCGACAGCACCCTGGCGGAGCAGCTCAGGCTGGGCATATTTGAGCCACTCGGCATGGCCGCAACCCGCCTCGACAGCTCGGCCGAACCCAGGCAGGCCGCCAGAGCGGGCGAGGTGGCGGACTTCTGGATCGGCGACACGCCCTTTCCCGGCTCCGGCATGGACATCTCCTGGGACTGGGGCGGCGGTGGTGTTGTTAGCACTGCGGCTGACCTGTCCACCTTCCTGCAGGCCCTGGTGGCCGGCCGCCTGTTCCGGAATCCCGCAACGCTGCAACAGATGCTGGATTTCCAACCGGTAAGGACCAGCGAGGGTGAGATGCAGGTAGGCTACGGCCTGGGCATCCGTTATGCTTCCACGCGGCACGGTCCCCGCTGGGGCCACAGCGGCGCCTGGGGGGCGAAAATGGAGTACTTTCCGAAGCTCGGACTGTTCGTTACCGGTACCGTCAACGCCTATGGCACCGGCGCTGACGACGCGCTGCTGGACCAGGCCGCCAACCTGTTTGCCGGGCAGGCCGATTGATGCGGCAGCCCTGAAGACCAGAACAAGACCCAACTGACAAGAGAAAATCCACGTGGCGCAAAACACCCTGTTTCAACGAATCTTCCTGCCCGGTTTCCTGTTCCAGTCGGTGATCATCGGTGGCGGCTATGCCACCGGCCGGGAACTGGTGGAATTTTTCCTGTCCGCCGGCCCGCTCGCCGGATTGCTGGGCATGTGCGTGGCCGCGGCCGCCTTCAGCCTGATCGCCGCGCTGAGCTTTGAACTGGCCCGCCTCACGCGCGCCTACGACTACCGGAGTTTTTTCAGGCAATTGCTCGGTCCGGCGTGGTTCCTGTTTGAAATCGCCTATCTCATCCTGGGCATTCTGGTGATCGCGGTGATCGGCGCCGCTGCCGGCGAAGTGGTGGCAACGCACCTGGGGATGAATTCCCTCGCGGGAACCATCAGCCTGATGGTCCTGATCGCGGTGCTGGTGTTCTGGGGCACGCGCCTCATCGAAAATGTCCTGGCCGCCTGGTCTTTCCTGCTTTACGCCACCTACGGCGTCCTGGTGCTGCTGTACCTGTGGCACTACGGTGACCGGCTTCCCGTTGTATTCGGCGCCGACCCGATGGAATCCGGCTGGCTGACCAACAGCCTCAAGTACGTGGGCTACAGCACCGCGGCCATTCCGGTCATCCTGTTCTGCGTCAAGCACATGCAATCACGTAGCGATGCGATGATTTCCGGGCTGCTGGCCGGCCCCCTGGCGATGATTCCGGCACTGCTGTTCTACCTGGCCATGGCCGCCTCCTGGCCGGACATTGAATCCGCGCCGGTGCCGGCAGACTACCTGATGCAACAGCTGCACCTGCCGCTGCTGAAGGGACTTTTCTACCTGGTGATGTTTGGTACCTTCGTGGAAACCGGCACCGCCTTCATCCACGCCATCAATGAACGCATCAGCGGCGTGTACAGTGAAAAGCAGCGGCAGATGCCGCAATGGCTGCGGCCGCT
This sequence comes from uncultured Wenzhouxiangellaceae bacterium, assembly GCA_964470455.1. Lineage (GTDB taxonomy): Bacteria > Pseudomonadota > Gammaproteobacteria > Xanthomonadales > SZUA-36 > JAWXBM01. The sequence goes on from CAYYCX010000001.1 coordinate 41,508, forward strand.
GGTGGCAGTGGCCGGGCTGTTGCTGTCGATCATCCTGGCCACGCAGATTGGCCTGATTGACCTGATTGCACAAGGCTACGGCACACTCACCTGGGCCATCATCGTGATCTACCTGGTACCCCTGTTTTCCATCGGCCTGTACCGGATTTATTCCGGCAAGAACAAACTGTAAGGAGCTGCACCCAAATGAAGAAGTTCGCTTTTCGCCTGGCAGTCATGGCGCTGCTGATCAACGGCTTTGTCGCAACCACCACTTTTGCCCAGCCTGCTGATTCCGCTGCTGCGCTGTCAGGCCTGGACCAGCGCATCAGCCGCATGATGCAGGACTGGAATGTTCCGGGAGCGGCTGTTGCCATCGTCAGCGGGGACAAAGTCCTGCTTGCGGAAGGATTTGGGGTTCTCGAAGCCGGCAGTAACCGCAAAGTGGATTCGCAAAGCCTGTTTGCCATCGGCTCGGCTTCGAAATCCTTCACGGCTGCTGCATTGGCCATCCTGGTGGACGAAGGCAAGCTGTCCTGGGATGACCGCGTAACCGATCATTTGCCGTGGTTCCAGATGTACGATCCCTACGTGACCCGTGAAATCCGCATTCGCGACCTGCTGGCCCACAACTCGGGGCTGAGCCGCGGCGACCGGATCTGGTATGGCACCGATCTGTCGCGTGAAGAGGTGGTGCGCAGGGCGCGTTTTATGCCACCCGCCCACAGCTTCCGCTCCACCTTTGAATACAACAACACCATGTTCATTGCCGCGGGCCTGGTGATCGAGGAAATCACCGGCCAAAGCTGGGATGACTTCATCACCGCGCGGATTTTCCAGCCCCTGGGCATGGATGCCAGCAACACTTCGGTGAAAGCCCTGGCTGGCCAGCCCAATGTTTCCACCCCGCACATGGATTTCGACGGCGTGGCCAAAGCCGTGCCCTGGCGCGACATCGACAATGCCGGCCCGGCGGGTTCCATCAACTCCAGCGTAGATGACATGGTCCACTATGCCCAGTTGATGCTGAACCAGGGCAAGCTGGGTGAGGAGCAGTTGCTCAGCCCGGCTGCCATGCAGCAACTGCTGGGTTCGCAGATGAAAATGACCAAGGATGGATTCTGGGGCGTGCTGTTTGCTGACTCGGCCATCATCGCCTATGGCCTGGGCTGGTTCCTGGCGGAGCACCAGGGCTACCTGATGCCCAACCATGGCGGCAATATCGATGGCAACACCGCCTTCGTGTCCTTCATGCCGGAGAAGAACATCGGTGTCGTGATTCTCAGCAACATGAACCGCGCCAACGGCTTTATCGCCGCGTTGAACTATGAAATTTACGACCGCCTGCTGGGGGCGCCGCAAAAAGACTGGAACCAGCAGTTCCTGCAGGTGATGGAGGGGCTCCGGAAACAACAACAGGAAGCGGCGCAGAAAGTTGTCGATGCCCGCGTGGCCGGCACTTCACCCTCGCTGGCGCTGGATGAATACAGCGGCCGCTACACCAGCGAACTCTACCCCGATGTCGTGGTGGAAAACACCGCTGATGGGCTGGTGCTGACCTATGCCGGAAACTTCAGAGCCACGCTGGAGCACTGGAATTACGACACGTTCAAAGCCACCTGGAATACACCTGACCCGGTGGAAGGGCCACCAAGCCTGGTGCGTTTCGCCATGGGCACCGATGCCAAAGTGTACAAAGTGCATGTGGACATCGAAGGCTCCGTGCCATTCAAAAAAGCTGAATAGTCAGGCCCTGGTCAGGACCTGGTCAGGCTTTAGCACGCCGCGCCGACAGCAGGTCGGCGTGGCGTTTCTTCAATACGGCCTTGGCCACTTTTTCCGTTGCAGTCCTGGGCAGGCGATCCAGGTACAGCACATGCTCGGGCCACATGTAACGGGCCATCTTGCCGTCGCAGAAGGACCACAGCTCATCGCGGCTGAGCGAGGTTCCCGGCCGCAATACGATGGCCACTGCCACCTCTTCCTCAGAATACTCACTCGGCACGCCATAGGCCGCAACTTCCGCTACCGCAGGGTGTGATTCAACAACCGTTTCGATTTCCAGGGCCGACATGTTTTCGCCACGCCGGCGGATCACATCTTTCTTGCGCCCGGCAAAATACAGGTTGCCGTCCGCATCGAATCGCCCGAGGTCACCGGTGTAATACCAGCCGTCGCGAATCAGCTCGGCATTGGCTTCCGGCATTTTCAGGTAACCATTCATCATCTGCGTGGGGTCATCCGGCCGGGTGACAATTTCGCCCACCTCACCGGCAGCCACGGGCTGGCCGGAATCGTCCAGCAGGCGCAGTTGCCAGCCGGGTGCGACCTCTCCGCAACTGCCCTTGGGGTAGGTCTTGCCATCCATCTGGAATACCGCGATGCCGCCCTCGGTGCTGCCATAACCCTCGACCAGCTTGAGCTTGAAACGCCGCTCGAAATCCTCCTTGAATTCGGGAACCGGAATGCCCCAGGCCAGGCGCACCGGATTGTCGGCATCATCGTCCTGTTCCGGCAGGCGATAAACAAAAGTCAGCGTCGCACCCATGAAATCAAACACAGTGGCGCCAAAAAAGCGGATGTCGTCCCAGAAGCCCGACACGCTGAACTTCCTGGCCAGCGCCGCGGTGCAGCCGCCGCACAGCGCGGCCATCACCGTGCCGATGGTGGCGTCCCAGTGATACAACGGGAACGGGCAATACAGCACATCTTCGGTGGTGAGACGGAATGAGCCGGCGCAGGTGGCGCCCTGCCCGGCCAGGTAGCCATGCGACAACTGCACTGCCTTGGACATGCCGGTAGAACCCGAAGTGAACTGGATCATGGCCACTTCGGCCCGATCCGGATCGGCGGCCTGGGGTACCGGCCCGGCAGGCAACTGCTCCAGCCGCAGACAATGAACGCCCGGAAGGTCGGGCAGTTGGCCGACGCCATGCACTACCAGGGTCCGCACATATTGCAGCTCATCCAGCACTTCGATGATCTGTTCGAGAGACGGCGCATCCACAACCAGGATGGGTGACTCCATCAGGTTCAGCGCCCGGCTGAGCTGCGAGCCGCGAAACTCGGTATTGATGGGCGCCCACACGGCGCCGAGGTGCATCAGCGCGAACCAGGTTTCAACCGCTGGTCCGGTGTTGGGGAAGAACACCGGAACAATGTCACCACGGCTGATACCCAGGCTTGCCAGGCGGGCCGCGCAGAGCTGGCTGGCGGCGCTGAATTCAGCATAGCTGTAGTTGCGCTCGCGAAAGCGCAGGAAATCCACATCAGGCTGTTCAGCCGTGCGGCGGGCGAGCAGCGCTATGGACAGAGGCTGTGTCATGGTCGAATCAGTGTGCAGGGTTGAGTGTGACGGCAGTTACAGCGGAAAGCTCTTGAACAAACCCCATTCTTGCGGGAGTTTGACCCAGAGTCAATTATTTGGTGTCGGGTTCAAGCGTGAAATGAAACGCTGCTTTCTGGTCGGGCACGCCATCCGCCCAGATGCGCCCCTGGTGCCGCCCCACCACCCGGGCAGCGATCGCCAGGCCAAGCCCCAGGCCCTTGGCCGACTTGCCTTCATCCAACTGGTGAAACGCCTCAAACAGCCGGTCCGCCGAGCGCTGGTCAAAACCGGCTCCGTTGTCCGTGACGCTGTAGACCGTGACCCCGTCCTGTTCACTGCTGCTCACCTCGATGCGCCGCTGCGGCCGGCCACGCGTGTATTTAAATGCATTGGCCAGCAGGTTCAGCAACAGGATGCCAACCAGCTTCTCATCGGCTTCCACTTCCGGCAAATCACCCAGCACCAATTCGACTTTTGAACCCGGCTCACTGGCCTGCAGATCCTCGAATACTTCTTCAACCATTTCGCGCATGTCCAGGCGCTCGCGCCTGAAAGTGCTGTGCGCCACCGTCGACAGGCCGAGCAGCCGGTCCAGGATATCCGCCATCTGGCTTACCGCCGGTGGAATGCGCTGCAGCACGGAACGGGACCCGGCTGTCAACACGTCTTCGGTTTGCGCCTCGAACAGCGACAGATTCACCGCAATGACATTGAGGGGGTTGCGCATATCATGCGCCACCGAGTCGGCGATGGTTTGCAGGTCAGCCGTGCGGTTGGCCAGTTCGCGCGTGCGCTGGTGTATCTGCTGTTCCAGGTTGCGGTTGAGTTCAGCGAGTTTGCGTTCGGCTTTCTCAGCCGCCCTGGCGCGTGAATGGGCCCGCCAGTTCTCAAACGTGAGCGTTCCGAGCAACACCGCAATCACCAGCCCCAACAACAGGATCAGGTCGATCACCGGCGCCGCAAAAGTATCAGCCAGCTCCCGGGTCGGGACATGGACCACATTCCACAGGGCGTTCATGCTGGTCTGGATCTTGCCCTGGGCCGTCCACGCACTGGGAATGCCCACCGCTGGCTCACCCCGCTGGTACAGCGGCACCTGGCCCCAGTCCACCCGGATGGCATAACCGGGGGAATCATCCTGCAACAGGTTCTGCAGGAACGTCCTGGCATCAATCACGGCAGCCAGGCGGCCCGTTTCAGCCGCGCTGGCCTCTACCAGGTACACCTCAAAATAGGCTCTGCCGCTGTCCGCAACAAAAGGCCCGGCCATGGTGTTGCGGCTGGCCTGGCGCGCGCGGCTCAGCAGGTCCCGGTATCCCTGCCACTCCGCATCGTCGGGACGGAAATCAAACACCGGGTTATTCTCGGTGCGCGCGAAGCGGATGGCTTCATCGGGATCATCCCACAACAAGGTCGTGACGCCCGCCACTTTTTCCATTTCGGCATCTGCGTCACGCTGCCACTGGTGTGAGGGCAAACGGCTAGAATTGGCCCACAGCAACTGGGCACTTTGCAATGCCTGCAATGAACGCTCGGTATTGCGCACCAGCTGGCTGCGCGCCGCCCAGGATTCCGAATTCACCATGCGGCTGACCTGCGCGTCGCGATAGTCATTCAGCGCCGTCCAGGCTTCATAGGTTCCGAACGCCACCACCACAGCGACCAGCAGCGACAGCAGCAGCCGTGCTATCACGGACATGCTCCCTTCGCACCGCTTCGGGGCACGATGCCGATGAACCGCAGTGAACGAATCAAGGTTCCGGATCCTGCCGGACCATGGGCTTGATACCGGGGAGGAACTGCAGCGTCAGGAAAGTCACCAGCGACAGAACCATGGCTATCTCGAACCGCTGCCAGGCTACCGCCACGCCGATCGCGCAGGTTGCCCAGAGACTGGCCGCCGTCGCCGTGCCGGACACCCGGCTGTTGTTCTTCAGGATGGCGCCGCCGCCGATGAATCCCATGCCGGTAATCACACCCTCCAGCACCCTTGCCTGGGCAGACTCTTCGGAGAGCACATCAATTCCAACCAGCACAAAGCCGCAGGTGGCAACGGCCACCAGCGGAAAGGTGCGCAGTCCAGCGGACCTGGAGTTGCGCTCGCGGTTCCAGCCGATGGGCAGGGCGAGCAAGTAGGACACCCCCATCAAAATAAGGTGAAATACAATGGTGTTCCAGTCTATGTCCAGCATCACGATTGGTTTCTCCCGTTGTTCAGCCTGGGTCTGCCAAACTTACCACCCCGCCGCATGGGCTGTCAGCGCTCAACAGTCCTTGTCTTCAGCACCCATGTCTTCTTTCAGCTCCTCACAGGCATCTTCAATTTCATTGCCGAGATCTTCGCCACCTTCACGGATGTTCTCAGTGACTTCATCGATTCGTTCGCCGGCCTTTTCTGCAGGGCCTTCCCGGTCACAAGCTGATAACAGCGCTGCCAAAAGTACGGCCAGTGGAATGATGCTCATGCGTTTCATGCTCTACTCCTCTTCTAGTCAGGTCAATGGACTGCGGTCCGCGAGTTCGCCCGCCGGGTTCTCCTGCAGGGCCTGGACTGCATTCCGGAGCAGAAAATGCGATATTCGTGCCAACCGTACGCAGGCGGCGGAAAGCCCGCAACGGCGCGGATTTGGTGGATAGCCCTGCATACCGGCAGCGCTCCGTCCTGGCATTTTTTGCCAGCCTTTGTAAAAGCTGCCCGGCAGTCGCTGGCGCCCTGGGGTGCGGGCCGTGCCACGCTCCTGGCAGCAGCGATACATATCGGTGCGTACGCGCGTGCTGCATGGCTTGACACCATGCCTGCGGGCGTTGAGCATGTAGCGTCCTGTCCGTAAGGACTGCTGCTGGATCGACCATAGGGTCGGCATGAACTGGCTTGATTACGGGGTAAACATTGGCGCATATCCTGATTGTTGATGATGAAGCCGCTTTTGCCGATGGCATGGCGGAATACCTGCAGCTGAAAGGCCACAGCGCCGGGGTGGCACCCGACCTTGCTGGCGCACGCAGCATGCTGGCCGGGCAGACTCCGGATGTTGTCCTGCTGGACCTGATGCTGCCGGATGGCAGTGGTCTGGAACTGTTTGATGCGTTTGAGGACCAGCCACCCAGGAAAATCATCATCATCACCGGCCATTCCGGTGTGAAGTCACTGATTGGCGGCATGGCCGGCGATGCGGTGATGTACATGAAAAAGCCTATTGAGCCGCGCGAGCTCGAGGGCATACTGAACACCCTGGGTGATTCCGACCCGCCCGCTGCCGATGAAGCCGGCACCGAGCATTTTGGCCTGTTGCTGGGCGACAGCGCCGTGATGCAATCACTCTACAAAGTGATACGCCAGGTGGCGTCCACCGACAGCACGGTGTTGATCCAGGGTGAGAGTGGCACCGGCAAGGAACTGGTGGCGGAGGCTATTCACAAGCTGAGCGGGCGCAAAGGCCGGTTCATTCCGGTCAATTGCGGTGGCCTGAACAAGGACCTGGTTTCCAGCCAGTTGTTCGGGCATGAGAAAGGCAGCTTCACCGGCGCCGACCAACGGCATGCCGGCTTTTTCGAGCGGGCTGACAACGGTACGCTGTTCCTGGATGAAATCACCGAAATGCCGCTGGAAATGCAGACGCACCTGCTGCGCGTACTGGAAACCAGCAGAGTTCTGCGCCTCGGCTCTGAACGGGAGATTCCGGTCAACACGCGACTGCTGGCAGCGACCAACCGCGATCCTGCGAAGGCCGTGAGAGAAGGGCAATTGCGCGAAGACCTCTACTTCCGCTTGCGGGTATTTCCGTTGCAACTGCCGCCGCTGCGTGAGCGTAGCGGCGATGTGAGCCTGCTGGCCGAGCGCTTCCTGGGTGAGCTGAACGAACGCCATGACACGCACAAGTGTTTCAGCAGCGAAGCGCTGAAAACCCTGGAACAGCACACCTGGCCTGGCAATGTTCGAGAGTTGAAACATACCGTGCACCGGGCTTATATCCTGTCCGACCAGGATCTCGTGCAGGTACCCGATCATTTCGATGAAGACCTGCCGGGAGGCATCGAAGGCCTGAGTGTCGGACGCTCCATCGCCGACGTCGAGCGCGACCTGATTCTCACCACGCTGCAACACTTCGACGGCGACAAGAATGCCGCCGCGGCCACGCTCGGCGTGAGCCTGAAAACCCTGTACAACCGGCTGAAAAGTTACGAACAGGAACAGCAGAACCGGGACTGATCGGCGCATTCCGGGCCCAGGCCCGGCACCACACATATAAGCCCTGCTGCCAGCGGCCAGATGCAAGCACTGGAAGCGCGCAAGATTTACCAGCACCGGTAAATTTTTCAATAATCCCTCGCGTTACCTTCACCGACCAGCCTTCTGAAACGACGCAACCATGCGGATTCCGGCGTGTTCCGGCGCCATGGCATACATCCTGCATAAGTATTCCCACAAGCGGCGCATTGCACCTGATTGCAAGCGTCACCCGGCAACCGGAAAAGGAGATTACGACATGCTTACCTGGGCACTGGCATTTTTCGTTTTGGCATTGATAGCAGGCGTATTGGGTTTCGGCGGAATTGCCGGAGCCGCCGCCGGAATCGCCAAAGTGCTGTTCCTGATTTTCCTGGTACTGCTGGTGATCAGCGCCATCGCGGCGGCTGTGCGCGGGCGTCCGCCCGTATAGACCCACCCATGCTGGCAAAGACTGCTGCAGGCCCCGCGCATCCGTTCCCCGCGCATCCGTTCATGGCCTGTTCAGTAACCAGCCGAACAATCACTGGTGCAGGGGCATGCATGCAGGGGTTGCTGGCGGACACCAGATTTGAACACAAAATTTGAAACCGAAAAGGAGATTAAGCAATGAGTACTGCAAAGAAATCCATTCATGCTGCTGACCATGCAACTGAATTGGGCGCGCCAACCACTGAAAGAGTAGCCGGCGTTGCGCACGAAGCCATAGAGGGTGCAGCCCGAAAAGCTGAACCGGTCGAGCGCCAGTTGCGTGAACAGGCCGGCAAGGCCGGAGACCAGCTGGAAGCCGGCCAGGCAGCGGCTGCCAAGCAGCTGGAGCAATCCGTTAAAAGCGTGGAGAGCTTTGTCAGGGAGCGGCCGGTGGCTGCAACCGGCATCGCATTTGCGGCCGGCGCACTGGCTGCCATCCTGCTGCGTCGCTGAGCAACCGGTAGTGGCTCATCCAGCTCATGGACAAGCGCATGCAACATGACCCAAGGCCAGAATCGGGCCCGGAATCGGGCCCTGAATCGAACCGCCATTCAACCCGCGATTCGATCCATGATTCAACGATAGCGCCCGCCGCGGCCAGCATTGCAGGACTGGCAAGCAACCTGGCATCAGCCTCTGTAAGACGGGCAAAGCTGTTATCCAAGCTCGCATTGGCTGAAGCCCGGCTTGCCGCCACCAGCCTGGCGCTGATGGCATTCCTGGCAATGCTGGCCGCGGCATTTGTATTGGGCGCATGGAGCCTGTTGATGGCCGGGCTGGTCCATGGTCTGCTGCAGCTGCAGGTGCCGCTGTGGCCGCTGTTGCTGGCTTTGGCGGGATTGCACGTTCTGTTGGCCACCCTGGCCTGGCGCTTTGTGCTGGCGCTGAGCGGGAACCTGGAATTCAACCACACGCGCAGCCAGATCGCGGGCCCAGTCGAACCTGGTTCGCACACTGGCCATAACCGGGAGCCTGATGATGACATGGCTGCAACAACAGCGCCGGGTTGAAACGCTATCGAGCGCGGCGCGGGTCAACCGGGCTCAGCTGTCCCTGCTGGGGCAACGCCTCGCTCGCCGCATTCGCAGCCGCCTGCGGCAACCGGGCTCGCTGGCCTGGGCTTTTTCAGCCGGCTGCCTGGCGGGTGCCGCCCGGTCACCCGGTAAAGATCGCAGTGAGACACCCAATGGCAGGACGGCCATGCCGGCACTGCATTACCTGAACAGCCTGGCAATCATCTTCAGCCTGGTTACGAAGCTGGCCCGGGCGGACACGGCGCTTTCAAAGGATGTGCAGCCATGATCTCCAGGTTCCTGGAACAGGGGGTCATGCTCTGCATACGCTGGGTTGAGCGCTTCCCCTGGCTGTTTGCGCTGCTGGGTTTCGGCTCCGGCGTGGCCAGCTACGTGCTGGTGGAGCGCAGCCCGGAACTGGCCCGGGTGCTGGCCATGCTGATGTTGTTCAGCTGGGTGTGGCTGCTGCTGGAAAATGTTTTGAAGCGTGGTGCCTGGCATGTATTTGGCATCAATGTACCGCGGCCGGTTTTTCGCTTCGTGGCGCAACTGGTGCACCAGGAAAGCCTGTTTTTCGTCATTCCGTTTTTCCTGACCACCACCACCTGGACCAGTGGTCAGGTGTTGTTCACTTCGGTATTGCTGGTAGCTGCCCTGGTTTCGATCGTGGATCCCCTTTATTACCGCTGGCTGGCAACCAGGCGCTGGCTGTATTTCCTGTTCCATGGACTCACCCTGTTCGCCCTGACGCTGACGGCCCTGCCGATCATCTTCCAACTGCCCACCACCGAGGCCTATCTGTGGGCGTTGGTGATAGCCGGCCTGGTTTCCCTGCCCAGCGTAGCGGGTGACCTGCCGGATAATTGGCGGCAGCACAGCGGCGCGGTCGTGTTGCTGGTGGTGGCTGCCGCAGGTGTGGGCTGGTGGATCCGGCCATGGGTGCCACCGGCAACGCTGTGGCTCACCGAAGTGGCCATCGCTGAAGAAGTGGATGACGAGCGGCGCAGCCCGCTGCAAAGCCTGGACTTTGTCGACAGCCGTACCCTCGCCGAGGGTCTTTATGCCTTCACCGCGATCCACGCGCCGCGTGGCCTGGACGAACGCATTTACCACGTATGGTACCGCGACGATCAAGAGCTGGATCGCATTGCCCTGGATATCACCGGCGGTCGCGAGCAAGGCTACCGGGCATGGACGCACAAGCAGAACTTTCCCGAACCACGGGAAGGCAAGTGGAAAGTCCGTGTCGTCACCTCGGCCGAACAGCTGATCGGTGAACTGCGGTTCCAGGTGAATAAGCCGGACAGTTCCGGCAGGAATTTATCCCGCAATCAGCGGCAACCCGAAGCACCGGCCTTACCGGCCGCTAAAGAGCAAAACAGCCCACAGGCGGCAACCGGGCGAAGCGCCCGCCTGTGATGTGTTTTCAACCAGGAGTCGCCCACACTGGCGACAGGAGGAAGAGTGATGAACAGAAGCATGATGATTGGAAGCATTATCGGCGCAGTAGCCGTTACCGCCATCGGCAGTTGGGCCGGCTACCAGGTCCTGGATTCCGGTGAGTATGCGGAAGTCATTTCTGTAGAACCCGCGATGAAACTCGTCAGCATTCCGCGCGAGGAATGCAGCGACCAGCTGGTTACCACCCAAAAGCCGGTCAAGGACCCCAAGCAGATTACCGGCACCGTGGCCGGCGCCGTGATTGGCGGCGTGCTGGGTAACCAGGTCGGCGGTGGCCGCGGCAAGGACATCGCCACCGTCGCAGGGGCGGTAGGCGGCGGCTATGCCGGCAACAAAATCCAGGAAAACATCCAGGAGAATAATGTCCAGCAGGAGATCAAGACGGTGTGCAACACGGTTTATGACCAGCGCGAAGAGCAGGATGGCTTCAATGTCACCTACGAGCTGGATGGCCGCGAACGCACCCTGCACATGGATTACGACCCTGGGCGCCGGATCCCGGTGGAAAACGGCCGGTTGGTGCTGGATCCCGTGAGCTGATCATCGCCTTGCATCGCCGGCGGGAAGCCGGCTGACCCCATGCTCCCGGCGACCGTCTGCCGGGGGCATGGATTTTCCCTGCCTGTAACCGGTCGTGACTACCGGCAGGTTGGATTTTTACGCATTTTGTGGAATGCTCAGCCTTCCAAACCATAACAACAGATACGGCATACAGCATGGCCAGACTTTACGTAGGCAACCACAACTACTCCAGTTGGTCTTTGCGTCCCTGGCTATGCCTGCGATGGGCTGGCATTCCATTCGAGGAACAGCTGGTCTCGCTCGCCCAGCCCGGTTACGGCGATGGAAGAATTGCCGAAGTTCTGGCCATCAGTCCGAATGGCAAGGTTCCCGCATTGCACGTCGACGGCCAGGTGATCTGGGACAGCCTGGCCATCATGGAGTGGGCGGCAGAGCAGTACCCTGATGCCCACCTGTGGCCACAGGACTGGCGCCAGCGGGCACTGGCCCGTTCCGCCGTCTGCGAAATGCATTCCGGTTTTACCGACCTGCGCAACAACCTGCCGATGAATATCCAGCGACGCTGCAAGGTCGGTTCGTGGCCCCAAGGTACCCAAAGGGACATCAACCGCATCTTTGAGCTGTGGCGGCAATTGCGCGCCGGCAACGAAGACGCCGGGCCCTGGCTGTGCGGCCGGCGCGGGCTGGTCGATGCCTTCTATGCGCCGGTGATGACCCGCTTTCGAACCTATGGAGTCGAATTGCCGGCTGACCTGCAGAAACCGGCGCAGGCGCTGTTCGAAGATGCCGACTTCCGCGAATGGGAAATGCGACCGGTTACCGATGGTTTTGAACAAACCGATGGGTTGTACTCAAAGCAATGAACCCATTCTGCCGTGAAGCAGCGATTGCGCCACAGTTGCTGCTATTCTATGCGTCATTGAAGCTCGCGTGCTTGCGTTTGCACTGGAATTTCAACAAGCTTACCCGCGCATGCGGCCCGGTTTTCCAGGCTTGATGCTGTGGCACGACAGGAACCGGGTTCCGGGGGGAAACTCATGCATGTCCAGAATGTAAGCCGGCATTGTCACACCGGGCTTGGGCGCGGCCAATGCGGGCGGGTGTGGCTATCATGAAATTGCAGGAACTTCGGGTTCTGGTGATAGACGACAGCACCATGGCGCTGAGCGTGGCCCTGCAGCACCTGCATGGGGCCGGGCACCAGGCCGAAGCCAAGCACGGCTCGGAAGGCGCACTGGAACTGGTTCGCGAACTGAAGCCTGATGTGGTGATCTGCGATGTCATGATGCCGGGCATCAACGGCTTTGAACTCTGCGGCATGATTCGCAAGGACAAAAGCCTCGACGAAGTCCGTATCGTGATGGCTTCCGCCAAGGCTTATGAAGCTGACCGGAACAATGCAAAAAAGCTGGGAGCCGATGGCTACATCATCAAGCCATTCACCATCGAAAAATTCAATGAAGTCATCCAGTCGCTGGACACCATGCAGCTGACCGCCTGGGGCGTGCGCGGCACGCTGCCCGTTCCGCAGTTGGGCTACATCCGCTTCGGCGGCAATACTTCCTGTTACTCGCTGCAGTTTTCCAACAACCGCCACCTGGTGTTCGATGCAGGCACCGGAATCAAGAACTGCGGTTCGGACATGCTCAAGGGTGGCAACAGGAACCTGAACATCGACCTGCTGATCACGCATCCGCACTGGGACCACATCAATGCCTTTCCGTTTTTTGCACCCCTGTATATTCCCGGCAATGTGGTGCGGGTACACGGCTGCGCGCAGGATTCCGCAGGCTTTGAGCAGCTCATCGTGGCCCAGATGGATGGCACTTACTTTCCGGTCACCATCCGCGAATTCGGCGCGACGGTGAGTTTCCATGAAATATCCGAACAGGAACTGAACCTGGACGGCATCCGGGTGCGCACCCTGCTGCTCAAACACCCGGGACATTGCCTGGGATATCGGGTGGACCACGGTGGCAGGAGTTTCTGCTACATCACCGACAACGAGCTATACCACGCTGATTCGGAGTTTGCCGACGAAGAATTCCTGCACAGCCTGGCCGAATTCTGCCGCGGCGCCAATGTGCTGGTGCACGATTGCACCTATTTTGATGAGGAATACGCCACCAAGGTCCACTGGGGGCACTCGCCGCTGTCGGAAGTGTGCCGCCTGGCCAGCCTGGCTGAAGCCGAGCGGCTATGGATACATCACCACGATCCCAGCCAGGATGATGTCGCCATCGAACGCAAGCTGGAATTCTGCGCCACTGCGCTGGAGAAGCTCGGCAGCAAAACCGTCGCGGTCCTGCCCCGGGAAGGCCAGCGGGAAGTGGTGTGAACAGATCCTAGCCTTCAACCAGGGCCAACACACGCAATGGGCTGCCTGAACCCTGCTTGATCTTGAGCGGCGCCGCCAGGATCACTGCACCTTTGGGCGGCAGCTGGTCCAGGTTGGTCAGACTGGCCAGGCCGAAACGATTGGAACCGTGCATGCCGCCGTGGCAGGGGAATGGCGGGTCAAAAGCAAACGCCTGGCCGGCATCGGTACCCACGGTTTCGGTACCAAAGCCCAGCACGTTGCGTTCATTCGCGAGGAACTGCACTACTTCTCCACTGGGTCCCGGCGTATGCGCGCCGGATTCATCCATGTTGAGGTAATGGTCATGCTCGGTGCGTTTGGACCAGCCGGTGCGCAGCAGGAACCAGCTGCCCGCCTCAATTTTCCCGTGCTGCTTCTCCCAGTCAAGAACATGCTCGACGGTCAGCAGGAAATCCGGATTCTTCTCGACCTCTGCCACAACATCCACCACACAGGCCGGCGCAATGAAACGCTCCACCGCGATGGTGTCGGTGGCGTTCTGTTCATAGTCCTTGCCACTCACCCAGTGAATCGGCGCATCAAAATGAGTACCGGTATGCTCGCTGCACTTGAAGTTGTTCCAGTACCATGCCGGCCCGCGGTCATCGTATCGGCATATTTCTTCCATGCTGAATGGCCAGTGCAGGTTCCACTGCGGCGGCAACTGAAGCACCGGAGTACCATCATGCAGGGTATTGGTCAGGTCCACGACCCTGATTTTTCGGGTGGCAATTTCAGCTACCAGGCTGTGCAGCGTACCAGGCATGATGGGTTCTCCTTCGGATTGATGTTGAATCATTGACGAACTGATTGCTTGTCCGTCACTCTATCCGATAATGTTATATATATGAAATATTTTTTGAAAGATCGCCGCAGTGGAAAATTTCCCGGCGAACCCCAGTCCCAACTCATCGCAGGGCTGCGGCCCATGAAGGAACCATGAAGACACTATTGATCACGCTGGTCCTCGTTCTGTTCAGCAATGTCCTGGCTGCCGACCCGGTCAGGAAAGGCGAAGCCCGCCTGCGCTGGGAACGGATGAACCAAATCCGCATGGACAAATTTGACCTGGTCCTGCCCGAAGTCATGCGTGAGAACGGGGTAGATATGTGGATCACGGTCAATCGCGAAGGCTATGAGGATCCATTGACTGAAGATTTCGGCCGCGGCTATGTCACGGACTGGGGCTTTTACATTTTCACGGACCGGGGCGGCAACCGTATCGAGCGAGCTGCATTAGGTATCGGCACTTACCTGGTGGAGGAAAACGGTGCTTACGATATTTACAGCGAGGAATTCAACCTCGCGGAATTCGTTGCCGAACGGGACCCCAAAGTCATTGCACTGAATTTTGCGGAACACATCGGCGCGGCTGACGGATTGACCACAACGGCGCTGGCCCGCCTGACCCGTGAACTCGGTGAGAAGTACGCCAGCCGCTTTGTGTCCGCGCAGAAACTGGCTTCCGACTTCCGTTCCCGGCGAGTGGCGAGTGAAATTGCCGGGTTTGCCGAGGCCGGTGAGAAGTCCCGCATCATCGCGGAGCGGGCTTTGTCCAACGAAGTGATCACGCCCGGGAAAACCACTCTGGAAGAAGTGGCCTGGTGGATTCGCGAGCAGCAATTCGAACAGGGACTGGGCACCTCGTTCGGCATGCCTTCGGTGTATATCACCGGACCTGATGGTTTTGTGGCCTTGTCCACCGCACACATCATCCAGCGGGGTGATTTCCTGGCGCTGGATTTTGGAGTGGGTTACCTGAATTTCCACACCGACGTCAAACGCCTGGCCTATGTCCTTAAAGAGGGAGAGACCGAGCTGCCGGCCAGCATGCAGAAGGCCTTTGACAATGGCCGGAAAGTACGTGACCTGCTCAAGCAGCACATCCATGCCGGCAAAACGGCCGGCGAAATTTACGACCTGGTCAACAGCAAAATCAGCGAGGCCGGTTTTGCGGTGATGGCTGAGTTCAACAAGCCCACCACGGACCCGGACATCGTCGATGTCATCATTGGCTGCCACTCCGTGGGCAATCTGGGCCATGGCATTGGTCCTTCGATCGCCTGGTTCAATCCCGAGCGCATGAAGTACATGATCCACCCCAGCAACCTGTTTTCAATCGAGCTGTTTGCCTACACCGCCATACCCGAGTGGGGCGGCAAGAAGCTGCGCATTCCGCTGGAAGACGATGCCATCGTCACCGAGCGGGGCGTGGAGTGGCTATACCCCGTCAATGAGCGTGTGCTGCTGATACGCTGAAATCATTGCGGGTCCTGGCCAGCCGCTTTGGCTGCCTTGCGGGCGCGCCATTTCAGCATTTTCTCAGCCAGCTTAGGCGCGGTCCCTGGCTTGCTCCAGGGGCACACCGCCAGGCAGATGCCACAAGCCAGGGTTTCACCAAAATAGGGAATGCAGGCATCGAAATCCACGTACCACTTCTCCACCCCGCGAACCATTTGTTTCACATCAAAAATGGCGCCCGGCGGACAGGCATTGGCGCAGACCTGGCAGCGGGTGCAGAAATCATCGGCACCGAAATCCGCAGGCTGGTCGAAAACCAGCGGCATGTCGGTGGTGACTGCCGCGAGCCTGAATGAAGAACCATACTCGCGATTGATCAGGGATCCATGTTTGCCCAATTCACCCAGGCCGGCGGCGATGGCAGCCGGCATCATGCTCAGCCCGGAGGCATAAGGACCTGGCCAGGCCTTGGCCGAGTGCCCCTGCTGCAGGATATAGTTATTCAGGCGACGGGCGACCCGCGATGCCCGGTTGTATTGTCGCCCGACTTCCACGCCGGCGTCGGGTTGTTCCAGTGAGGCGGGCGCCTTTCGAATTTCGTCATAGTCCATGCTGACGCCAATGATGATGACATTGGCTTCTTCAACCGCGTAGCCCTCGTAAACGTATTCGGGTTGCATAGGTGTGATGCCAACCAGGTCACCCTCGTTTTCCAGTACGAATTGCCTGACCAGCCGGGTCCACTCTCCGGCCGGTTTCTCCACCCGAATCGCTGCCTTCTCCACCGGCCTTGGGCCACGGTCGGCTGCGGGTGTGAATACTTCGCGCATCTCGGGCGATTGGCGGTGGTAATCGATCACCACCTGTTGCAACAGGCCGTGGGTTTGCCGTTCAGGCGGATGCCAGAAAAACGGCGAAGGACGGCGAGTTTCAGTCTCGCCCAGTCCGTTCACGGTATTACCGGAAATTTCCGGAAACGCCGAGGTGAACAGCGGATTGGCAACGTAGTCGTGGGGCTTTTTCCTCATTCACGCGTCAGCCGTATACTCAGGGCCAATCTCGGTGCTGTCAGGGCGAAGTCCGGGCTGCCGGCGGGACCATGCCGAGAATGGTTGCGCGCACTTGATCAAACGCCGCGTTACCGGGCATGACCAGTTCAAAGTGCCCGCCATTCTCCGGAATGATGATCTCCACGGATTCTCCCAGGCTTTTCGCTTTGGCCTGGTAGGCGCGCGAAACCGTCAACCAGCCTTCATCATGATCACCATTCACAATCACCTGCGGAACACCGAGCGGCAACAGGGCTGCCGCTGAACCGTCGATATAGCGCTGCGGAAATTCTTCCGGACTGCCGCCGGCCAGTTTCTGGGAAGCGCCGCCGCAGGTCTGGTTACGGTAAGTCAGTTCCAGGTCCGCTGCCGGAGCCAATGCGACCACGCCTGCCAAAGCCAGAGGGTTTTCCATGTAGAGTTCGCTTTCGGGGGGCAGCTTGTGCCGCGCAGCCAGCCACAGCGCCAGATGGCCACCGGCCGAATGCCCGGCCACCACCACGCGGTTGAGATCCAGCCTGTTTTCGGCAGCGACTTTGCGCACATAATCGGTGCCGTTGGCTACGTCCAGGAAAGTCCCTGGCCAGCCACCGCCCTCATCGCCCACGCGGCGGAATTCCAGTGTCCAGGTGGCCAGGCCGTTATCGGCCAGGTCCTGCGCCATGGCTGCCAGGTGGCCAAGATTGTATTGCGCCAGCCAGCATCCGCCATGCACCAGCACCACCACCGGAAACGGGCCCTCGCCCTCGGGCAGGCGCAGGTCCGCGAACTGGAACTCGCCCTCACCGTACTGATAGCGACGATCTGCCGGCGGTTCGGGCTGGGCCAGCAACTCCGGGACACCGGCGAGTTTGATGGCCGCAGCAGTGGTCGATTCAGCCGGGCTGGAATCATCAGCCACAAGACCGGCAGCCAGGGTGGCAGTCATCAAGGCAGCCAATACGCGGATCATGTTTTGGATTTTCACTTCAGTCACGGTAAAAGCTCCCTCAGAACATAGCCAGATAATCAGGCACTTTGTCGATGCCCAGTGCGATGGCCACCAACAGGCACATCACCAGGATCAGGTTACGCCAGAAACCCGCGGTATGCTCGCCCATCACGTCTTTCCTGTTCAGCAGCCAGATCATGGCCAGCAGCACCATCGGAATGATCAGCACATTGACGCCCATCAGCAGAATCACTTTCAGCATGGCCGGGAAAGTCCAGACTGGCGCCAGAACTGCGGCCAGCAGCGTCACCGCGATCAACAGGCGGCGGAACAGTTTGTTGTCGGCGGAGTAAGTCCAGTCCTGGCCCAGCATGTCCAGCGTCAGGTAAATCACCACCTGCACGCAGATCACCAGGGTGGTCAGGGCGGCGATGAACAGGCCCAGGGTGAAAATCGGTGGGCCGAGAAATGCGATCGCGGGGGGAAATGCGAAGGTCAGCACCTGCCCGGCCGCGTTGACAGTCTCAATGCTGGCGTGATTTTCCAGCGGATATAACGCAAAACCGCCGGCGATGAGTATGAACATGGCATAGGCGCCAAAAATCACTCCCAGGTTCAGCACCGACTTGCGCAGGTCGCGGTTGAGGCTGCTGGCATCACTGCCCGAGTCGGAACTCAGGTAAGGAATGGCCAGCAGCGCACCCGGGGCGATGGCGGAACCGACGATGGCGATGATCGACCCGGTGCTCAGGCGCATGGTATCCGTTCCCGGCACCGGCAGATCCGCGGGAATGCGGGGAATGAAGCCGGCCAGGATAGCGCCGATGTCGGAAAAACTGCGCAGGGCGATCAGCAGGAAACAGAAGAACATCAGCACCATCATCAGGGTCATGGCCCTCTGCATGCGGTCATAACCCTGCGACAGCACCAGCCACAGAACCAGCGCACCGAGGCCCACCGAGGTAGCCATCTCGAAATTCCGGTACGTGCCCAGCTGTTCGGCTGTCGCGCCGATGACTGGCGGGTGCATGCCGAACAGTGAGAGGAATGCCGAAGTCATCACGGAAAACTGGCCCATGGCCACCAGGATGTGGATGGGTACGTTGATGGCCAGGAAAAACCACGCCACCGAAGGATGAATGCGCCGCCGCACGATCGACATCATGCCTTCACCCCGATTCACGCTGCCGATGCGCGACGAGGAGTCCACCGCAATCACGAACAGGGGCAGCATGAACAACACCACCCACAGCAGCTCATAGCGGAACCAGGCTCCGGCCAGGATCAGCGAAGCCACGGCACCGGCGCCCATGGTTCCCGCCGCGATCACCGCGGCCGGACCCACCAATTCATTGAACAGCCTGACTATGGACTTCATAATGCGACGTGCCTCATGAAAACTGCCTGTTGATGAAGCTCCAGAAATGCAAAGCCCCCACGGGAACCTTGCTCGAGCGGACTTTGCGCCTGTAGTGATCAGGGCACCCGGCCGCCGCCGATTCTACAACCATGCCCATGATGCATGTTGCGGGTTGCGCAGAAAGCAACAAATTGGTGCAAGCAGCGTTATGCAAGCTTTTGCGAGTAACGTTAGTCTAGAATCGCCCTGAATTGACTTCATTCACTCACCCGGGTTCAGGTATACCTGAGACCGGGACCGACAGGAAATGCGCATGAACAAAGTCCCTTTCAAACGTGTTGACCATGTATCTCTCACGGTGCAGGACATCGAACCGGTGATCGCCTTCTACACCGAGGTGTTTGGCGCCGAAGTGGCCTACCGCATGGGCCCTTTTGATGCCGCTGAAATCCCGCTGATGGAAGATGGCCGTGACTGGACCGCCGCGCACATCAACGTGCCGGGCGCCCGTCTTGAAATCGCCATGCTGAAATTCAGCGATGGCCTGGGCATGGAACTTTTCCGTTATGAAAAGCCCGCCGATGCGCGCCAGACGCCGCCGCGCAATTGTGATGTGGGCTGCAGGCACCTGTGCCTGGAGGTTGAGCAACTGGACGAAACGGTTGCCTTCCTGGTTTCCAAAGGCTGCACGGCGATGGCCGGCTCGATCGACATGCTGGAAGGACCTTGCCCGCCCAGCCGCTCCTGGTATGTGATCGATCCTTTTGGCCACCAGCTGGAACTGGTTGAATATCACTGAGGAGAGTTTCATGTCACGCGAACCCATCAATCCCGCAACGCTGTACGGCAGCGTTCAGTACGGCTTTTCCCATGCCATCAAATCCACCGGCGGAACCACCATCCATTGCGCCGGCCAGGTCGGCTGGAACAAGGACTACCAGGTGGTCGGCCCGGGCGATGTGGTGGCGCAGGCCCGGCAGGCGCTCAGCAACCTGAAGGAAGTGCTGGCGGCCTCCGGCGCTACAGTTGCCGACGTGGTCCGGTTGCGCACCTACGTGGTCAATCATTCACCCGAACTGCTGGGACCGGTGGGCGCTGCGCTGGCTGAGTTTTACGGTGACGTGACACCCGCGGCCAATACCTGGATCGGCGTCCAGAGCCTGGCCCTGCCGGATTTCCTGATTGAGATCGAAGCCACTGCCGTCATAGCCTGATCAACTTCATGGCCCTGAAGCCGATGATGGCTTTCGATGTCGTCGTCATTGGCGGTGGGCTGATCGGCTGCGCAACGGCGAGCTATCTTGCTGCCGCAGGAGCCCGGGTGGCTTTGTTGGAGCGCGGCCAGATCAACCAGGGCGCTTCGGGCCAGAACGCCGGCTCCCTGCATTTCCAGCTTGAGCACCGGCTGATCCAGAACCTGGATGTGCAGCAGCGCGAACTGGAGTTCTACGTGGGCCTGGCCAGGCTGTCGATTGCGGACTGGAAAGCCATGCAGAGCATGCTCGATGGCGACATCCAGCTGGCCATGCACGGCGGACTCATGGTGGCTGAAAACACCGAACAATCCGCCCTGCTGGAACGCAAGTCCCGGATCGAGCAAAGCCAGGGTTTGGGGGTGGACCTACTGGATGGCAACCAGGCGCGCCGGCTGGCGCCATACCTGGCGGATACCGTAGTAGCAGCCCTGCACTGTCCCGACGAAGGCCACTGCAACCCGCGATTGCTGACTCCGGCTTTTGCCCGCAAGGCGAGGAACGCAGGTGCTGAAATCAGGACCGGTACAACCGTCAGAGCCATTGAACGGGACACTGCGGGTTGGCGGGTGACTGTTCAGCAGGCCAATGCGGCATCCCATTCCACAACCGATGCCGTGGAAAGCATTCGTTGCTCGCAGATTCTCAATGCCGCCGGCGCGGGGGCCCCTGCGGTCGCCGCCATGGCCCACCTGCACCTGCCGCTGTTTGCGGTGGGCCTGACCATGAATGCCACCGAAAAGGTGCAACCGGTGGTAACGCACCTGATCCAGCATGTTGGCCGCAAGCTGTCGCTGAAGCAGACCGATGACGGCAACCTGCTGATCGGCGGCGGCTGGGGTGCCCAACTGCGGCAGAACCAGGGTCGCTGGTCGCAGGACGAATCACCGTTGCTGCGGCTGGACTCGGTCACCGGCAACCTGCGCACGGCTGCGGAGGTGGTACCCCTGGTCAAAAGCCTGCGCCTGATTCGCAGCTGGACCGGAACCACCTGCATCACCGCCGACCAACTCCCGGTGCTGGGCGAAGTAGCGCAGGTGCCCGGGTTTTTCGTCGCAGCCGGAGGGTCCGGTTTCACCTATGGCCCGACCTATGCCCGCCTGATGAGCGAATTGATGCTCACGGGTCAATCTTCCTATCCTTTGCAGCCTTTCAGCCCTGCCCGCTTCAGCGGCCTGAATGCCTTCATGGCCTGAACCGATGGCACGCAACCCTTCCAGCAGCATTGACCGTGGCCAGCCAATCACGCTCAGCATCAACCAGCGGGAAGTGAGCGCGTGGGACGGTGAAACCATCGCCACCGTATTGCTGGCGCAGGGCATCACCACCTTCAACCATTCCGCCAAAGGCCAGCCGCGCGGGCCGTATTGCAATATGGGCACCTGTTTCGAGTGCCAGGTGCAATTGGCTGATGCAGGCAATGACCGCTTTCGCCGGGTGCGGGCCTGCATGGTGCCGGCGCGGCAAGGCATGGTCGTAAAGACGGGTGAAACGATGGTGGCTAATCCTACCGGCGACACCGCCGGGATGGAATGAACATGCAGACCGATCTTCTGATCATCGGCGCAGGCCCGGCAGGCATGGCCGCTGCAGAAAAGGCCCATGGTCTGGGGCTTGCAGTGACGGTGGTTGAGGAACAGGCAGCCCGTGGCGGGCAATTCCTGCGCCAGGCTCCTGCCGGTTTCACGCTGCAGGACTGGTTGCCGGGCAGAACCTACCGCAAGGCCAAGCAGCTGCTGGCGCGCAGCAATGATCTGATTGGTGTGGAATGGTTGTTCCGGACTTCGGTGAGCGGGATTTTCCCTGCAAGCCCGTCACAAACCGAGCCCTACCGGTTCCGCGTGGTGCTGGATGGCGAGCAAGGATGCCGAAATTGCGATGCCCGCTCCGTGCTGGTGGCTACTGGCTGTTATGACCTGCCGGTGATCTTTCCCGGCTGGAATACACCGGGGGTGATGGCAGCCGGCGGCATTCAGGCCTTTATCAAGAGCCAACAACTGGTGCCGGGCCGGCGCTTCGTGCTGGCCGGCAGCCATCCCCTGCAACTGGTGATTGCCGACCAGATCGTGCAGGCTGGCGGCGAAGTCGCGGCCGTGCTGTTCGCGCAGCACCGGGCAGCTCCGCTGTCCCTGTTGCAGCACCCCGGCACCCTGTTTCGCCACCGCGACAAGTTTGCGCAGACGGCTGGAATTCTGCTGCGCCTGAAGAAAGCCGGCGTGCCGGTCAGGTTTGGCGAGGCCGTAATCGAAGCCAGGGGAACCGGCGCATTGCACAGCGTGGTGGTTGCGCCGCTGAACGCGCAGGGCCAGGTGCTCCGTGACCAGGCCAGGGGCATCGACTGTGATCGGCTCGGCGTCTGTTTCAGCTTCCTGAGTTCATCCGAACTGCTGCGACAGGCGGGCGCCGACTGCCGCTGGAACGCTCAACGCGGCGGCTGGATTGCGCAACATGACCGCTGGATGCGCAGCAGCATGGCGGGCCTGTACGTGGCCGGAGAAACCACCGGTGTGGCCGGCTCCGATGCCTCCATGGAAGCGGGTACGCTGGCTGCGCTGGGCATCGCATTGGACCAGGGCAGAATTAACGCCGCTGATGCCGAGCTGGCTGCCCAGAATGCCCGCCGAAGTTGGACCCGCCACAGGAACTTTGCCGAACTGCTCAGCCGTCTGTCCTGGCCCGGCGATGCGTTTTTCGATCAGCTGATGACCACTACCAGCACCCTGTGCAAATGCGAGGAACTCACCACAGGAGAATTGCGCAAACTGCTGCAGGAAAATCCCGACATCCGCTCGGCCAGTGCCGCCAAGCTCCTGTCGCGCGCGGGAATGGGCCTGTGCCAGGGCCGCTATTGCCACCACGCTGTGACCCGTCTGCTGGTGCAGGCTTGCGGGCTGGAGGAGGAGCAGGTAGCGGGCTTCACGGCGCGGTTTCCGGCGAAACCGGTCACCATCGCCAATCTGCTGGGCGACTGAAGCCGGTTACTCAGGTAGCGGGGAAAAACGGCATGGTGGCCTCGATCTTCTGCAACAGGCGCACCGCGCCTACCGGCAGCTGGCGACCCAGCCGGGTAATTACACTGGCGCTGGTATGCATCATCGCCGGATGATCGATCGGCACCATGCTCAGGGTTCCCGCAGCCACTTCCGTATGTGCCGCAATGCCGGGCAATATGGTGATGCCGGAACCCGATTGGGCAAATTCTTTGAGCACCAGCAATGAATTGCTCACCAACAGCGGTTTCAGGAACACATGTTCCGCTGCTGCGGCTGCGTAGATCACCTGGCAGATCCTGAATTGTGGCTCAGGCAGGGCCAATCGCTCCTTGGCGATATCCTGGAAACTGACACTGCTGCGTTTGCTCAAGGGATGGCTGGGTGAAACGATGGCCTTGAGGGGCTGGTCGGAAGAAGCCCGCACGCGGATCTTTGCTTCGGGTTCGGGCTGGAACACCATGCCCATGTGGGCCTCATCCTCCAGTACCATGCCGACCACGTCCAGGGTGCCGCCGGAGCGGATGTGAATGCGGATATCGGGATACTGGGACATGAAACTCTCCAGTACATTCAATAACAGTTCACCAATCATGGCCTCGCCCACGGCCAGCTGGACTTCGCCTGCTTTCAGGCCTTTCAAATCCCGTACCTGGGAAATAAAGGCCTCCTGCTGGGTGGTGAACTCACGGTAATAGTTGAGCGCCATTTTGCCGGCTTCGGTGAGTTTCAACGGACTGCGGTTGCGCTCGATCAGCGGTACACCGAGCTCTTCTTCCAGCTGCGCAATCTGCCGGCTGATGGATGAGGGCGCGACATTCAGGTTTTCACTGGCAGCGCGCATGGTACCGCCGCGAATCGCTTCAGCCAGGTAACGCAATCGGTTGTCATGAAATCGGGACACTGGGGTTGGTGCCTGTTTTGTAAAGGTAACCGGAATATTTCCCAGTCTTGTTGATTGGGAAAGAGAAAACACTTCATGTTGCGCTTATCGCAACAGAATCGAATATATCTTGTTATTGATACAGCCTTCAAGTGTTCGTAGTGTTCGAGCGAACAAGAACTCTAAATATCTGTATTCCTGAGTGTTCATGCGTTGATTCGGCGCATGGGCGCCATTTTGAGAGGTTTCAAGCGCGGTGAATCGAGATTCCATCAGCTGGCGTGGCTATATGCCGGCCATTACCACGCCCTTTGATGAACAGGGGCAAATGGACCTGCATACGTTGCGCAAACTCGTCGAATGGCTGGCCGACCAGGGCATGCATGGCCTGATCGTGGCCGGTACCACCGGCGAGTGGTTCAGCATGAATGCCGAAGAAAAAGAGCAACTGTTCGCCACCGTAGGTGAAGTGCTGAAGGGACAAATTCCGCTGATCGCCGGCTGCAATGCGTTTACCGCCAACGAAGTGATTACCAACGCAGTCACTGCGGCCAAAAGCGGCTTTGACGGCATTCTGGTCACGCCACCGCCCTATGTCCGTCCCTGCGAAAGGGAAGTGATCGCCTTTTACGAGGACATCAACCAGGCCACGCCCCTGCCCATTTGTGTCTACAACTGGCCACCGGGCACCAATATCGATCTGCGCAAGGAAACCCTGGCGCATCTGGCGGACCTCGACCACGTGGTGGCCATCAAGAACTCCACCGGCGATCCGGAACATTTCCTGGATGTGATGCGGGCGCTGAACCAGAAGGTGCGGATCTTCGGCATTCCGATGAACAGTGCCGGCGCGGAACTGGTGCTGGCCGAGGAAGCCGACGGCACTATGGGCGCGGGTGGTGTGCTGGGCAGGACCCAGCCCGACTTCTACAACTTCCTGTGGGCGGGTGACCGTGAACGGGGGCTCGAAGCCGCCGCCCAGGACAGCCGCATCATGCAAGACTGGTTCAACACCGACTACACCGCGAAGTTCGGCTCTGCCCAGGCCGTGTTCAAAACAGCACTGAACCTGCAGGGCCTGCCCGGCGGTTATCCGCGCCGGCCCATTCTGCCGCTGGACGATTCCGGTATCGCCGTCGTGCGCAAAACTCTTGAAGACCTGGGGAGGCTGTGAATGCCATGCCCATATTAAGCGACGTTGCGAAAAGTGCTGGGCCTGTGATGCGTTCTGCGCAACATATTCTTCCACGTTTTTTTCGAAGCACAGATGACCATCTGATTTACCCGCCAAAACGATTCATCAAGGATCGTCCTTATGCGGGAGTTACTCCCAGGAAAAAATTCACCCGTGCCAGCCGGGAATGCTGAGGCCGATAAGCAATTATCAGTTCACCAATTTGCAAGCTATTCAAGACTAAGGAGGCACTTATGAAATACAGTCAACATTCAGATGCTATGAAGGGAAGACGGTTGGGACTCAAGCCAACCAAGCTGGCCATTGCCATTTTGCCTGCCAGCATCATGCTGGCCTTGAGTTCCTCCAACGCATTTGCCCAGGAACAAGCGGCAGAAAACGATACATTAGCCATTGAAGAGGTGATCGTAACAGCCCAGCGGCGTGAAGAGAATCTGCAGGAAGTTCCAATCAGTATTTCCGCATTCACCAGTGAAGCCATCGAAAAAAATATGTTCAAAGGTGTAGAGGACTACATCAGCGCCACACCGAATGCCAGTTTCATCTCCAATGGATCTAGATCCAAGAAAAAAATCAGCATCCGGGGTGTGTCGAGCTTCAGTGGGGGCGCAGACGGCCTGGACGATGCCGGTGGTAACACCTTCGGATTCTATGTAGACGATTTCAGCGTCGTAAACAGCACCATCAATCCACCCATCATGGATATTGAGCGCATTGAAATTTTGCGCGGCCCCCAAGCCACCTACTTTGGCAGGGGCGCCATGGGTGGTGGTATCAGTATTACAACCAAAAAGCCGGATAACGATCTGTTTGGATCGGTCATGCTTGACTACAGCCGCTACAATACCGCGGACATCGAAGGCGTGGTCAACATCCCTGTTGTTGAAGACGTTTTCGCCATGCGCGCGAATGTCAAATACAACGAATCGGACGGCTACATCAAGAATATCAACCCGACGGGTGGCGGCAACAACTTCGAATACAAATATGCTCGCTGGTCCGCACGCTATACACCCACCGAAGACTTGACCGTCGATTTCACACTCTACAGCACACACGAAGATGTAGGCATGCGTGAAGGGGTGCCCTCAGGCGTCTTCTCCACGTTTGAAGGCGACGTGTTGTACAGCGGATTCCCGGATCGGGACGGAGACGGGAAGGGAGATCCGGACCCGGACGGTGTGGGGTTCTATCCCGACAATCGTAACCGGGTTAATTTCGATCAACCCCAGAACGTAGGAACCAAAGCCGGCAGTGGTGCTCTGCGCGTTGATTACACAACGGATAATTTGTTGTTCACGAGCATTACCGGTTACATCAGCTCCAACCTGTTCATCAATGGCGACATCGATGGCGGCAGCAAAGACTTCTTCACTGAGTTCCGGAATAACAGGGATCAAAGCTTCAGCCAGGAATTTCGCATTCAGAACACCAACGATAGCCGTTGGCAGTGGACTCTGGGTGGAATCTATGCGAATGACCAGAAAGCAAGAGACAGCGTGACTTACGTCGGGGGTGAAGAGATCTTTGGTATACCGGAAGGTACGGTGATCAGTTCCAGCGACAGTGAGGGAGATGTAGATACCTGGGCGGTGTTCGGGCAGCTGGACTACGATTTCACTGACACAGTCACGGCTTCTGTGGGCGCACGCTATACCGAGGAGAAACAAAAAACCACGATATACAGTTTTACCGGCGCTCAGGAGGACAGCATATCCGCCGATGAAACGTTTACCGATTTCTCTCCCCGCTTTGCCATCAATTATCAGGCCAGGGAAAACGTCAATCTCTACGCAACGATTTCCAAGGGATTCAAGGCTGGCGGCGTTCAGGTCCCTCCGTTCTCCACCTTCGATGACTCGTTCGATGAGGAAGAACTCTGGAACTATGAAATCGGTTTCAAGACTGATCTGCTCGAGAATCGGTTGAGACTCAACGGCGCATTGTTCTACATGGATTGGGACGGTCTGCAGGTCGAATTCGAGCAGTCCGGGCTTGATGATGAGGGCAATCTTGTCATATTCAACGGACTCGTTAACTCCGAGCAATCGACATCCTATGGCGCTGAGTTTTCCGTTACGGCATTGTTAACGGAAAACCTCATGGCCGACCTGAGCGTGGGTTATCTCGAAGCGGAGTTTGACGAATTAACCCAGTTCCTGGATGGTGAAAACCGAGTATTCGATGGACGGACAATTCCCCGTTCGCCGAAATGGACCATCTCTGCCGATGTCGAGTACGGCTTCAATGTCAGTTCCACCCTGGATGGGTATGTGCGCGCGGAATGGAGATTTCGGGACGATTACACCGCTGAAACCAACGCGTATCTGCGACCCGAAGGCACCTACCCTTGGTATATCCCCAGTTATGATTTCTTCAATCTGCGGGCTGGCATAGAACACCAGAATTACTCTCTGTCCGTTTATGCCGAAAACCTGTTCGACAGCGAGTTTTATACCAATGCGTTTGAGCATGCATACATGGGAGGCATGTTTCTTGAGCCCTCTTACCGAACCTATGGTATACGCGGAAAGTATGAGTTCCGGTAAGAAGAGCAGTACGTGCCTGTTGGGCTGTCACACGCATACCAGAAATGTGTTTGCGAACAGCGTGCCACACCCACCATTGCCATTACTTTTTTAGGAGAATTAGCGTGAAAAAATTATATTCAGTTATGCAGGGTATTGTTTGCTCTGTCGGCCTGACTGGCCTGGCAATTGTATCTGCGCCTGCGGTTGCCAATGAGGCACTGGTCATCGACGGCAGAACGATTGAACCCGGCACGAAGGAATCCTGGACCATGATGGCGAGCGAGACTGCGGTCGGACCTTTCGGTGTGCCTGTTACTGTCATAAACGGGAAAGAAGACGGCCCGGTCTTGGCGCTCACGGGGGCTACGCATCCTTCGGAAGTAACCGGGGTATTGGCCTCGGCATTCCTGGCGAAGAGAACCGACCCTGACAAGCTGGCTGGCGCGATCCTCATCGTTCACGTTCAGAACGTGAAGGGATTCGAATCCCGGACGAAGTATCTAAACCCTCTGGACCTCGTGAACTTCGGCAAGGCCTATCCGCTGGAAGAACTGCCGGAAAGTGTTCATGAGGAACGCGCGGCGATCTACCACCGTGGCACATCGATGTCTCATTACATCGCACAGAAGATTGATGCTGAGATCATCAGTCTTGCCGACTACCATGTCGATCTGCATGGTGGAGAACTGCACGAAATGATGACACCGAACATCGAAATTTTTCCACAAGGAAAGGAGGAGTTGGATGAGAAAATCCGGTTTCTCGCCAAAGCTTTTGGTTTTCCGGTGATATGGGAAACTGCAGCAGGAAGCATAGATAATCTCCCTTCGTATGGAACCAAAGCCATTGATAGCCCAAGATCAGGAGCCTCTGGCGCCGCATTCATCCGCGGCATACCGAGTGTAACGTTTGAACTCGGAAGCGAAGGGACACTAGATATGGAAGAAGTGGAACTGGGACTCAGAGGTTTTGAAAGCGTCATGGCCCATCTCGGAATGATGGAGGGCAGGAAGGTGCCGCTCGACCATTCGCGCGTGCTTCAAGGGGGCATTGTCCTTTATGCCAGAAGGGCAGGCCTGTTCGTATCGAATGTGACCGTAGGCGAAGACTTCCCCAAGGGAAAGGTGCTTGGAACGACTTACAACCTGGCAGGTGACGTCGTTGAAGAGTTTGTTGCTCCAGCTAATGGCTTTCTTACCAATTTAAATACACTGTCTACCCTTAATCCTGGAGACATGATGTACGTTATAGCCTATACCGATTAGCCAGGCTTCCCTTGGTCTGATGCTCTGCTGGAAAGCTGCACGGCTTTTGATTGCCGTGCAGCTTTTTTTTGGGCTGTAGAAAAATTTTACTGCCGCGTTTCTATGGTGTTTCCGACATCCAATCGGGAGGCTCAGTCACAAAACGGATTATTACCGCATTCCAAATATGAATCGGGATGCCCCATCTCATGAGTAATTCAGCCGCTTTTCGGTTACATGTTGCGCTTTTCGCAACAGATTTTAATATGTTTTGTTATTGATACAGCATTCAAGTGTTCGTAGTGTTCGAGCGAACAAGAACTCTAAATATCTGCATTTCCGAGTGTTCATGCGTTGATTCGGCGCATGGGCGCCATTTTGAGAGGTTTCAAGCGCGGTGAATCGAGATTCCATCAGCTGGCGTGGCTATATGCCGGCCATTACCACGCCCTTTGATGAACAGGGGCAAATGGACCTGCATACGTTGCGCAAACTCGTCGAATGGCTGGCCGACCAGGGCATGCATGGCCTGATCGTGGCCGGTACCACCGGCGAGTGGTTCAGCATGAATGCCGAAGAAAAAGAGCAACTGTTCGCCACCGTAGGTGAAGTGCTGAAGGGACAAATTCCGCTGATCGCCGGCTGCAATGCGTTTACCGCCAACGAAGTGATTACCAACGCAGTCACTGCGGCCAAAAGCGGCTTTGACGGCATTCTGGTCACGCCACCGCCCTATGTCCGTCCCTGCGAAAGGGAAGTGATCGCCTTTTACGAGGACATCAACCAGGCCACGCCCCTGCCCATTTGTGTCTACAACTGGCCACCGGGCACCAATATCGATCTGCGCAAGGAAACCCTGGCGCATCTGGCGGACCTCGACCACGTGGTGGCCATCAAGAACTCCACCGGCGATCCGGAACATTTCCTGGATGTGATGCGGGCGCTGAACCAGAAGGTGCGGATCTTCGGCATTCCGATGAACAGTGCCGGCGCGGAACTGGTGCTGGCCGAGGAAGCCGACGGCACTATGGGCGCGGGTGGTGTGCTGGGCAGGACCCAGCCCGACTTCTACAACTTCCTGTGGGCGGGTGACCGTGAACGGGGGCTCGAAGCCGCCGCCCAGGACAGCCGCATCATGCAAGACTGGTTCAACACCGACTACACCGCGAAGTTCGGCTCTGCCCAGGCCGTGTTCAAAACAGCACTGAACCTGCAGGGCCTGCCCGGCGGTTATCCGCGCCGGCCCATTCTGCCGCTGGACGATTCCGGTATCGCCGTCGTGCGCAAAACTCTTGAAGACCTGGGGAGGCTGTGAATTCCATGCCCAACATCAGCAAAGTTGCGAAAAGTGCTGAGCAGGTGATGCGTTCTGCGCAACAGGGTCCGGCCGGAACCCGGCGGGCAGTTGCCAGTCTGAGCCTTGCCATCATGGTCGCCCTGGCTTTGGCCGGATGTGGTGACAGGGAAGCTGCCAAAGTGACGGCGGTCAGCGAACAGCCCGCGCCTGAAGCCGCCAGCAGCCTCGTCGAAGCCGCGCCATCGGCGACCCAACTGCTGGACGACATCATTGGCGAATACGCCAAAGCCCAACTGGACGAAGACCAGAGCACCGAAATACCGGATGTATCGGCCGCCGCGTTCCAGGCCGAAATCGACCGCAATCGCGCTCTGCTGGATCGCCTGCGCGCTGTCGAGTCCGCCAGCCTTTCCTTTGACGAGCGAATCGACCAGCGCTTCCTGGTCGGCTTGCTGGAGTCCGACACCTACAGCGCAGAAAAACGCCGCATGTGGGAAAAGGATGCGGCGATTTACATTCCTGCCGGCGAGGTGGGCCGGCTGCTGGAGCCCGAATCCACACAAAGCCCCGCCGAGCGTGCCGACCGGCTGATGAAGGTGCTGGCTGCCATACCGCAACACCTGCAAAGCGGCCGGGCCAATCTGGTCAACCCGCCAAAGCGCTTTACCGAAGCGGCCATCTTCAAGGCACAGGGTACGATCAAAAGCCTGAAGAACGATGCCGCGGCGCTATCCGGCGCCGGTTCCGCCAGCGCTGAAGACTTCAACGCCGCACTGGCCACCGCCATTGCTGAGCTGGAGTCATTCGAACAGTACCTGGCCAATGACGTGCTGCCCAACTCAAATGGCGAATGGGCTATCGGCAAAGAGCATTACGATTACATCCTGCAGCATCGCTGGCTGTTTGAACTGGATGCGGACGACATTTACGCGCGCGGCATGCAGTCCTTCGAGGAAACCGAAGCACTGGCCCAGGAAGTCAGCGAACGCATCGAGCCGGGCAAGCACTGGAGTGAAGTTTACGAAAAGCTCAAGGACGAACATCCACCAGTCGATGGCATCAAGCAGGCCTACCAGGCGTGGATCGACAAGGCGCAGCAGTTCGTGATCGAAAACCGCATTGTCACGCTGCCGGCTGGAGAGCATGTAGTGACGGTGGACACTCCGCCGGCCATGCGTCGCTCATCGCCGTTCGGAACCTTCCAGAGCGTGGACCGCTTCGGCACCGACCTCGAAGGCAAGCTGGTGTTGACGCCCATCGAAGACTGGATGACTCCGGAGCAACAGGCGCAACGGCTGCGTTCCCACCACGATGCCTGGATTCCCATCATCGCCGTGCACGAGGCCTATCCCGGCCACCATGTCGATGCGCTGAAGACCCGCGAAAACCCGCGCATGCTGCGCAAGATCGCCCGCGAGTCCATTTTCTCAGAGGGCTGGGGCCTGTTCACCGAAGAAATGATGTTTGAACAGGGTTTCCTGCAGGGTGACGATGTGCGCCTGACGCAATTGCGCAATCGCCTGTGGCGCGCTGCCCGTGTGATCCTGGACGTCAGCCTGCATACCGGGCGTATGACTTTTGAGGAGGCTGTCGATTTCCTGGCTGAGCGGGTCCGCTTTGAACGCTACGCCGCTGAGCTCGAAGTCGGCATGTACACCACCCGGCCAACCTATGTGCTGGGTTACCTGATTGGCATGCAGGAAATCATGAAAATCCGCGAAGAATGGATTGCAAGGAATGGCGAGCCTGAACCGCTCAGCCAGTTTTACGACGCGTTACTGACAGTGGGTTCCCTGCCCCCTGTCCTTGTTCGGGAATCGTTATTGGGGAGAGATTCACCCGTGCCAGCCGGGGATGCTGGCGCAGTCAAGTGAACAGCAACCTATTGATCACCAACAGTTTGGAACTGAGGAAAGAACCCATGAAATACAGTCAATACTCGAAACAGGATGCGACCTCACCGTCCGCATCGTCACGCACGCGGCTGGTGTTGGCGACACTACCCGCCAGCATCATGCTGGCCTTCGCAACCAGCAACACGTTCGCACAGGAACAGGAAGCCGAGGCTGATTCCCTTGCCATCGAAGAAGTGATCGTAACGGCGCAGCGCCGCGAACAGAACCTGCAGGATGTGCCGATTGCCATCACGGCCTTCAACGCCGAAGCCATTGAAAAAGCCATGTTCAATGACGTCAGCGATTATGTCACTTCGGTACCCAATGCCAGTTTTATCAGCAATGGTGCCAAGTCCCGCAGGCAGATCAGCATCCGCGGCGTGACGAATTTCCTTGGACCCGAATCTCCCAACGGCACCACCGGATTCTATGTCGATGACTTCAGCGTGGCCAACAGCACCATCAATCCGGCTATCATGGACATTGAGCAGATCGAAGTATTGCGCGGACCGCAGGCTACCTATTTCGGTCGTAATGCCCTGGGTGGCGGTATCAGCCTCATTACCAAGAAGCCCGGCAATGTGTTCGAAGGTTCGGGCATGATCGATTACTCCAGCTTCAATACACTGGATGCCGAAGGCGTACTGAACACGCCGCTGATTGAAGACACGCTGGCCATGCGTTTCAACGTCAAAAGCACAACCTCAGACGGCAATATCAAGAACATCCACCCGATTGGTGGCGGCAATGACCAGGACTATGCCTACGCCAGGGCTGCCGTGCGCTGGACACCGAATGAAAACCTGACCATCGATGGCAGTTTCACTTACTCCGAAGAGGAAGTCGGCATGCGTGAGGGTGTACCCTCTGGCGTGTTCTCGCTATTCGCAGGCGATGTGCTCTACGCTGGTTTGTTCCCGGACCGTGATGGCGATGGCAAATCCGACCCGTTTATCGACACCGTGGGCTTTTATCCGCAGAATGATGACCGCGTCAATTTCAATACGCCGCAGAGCCTCGGTACCAACCTGCGCAACGGTGTCTTCAGGGCCGATTACACCACTGACAACCTGCTGTTCACCAACATCACCGGTTACATCAATTCGGACTTTTTCCTGGCCGGTGACATCGACGGCAGCAGCCTGGATTTCTTCAATGAATACCGCAATCTCAACCGCCAGAGCGTCAGCACCGAATTCCGCGTGCAAAACACCAACGACAGCCCCTGGCAGTGGAGTGCCGGCGTTCTGTATGCCGAGGATGAAAATGAGTCCTGGAATCGCACTTACGTGGGCGCAGAGCAGGTGTTCGGCTTGCCCAACGGATTCCTGATCGACGCGGATGACTCCTCGGAGAATACCGATACCTGGGCCGTGTTCGGACAGGTGGACTATGCATTGAACGACCAATGGACGCTGTCGGGCGGAGGTCGCTACAGCAGCGAAGACAAAACCACCAACATCGTTGGATTCTCAGGCGCCCTGGAAACGATTATTTCGGCCAACGACACGTTCTCGGACTTCTCGCCACGCATCGCGGCCACCTTCCAGCCCAATGACACAACCACCTGGTACGGCACGATCTCCAAGGGTTACAAGTCCGGTGGTGTACAGATCGCACCCAACCCGGAAGCTGAGACCTATGACCCTGAGGAACTGTGGAACTATGAAGTTGGCGTGAAGGCCGATTTCTTTGATTCGCGGGCACGGCTCAACTTTGCGGTCTTCTACATGGACTGGACCGACATGCAGGTCGCCTACCAGGAGAACTTGATCAACGAGGACGGCGACTTCGTACTGTTCGGTGGTGTGAACAACGCGGATTCAGCCACTTCCAAGGGCGCTGAAGTTACCGGCACCATCCTGTTGTCCGAAGCCTTTACCTTTGATTTCGGCCTCGGCTACCTGAACGCCCGGTTTGATGAGTTCATCGCCCTGATCGACGGCGCCAACCGGGTGTTGGACGGCGAGACCATTCCCAACTCACCAGAGTGGACTGCCAACGCCAACCTCGAGTATGCCTTCAACTGGGCTTCGAACTGGGACGGATATGCGCGGCTGGAGTGGAAATACCGTGATGAGATCAAGCCGGACACATTCGCCCTGATTTACTCCGGCTTTCCCTGGGACGTACCTTCCTACAACTACTTCAACCTGCGCATTGGTGCTGAATACACCAACTTCCATATCGTTGCCTATGTTGAGAACCTGTTTGACCAGGATTACTACACCAACGCTTATCAGAAGGCCTTTGCGGGTGGTATTTTCATCGAACCGTCTTACCAACGCTTCGGCATACGCGCGACCTACATGTTTGGCAATTGATGTTTGCTGGTCCCGGAAGCAGTTCCGGGGCCAGTTTTTTGATGTTTGAAGAATTTTACCGAGACCTCACGGGTTCCCCTGAGACGCAGTCAGTCCGCTCACCGACAGACAGGAAAAGCCATGAAGACAAATAGCCGCAAGAACTTCAATTTCTGCGTAACTTTGCTGATCGCTGCGCTGAATATGGCTGCAGCGCATGCCGCAGGCCAAACAGCTCTGGTTGGTGGTTCAGTAGTCAACATTGAAAACGGCAAGGCCATCGCCGACGCAGTGGTGCTGATCGAAGGTGATCGCATCGCGGCCGTAGGGCAAGCCAGTGATGTCAGCATCCCCGAAGGCGCTGAAGTCATCGATGTGAATGGCGCCTGGCTGATTCCCGGCCTGATGAACATGCACGTGCACCTGGGGCTGATACTGCCCGGCAAGATGGAGGCCGAACTGGCCAACGAATCCGACGGTGCACTGACCTTGCGTATGGCGGCGGCTGCGCTGGATACCCTCCAGGCCGGTGTGACCACCATTCGCCTGCCCGGAGACTCTTCGCATGGTGACCTGGACCTGAAACGAGCCATCGACAAAGGCCAGGCGCATGGCCCACGCATATTCAGCGCCGGGGAAGGGCTGGTGATCACCGCAGGTCATGGTTCGGAACGCGGACAGACTTACAACGATGGCCCGTATGAGCTGATGAAAGCAGCGCGCCGCGAAATCAGCGCCGGAGCCACCTGGGTCAAGATCATGATCTCGGGAGGAATCGCCACCGATGGCGGTGGGCTCGCTGAAGCCCTGATGACCCCCGAAGAAATCAATGCCGTGGTCGATGCAGCGCATCGCTTTGGAGCCAAAGTGGCCGCCCATTCGGGCTCATCAGCGGCCACGAATGTGGCCATCGATGCCGGCATCGACAGCATTGAACATGGGTATTTCCTGGACCGGCCCACGCTGAAAAAGATGGCGCAGAAGGGTACCTGGCTGGTTCCCACGATCGTGGTCAGCCAACCTGCCAGTGCCTCCTTCTTTGAAAAGATTGGCTCGCCCCAGTGGTATCTGGACCGCCGCAATGCCGCCGGCAAGGATCATTGGAAAATGCTCCAGACTGCGATTGAAGAGGGTGTCAATATTGCGCTCGGCACCGACCAGTTGCCCAACGAGCCCAATGACGGCACCAACGCCACCGCGCGAGAAGCGCAATATTACGTTGAGGCCGGCATGAGCAACCTGCAGGCACTGCAGTCGGCCACCATCCAGACCGCGCGCATGCTGGGTGCTGAAAAAGACATCGGTTCACTGGAACCCGGCAAGTATGCCGATATCGTCGCGGTGGCTTCAAATCCCGTGGAAGACATCAAGGCCCTGCGCAATATCCAGCTGGTGATGAAGGGCGGGCATATCTACCGCAACACTCTCGACAACTAGGCCGGTGCAGCGCAGCCTGCTGGCACAGTATGGCGCCATGGCGCTCAGCGTCATGGCGAGTATGGGTGCGCATGCGGCAGATCGCACTGCGCTGATGGGTGGCTCTGTTGTCAATCTCGACGGCGGAGCACCGTTGCATGAAGCGGTCGTGCTGGTGGAAGGTGACCGGATTGCTGCCATCGGAAAGCAGGATGAAGTAGCCATTCCCGCGGGAACCAAAGTCATCGATGTCACTGGCACCTGGCTCATTCCGGGCCTGATGAACATGCACGTGCACTTCGGCCTGGCCCTGCCCGGAAAAATGGCCGACGAACTTCGCAATGAAACCGAAGGCCAGTTGGCCATGCGCATGGCGGGCTACGCTCGCGAGAGCCTTGAAGCCGGCGTCACCACAATTCGTTCTCCCGGAAATTCATGGCCACCCAGGTTTCCGGGCCACGTGGACATCGCGCTCCGCAAAGCCATCGAGAAAGGCCAGGCTGATGGCCCCCGAATCTTCAGTGCGGGTGAGGCGCTGGTCATCACTGGCGGACATGGATCGTCACCCGGCATAACCTACAACGATGGTCCCGATGAACTCATCAAAGCGGCTCGCCGCGAGATCAGCGCAGGCGCCTCGTGGGTGAAGATCATGGTCTCCGGCGGCATCGCCACCGAAGGTGGTGGACTGGCCGAAGCGCTCATGACACCTGAGGAAATCGGCGCAGTGGTTGATGCAGCACATCGGTTCGGCGCGCAGGTTGCGGCGCATTCGGGTTCTTCAGCGGCCACCAATATCGCCGTCGATGCGGGCGTCGACAGCATCGAACACGGCTATTTCCTGGATCGCACCACACTCAGGAAGATGGCCAGGGCCGGGACCTGGTTTGTGCCCACCATGGTGGTGAGCCAGCCCGCCAGCAAACCCTTTTTCGAGAAAATCGGTTCGCCCGACTGGTACATGGAGCGCCTCGAATCCGTGGGCAAACAACACTGGCAGGTGTTGCAGATGGCGATCGAGGAAGGCGTTAACATCGCGCTGGGCACGGACCAGATGCCGGCCGAGCCAAATGATGGCACGACCGCCACTGCGCGCGAAGCACAGTACTATGTCGAGGCCGGCATGACGGATCTGCAGGCGCTGCGATCCGCCACCATCGAGACGGCCCGCATGCTGCGCGCGGAAGACCGGATCGGTTCGCTGGAAACGGGCAAGTACGCCGACATCGTCGCGCTGGCTGAGAATCCCGTCGAAGACATCAAGGCCCTGCGCGATATCGAGCTGGTGATAAAGGGCGGCAAGATTTACCGCAATGAGCTGAATGACCAGCTTTAAGCTTTGAACTTTTCCAGATAATTTCGAGCAGCACACTACCGGCCCATCAAAAGAGCTGAATCACTCCCAGGCCCTTTTTCCCACCTGAAACCACCAGCCGGCAAATCCTTTTCACACTCCAATTCAGCGGTCCTCCACAGGCATGAATTCACTAACCGGGTGAAGTCATTTCAAAGCCTGGCCACTAAATAAGCATTGCAGCATCTGAAGAAAGGCGGTGCCATGTACGTTATCATCCCTTGAACGAGAAAAAGTGGTGTTAACGAACCGGGCCGCCACAGCTAATAGTCTGAAACAGAAGGAGTATCGAAGCCTGATAATGCAGAATCGAACCTCAAAAGCCGTTAACATGACGTTTTCCAGAGAATTGCAGTTATGTGCCTTGGTAAATACAGTTGAAAACCCATGGATGAACAAACCAACAAGAAATCATCATCGCGGTTACGCGCCGACAAAATCAAGTCTTCGAGGTGCAAAAACCTAATCGCAGTTATTGAAGACCCGCACGACATCATGAATATCGGCACTGTAATTAGGAACGTAAATGCTCTAGGGGTTGAGAAGGCTTACATCGTAGATCCCCGAAAGGCATTACCAGACGACTGGCAAGAAATGCGGGAAGCCCGTGTTCTGTCGAAGACATCGGTATCTGCGATTAAATGGAGCTTCGTTAAACGCTTTGATAGTACGGAAGAATGTATAGAGCATTTAACAAACAACCACTTCGTTTCAATTGTCACTTCGCCACACGTAAAAGGAAAGGAGAATGTCATATTGCATGAGGGTGACTATACCCAGCACTACAAGCTGGCCGTATGGTTTGGAAACGAATCGCGAGGAATAAGTGACTTGGCAGTTCAAAACAGTGAATTGTGCGTCAACATTCCAATGTACGGCATGATAGAAAGCCTCAACCTGGGAACAACATCAGGAATAGTTTTGTACGAGGTTACAAAACAACGTCGGGAGTATTCTCAAAAATATCGCAAGCGAAACAAGCGAGTTCCAATCGGAGATGAGTAAATCTGTTCGGCACATAACAAAGCGCTAAAGTGCGTTCCGGCCTTCGGCCTCCACCGGACGCGTGCTGCGCACGCGCCGCTTAGCTAATTACGTTATACGCATGAATCCAAGGACACTAATAACTCTGTCATTGCTTCTTGGATTCACGCAGCCTGTTTTTTCCTGCTCCTGGCTTTTTAAGGATAAAGCCGAGTATTCAGCTGCTGTTGCAGAGCTTGAGGCAGACACTAAAGCGCGTGCGTTAGAGTTGCTTGAGGAGTCCGACCTCGTATTTGTTGGCTGGCTTGAAACTCTGGCATACGAACAATCCGGAGACACCGACAAGGTCACGGCAAAATTTACCCAAACGCGTGACATAAAGGGAGAATCTTCTGGCAAGGTTGACCTTTCGTGGTCGGTGAACTCGGGTGAACCTGATAAGAACCCGCCGTGTGACGGATTTTTCGAAGTGGATATCCAGGAGGGAAATACTTACTTAATCTACGTAAAAGATGGCGAACCTCAGAGGGCGAACCTATATCTTGAGTTTCCCTTCAGAGTCATTACGGCCAACCAAGAACTGGAATGGATTGATGGAGAGTAGCCCATATAACATAGCGTTAAAGTGCGTTCGCTGCGCTCACCGGACGCCTTCGGCGCCGCTTAACTGAAACGTTAAACACCACATGCAATGACTAAGAGAATTAAAGCTCCCGACTCCATTCAAACCGAAATCTTGGTTCAGTCGCGTCGGCGATGTTGTATCTGTTACGGTCTAAATCGAGATGAAACTGTTAAAAGGGGTCAAATTGCACACGTTGATGGAAATCCGAGCAACAACTCCCCTGGAAATCTCGTGTATTTGTGCTTTGACCACCATGACGAGTTCGATTCAAAGACCAGTCAAAGCAAGGGTCTGCTTAGATCAGAAGTTCTGAAATATCGAGAGGAACTTTATTACCATTTTGATAATTGGTCAGCTCACATTAAGCGAGATGAACTACTTACCTTCTTAGCCTTTAAATATGCTGGTATTGATTCATTGATGGAGGCAGCTATCGAAGCCGCAGGGCAGTCTGTTTTTTATGGAAAAGAGCATGCTCTCGATGTTCTTGTCACGGACGAAATTGATTACTGCGATGGCGATCTGTACATGCCCCACATTGCCACACTTGATCACTACGCCTCTTGGGGACTTTTGTCATTTAGCTACGAAGAGAGAGAAGTTGAGGATGATGATATGCCTCGAGTCTTCATTACCGTCGATCGATTGCCAGTTTGCGACAAAATCGCTGAAAAAATTCTGGAGTCTTGCGCTAATGATCCGGAGCTACACGATAGACTTACATACTTGGCTGAACATCGCGGATGGCGTGGTCCGGAGGATGGTGTTTAACAAGGCGCTAAAGTGCATTCCGGCCTTCGGCCTCCATCGGACGCGTGCTGCGCACGCGCCGCTTAGCTAAAACGTTAGAGCCAGTGTAAAAGGTGGTATCACGATGAACATTAAAGAGGCTCAAGGTGCCATCAATACCCACGTCAAGGACTTGATCGAATTGTGCCCGCATTGCGGCGCGCGGAGCCACATCGAGGCATTGTGGAATGACTATCACCAGTTGAGGAACCGTGACGTCGAGTTCTACGTTGTTTTCAGGTGCAAGCCGTGCCGGAAGCTTATCCTTAAGACGTTTTATCTCGAACAGAATCCGTACAGCGGAAACGAAAATCTAACTATGAAAGGCTGGGATGAGATGTTTCCAGTGTCGCTAGACGACCAGCTGAATAAAGAGGAAAAGGACTTTATTCCGAAAGATATCCTTGAGGACTACGAAGAGGCATTGAAATGCCGAGCAATTAAAGCCAACCGCGCCAGCTGCGCGATGTTTCGTAGAAGCCTGCAAGGCGCTCTAGTTCAGCTCGGCGCTGATCCAAAGCTGGAGCTTATTAAGCAGATTGAATCCTTGGGTAGCTTGCCAAAAGACGTTAAAGATTGGGCACATCAAATTCGGATATTCGGAAATTGGGGCGCCCATCCGGATAAGGACAATCTGAATGAAGTCGATGGGGACGACGCCACAGAGACACACGACTTCATGTCGAAATTTCTACTGTACCTGTTCATCATGCCGGAGAGAGTTAAGCTGTCGCGGGAGAAAAGAGAGAAGAAGAGTGGTGGCGCACCTGCCAACACGCCTTGAGTGCGCGTGGCTGGCACTAACAACGCGCTCCAGCCGACGGCCACGGCGTCGCTATGCTCCGCCGTGGCTTCCCTCGCTACACTCGGCGCGCCTGAATGCAAACATTATGACTTATCGTCTTTATTACGCGATAGTGCCAGATCGTAGACTTCATTCCGGTTTCTTTTGCCGACAGCGAGAACGGTGACTGTGACCGTCGTATCTGATACTGAATAGACCAGGCGATAACCGAGCTGGCGTAACTTGATTTTGTACAGGTTGATTCCGCCTTTTACCGCTGCGGAAGGAACATGTGGGTTGGAAAGCCGTTCCTTGAGTTTTTTGGTGAAAAGCTCCCGGACATTGGGTCCGAGTTTTTTCCA
This sequence comes from uncultured Wenzhouxiangellaceae bacterium, assembly GCA_964470455.1. Taxonomy (GTDB): domain Bacteria; phylum Pseudomonadota; class Gammaproteobacteria; order Xanthomonadales; family SZUA-36; genus JAWXBM01. The sequence goes on from CAYYCX010000001.1 coordinate 82,355, forward strand.
TTCCTTCAGTGCACTCTTCTTGAAGGCTAACTCATAGGTCATCCAGGTTAACCTTTATGCTTTCCTCATCCATTCGGCTTTTGGCAATTTCCAGCAGCTCCTTGTCCTCGATGAGATCCATCATCGCTTCATAAGCTTTGGCGGGGACGCAATAAAAAGCAGGTTCATTCCTGTTAAGCACGGCAATGGGCATGCCTTCTCCACTGGCTACGACTTTCATTGGATTGGCTTTCAGTTCGGAGATGCTTGCTGCCACCTCAGTAAGGATTTGATGGGTCATGGAGATACCTTGGGGGAAGTTGTATAAGACTGAATATTAGACCTGTAAAAAGGTCTTGTAAAGCCATGACAATCAATTCCACCCATTCAGAATTGGTTACCCTCACAGTTTCTCTTTGAAGTATTCCGCAATCTTCGTGTAGACGTGAAAACGCACGCCTTCCAGGCCGTGATGCTCGTTGGGATACACCATCATGTCGAACTGTTTGTTAGCCTTGATCAGGGCATCGGCGAACTGCAGGGTGAAAGCGAACTTGACGTTCTCATCGCCGGTGCCGTGGATCAGTAACAGGTCACCTTCAAGACGATCTGCAAAATTTTCAAGATTGACCCGTGCATATCCTTCCGGATTAACTTCCAGCTGGTCCATCCAGCGCTCAACACCGGTTGCCTGGTAATTGACCAGGTCGATCACCGGCGCCACGCTGACACCTACTTTGTAGTGGGGCGCGCCCTTGGTCATCATTGCCGCGGCAAGGTAGCCACCGCCGCTCCAGCCCCAGAACCCGATGCGTTCCGAATCCACCCAGGGCACGGTTTTCAGGTGACGGATGCCCTGCAACTGGTCAAGCACAGCCCATTTGCCGTATTCGCCGTAGGTGAGGTTTTTGGCGGCCTTGCCCCGCCCGGTGGTGGTGCGGTTATCCATGCTGAAAATGATGTAACCCTGTTCGGCCATGTAGCGATGCCACATGTCGCGGTGCATGCCGCGCGCGCTGCCCCAGGCATTGATCACCATCTGCGAGCCCGCATTGCCGTAGTCAAAGGCAATCACCGGATATTTCTTGGCCGGATCGAAGTTGGATGGCTTCATGAAATAGGCATTGAGGGTGATGCCATCTTCGGTATCGAACTGGAAAAACTCCGGATTGGGTACTGCATACTTCTGCAGCCCCGGTAATTCATTACGCAGCAGAACCTGTGTATTGCTGCCCGCAGGATCGCGCACGGAAATCACGGGTGGCGTGGATGCATCAGACCAGGTCTCCAGCACCTGGGTGCGATCCGGCGACATCTCCCACGTATACCAGCCGGGCTTGCCAGAAAGCTTCTCCACTTCAGAACCGTCCAGGCTCACCCGGTATACATGCTGATCGATGAATGAATCTTTCTTGGCATAGAAATACAGCCAGCGATTGGCTTCATCCACGCCGATCAGTGAATCGATTTCCCAATCACCGGAAGTGAGCTGCTTTTCCTTACCGTCGTAGTCATACAGGTAGGCATGCCGGTAACCGCTTTTTTCCGAGGTCCAGACAAATTGGTCCTTCTGCTGCAGGAACATCTGGCCGCGGGTGATATCAATCCAGGCGGGGTCCCTGTCCGTGACAATAACCTTTGATTGGCCGCTGTCTGAATCAGCCATCAACAGCTCCAGCAGGTCGTGATCGCGGCTCAGGCGCTGTATGGAAAGCCGCCGTGAATCGCGTGCCCACTCGATATAGGGGATGTAATCGTCCGGATTATCGCCAATATCCATCCAGGCGGTATTGCCACTTCGCAGATCAAAAACACCAATCTGGTTCACGGCATGCGCTTCGGCAGTGTTCGGGTACTTCATGGGCCGGACTTCGGGATACTTGCCCAGTTCGTCTATCATCCACCAGACTTTGACGTTCGTCGCATCCAGGCGCCAGAAGGCGATACGGCTGCCATCCGGGGACCACTTCCAGGCATCGGTGAAGCCGAATTCCGTGCTGCCGTAATCAAAGATGCCGTTCCAGATGTCCGCGCTGCCATCGGTGGTAACGGCCTGGGTTTTGCCGGACTTCATATCGAAGACATAAAGATTATTGTCCAGTACATAACCCACATGGGTGCCGGCCGGCGAAAGGAACACATTGCGCAGGTGCGGACTGCCATCGGCCAGGGCCAACAGGGACTTGTCGGCCGTGTTGTAAAGGTAGTGTGGGGCTTCAAAAATACTGTCCCAGGTTCGCACTACCGGGCCGGTAATCAGGATGTGCTTGCCATCGCCGGTGAACCGGTACCCCGACATCTGAACATTCTGGCTGCCAATGACCAGGTCTGCACCGGCCAGCACTACCCGTTGCTCACGGGTGGGGATGTCGTACTCAAGGATATTCAGCAGGCCCGTGTCAGGATCAGCGCGGGTGAAACTGAAACTCTGGCCATCGGGCGACCACTGCAGGTTCTCAATCAGCTGGCTGTGGAAGTCAGCGGTGTTGAAGATGCTATCCAGCGTGACTGCAGGCTTCCCGCTATCCGCCTGGATCTGTGGGCTCCAGCCAGCGGCAAGGAACAGGAACAGCCAGAGTATCGTTGTCAGACGCATTGCACTCACCTCTGCGGGTTTCAGATTGAATCAGGATTTGACTGGCCAGGAGCGTAAACCTGTAACCAGTTAAAGCTTTTCCTTGAAGTATTCGGCAACCTTGGTAAACACATGCAGGCGCGCACCTTCGATGCCATGGTGTTCATTCGGATACACCATCATGTCGAACTGCCTGTTGGCCTTGATCAGGGCATTGGCGAACTGCAGGGTAAAGGCGAATTTGACGTTTTCATCGCCGGTGCCGTGGACCAATAGCAGATCGCCTTCCAGCTTGTCGGCATAGTTGCTGAGGTTGACCCGCGCGTAGCCCTCCGGATTGTTCTCCAACTGGTCCATCCAACGCTCCACGCCCACTGCCTGGTAGTTGACCAGGTCGATCACCGGGGCCACACTGACACCGACTTTATAATGCGGAGCACCCTTGGTCATCATCGCAGCTGCGAGATAACCCCCGCCACTCCAGCCCCAGAAACCCAATCGTTGCGGATCAACAAAAGGCAGTGATTCCAGGTAGCGCGCGCCTTGCAGCTGATCAAGCACTGCCCACTTGCCATACTCGCCGTAGGTCAGGTTTTTGGCCACCTTGCCACGACCCGTAGTGGTGCGGTTATCCATGCTGAAAATGATGTACCCCTGCTCGGCCATGTAACGATGCCACAAAGGGAGTTCCCGATAGCCATCCCAGGGTCCGCCCCAGCTGTTGACCACCATTTGCGAACCCGCATTGCCATAGCCCCAGATGATCACCGGGTATTTTCTGGCCGGATCAAAATGTGAGGGCTTGATCATGTAAGCATTGAGCGCAATGCCATCCTCGGTTTCAAACTGCAGGAACTCCGGGGCAGGGAAAGTGTATTTTTTCAGTCCGGCCAGCTCATTGTTCCACAGCACTTTCTGCGACTCGCCGGCGGGATCACGCAAGCTGATAACCGGTGGCGTCGCTGCGTCCGACCAAGTCTGCACCACATGCCTGCGATCGGGCGACATTTCCCATTCATACCAGCCAGCCCTGGCGGAGAGTTTCTCCACGTCGGACCCATTCAGGCTCACGCGATAGACATGCTGGTCGACGAATGAATCCTTCTTGGCATAGAAGTACAACCAGCGATTCGCTTCATCCACGCCGATCAGGGAAGAGATTTCCCAATCTCCCCAAGTCAGCTGTTTTTCCTTGCCGTCGTAATCATAAAGATAGGCATGCCGGTAACCGCTTTTCTCCGAGGTCCAGACAAACCGGTCCTCGCCCTGCAGGAACATCAGGTCGCGGGTGATATCAATCCAGGCCGGATCCCGGTCCGTCACAATGACCTTTGAATCTCCGCTGCCGGCATCCGCCATTAACAGCTCCAGCAGGTCGTGATCACGGCTCAGGCGCTGGATGGAAAGCTGCTGTGAATTGCGACTCCATTCGATATAGGGAATGTAGTCATCCGGGTTGTCACCCACATCCATCCATCGGGTCTCACCGCTCTGCAGATCAAATACGCCGATCTGGTTTACCGCGTGCGCCTCGGCGGTATTGGGATACTTCATGGGCCGGACTTCCGGATACTTGCCCAGTTCGTCTATCATCGACCAGACTTTCACAGCAGTGACATCCAGGCGCCAGAAGGCGATGCGGCTGCCATCCGGCGACCACTTCCAGGCATCAAAGAAGCCAAACATCTTGCTGCCGTAGTCAAATACCCCGTTCCAGATGTCCGCGCTGCCATCGGTGGTGACGGCCTTTGTCCTGCCGGAATTCAGATCCGTCACATAAAGATTATTGTCCAGCACATAGCCCACATGCGTGCCAGCCGGAGAAAGGAACACATTACGCAGATGCGGGCTGCCATCCGCCAGCGCCACCAGGGATTTGCTGGCGGGGTTGTAGACGTAGTGCGGGGCTTCAAAATTGCTGTCCCAGGTTCGCGTCACCGGCCCTGCAATCAGCAAGAATTTCCGGTCCGCGGTGAAACGATAACCGGACAACTGCACATTCTGGCCGGCAATCTGCAGGTCACCGGAAGCCAGCAGATCACTTTCCTGTCCGCTGCTGATTTCATACTCATGAATGTTGAGCAAACCGGAAGCCGGGTCGGGACGCGTGTACGTGAAACGGCTGCTGTCCGGAGACCACTGCAGGTTATCGGCCAATTGGCTGTGGAAATCATCGGTAGTAAATATGCTTTCCAGGGTCACAGCAGGCCTGGGGCTTTCGGCCAACAGTAACGAACTCCAGCCCGCCGCGAAAAAAAGCGAAAAGCACAGGGTTGCGATCAGTCGCATGAATCTCTCCTCAGTAATTTCTCCTGCTGATCCCGGGCTCAACCTTAGTATTGAAGCCGTGCCGGTCCATTGCCGAGCTTGAGGTAATTTATTGCGTTTTGCGCAACCGCACCGGCATTCCAGATGCTTTCGGCAGCGAAAGTTCCCCTGCTCATTCCAGGCTCTCCCGGCGTGCTACTGCTTCATGTCCGCGCCGTAGCCAGGGTCCAGCCGGGCTGCATTACGCCTTCCCGCGATCACCTGGTCGGCTTCTTCGATGAAAGCCAGCACTTTGCGGTTGAAGGACTCCGGGTCCTCCAGCATCAGCAGGTGATCGGTACCCGGCAGGGTTTCCAGCCGGGTGCTGGGCCAGAGGCGGTGCGCTTCGGCCGCGCCTTCATGAAAGAACACATCGCTCAGCTCAGCCACCAGCAGGTAGATGGGCGTGGCCATGCGGCTCATGTCGGGAAAGTCGTGGTCATTCCAGGGCCCTATGTGGATCGGGGCCGACATGTCCGAGCGCTGCGGATTCATGGACACCAGCGGGCTGTACTGCTGCGACATGCGCTGCAGCACGGCCAGTACTTCCGGCCGTGATTGTGCTACGCGGGTGAACGACGATTTGGTTGCGCCTTCGCGGCCCTTCGCGGCCTGCTCCAGGTCGGGCGGTGGCCCAAACAGATAAGGAACCACGCGATAGAATGCGGACTGTTCGGAAATCGGCACCAGTGGAATCGTGGCATCGGCAAAGGTGATGCTGCGGACCTTGTCTTCATACAGCTTGAGGAACTGGATGATGATGGAGCCACCCCGCGAATTCACCACAAAGTGGGCATCGCGGATGCCGAGATGCATCAGCAGTCCGTTCAGGTCATGGGCATGTGCGGTTTCGGAATAACCGGTAATGGGGTCTTCGGAACTGCCGTGGCCCCGCCGGTCGTAACTGATAAACAGATGCCCGGCGCTGAAGGCTTCGACCTGCTCGGTCCAGAGTTCATGTGAATAGCCTTCACCATGGACAAACACGACCGGAATACCCGCCCCTTCCATCCGATAAGCCAGGCGCACGCCGTTCACGGTCACAAATATCAGCTTTTCCGAATTCGCAGCCGGCCCGCGAAAAGCTGCAGCGCGCGCCTGGAGGGCCCCGGATTCGCTTGGCACGACGCCCTCAGCCGCGACCGCCGGGTTCGCGCTCAAAGCGGCCAGCAGCAACAGGGAAAAATATGCGGAAATGCAGCTCTTGATTGAGGAATATCGCTTCACCTTCCTACTCCTTTCAGGTTTCATTGCTGTAAGGCAGCCAGCGTGTGAACGCACGCTGGAAAGTTCACATTGCAAGCCTGCTGCAATAATTGTGGCAGATCAGCAGCCCGGTGCCTGTTGCTATTTCCGCATCACTCCGTTCTATTCTCCGCACCCTGTCGGGTGTCCCCGCATGCACTAGCCGCGCTTTGGTTTAGTATGGGCCAACCGGGTCTCTCCACACCCAACCCAGAGGACAAGGAATGGAAAACCGCAATCATCAATCCAGGCTTACCGCGCTTAGGCTTGGAAGTCGTTATGTGAAGCGCTTCATGCCCCTGATGTTGTCGGGCATGCTGCTCGGCTCCAGCGCATCCGCCGGCGACAAAACACCGGAGCAGGCTCTTGAAGATCAGGTCAATGGACTGTGGTTCTACACCGGATTGACCACCAAGGACGGGGTGGAAATGCCTCTCACCGGAGTGTTCCTGTTCAAGGACGGCGTATTCCTGCAGCAGGCCATTTTTGACAGCGAGCCGTTCGAGACCGCCGGTTCCATGTCGCACACTGGCCCAACGCGTGCGGAACCCGCTACCGGTTCGATGCACCTGACTGCCACGCAGCACATCAGCACCGCACCGGGGACCAGCGAACCTTTTTCTTTCTCAACCAATTCCGAACATGATGTCACGGTTACCCGAGGCGACGACGAGCTGAAACTGATTTTCGGCATGGGGACCAGCACGGTGCAGACCTTTAAATGGGTAGGTCCGGGTGATGGTGAACTGTATGCCCTGGAAAATGGCGATTTGGCCCTGGTTGACGGGCACTTCGTGCTGGTGGCCGGCGATGCGGGCAGCGTAGCGACGGGCTATGGCAGCTACACTCAGGATGGCGAGAATCTCACCATACAGGTGATTCGTTGGGCCGAAGGGGATGCGTCCGGGGCGAAGAACCTGAAGGATGTCAGCCTGCAGGCGAGCTTTGACGGTGAAACACTCAGCCTGGCGGATGGCCGCAGCTTCACGGTTGTGAAGCAGGGCGATTGAGCCCTGCTCCTGATCCCGCCAGCCATTTGACTCCGTCATTCCGGCGAATGCCGGAATCCATTGAAACCGGTGTGTTTATGGATCCCGGATCAAGTCCGGGATGACGAGGAAAGGGTCTGGAATCCCATCCTATTGTTGGGCGCTGTTCGGATTCCGTTCCGCCAGGATGTCGATCATGAAGCTCATCACCAGCTGGTTGTACTGGTTGAAGGCTTCATTGCGGCTGCGAATGATGCCCCATTTGTCGCGCACCACGCGATCGGACTTTTCCACAATGTCGTAAGTGAAGGTGATGGTGTGTCCCGGACGCACCGGCCGATGCCACACCAGGTCTTCAATGCCCATGCCGGCGCCGTTGCGGCGGCCATCACGCACACCGCTGGCAAAACGTTCCATGTAGGACACCATCAGCTTCATCCAGATCGCCGTCAGGTGCCAGCCGGAAGCCACCAGGCCGCGATACGGCGTATCCAGCGCCGCCAGCGGGTCGGTGTGGAAAACCTGCGGCGCGTATTTCTTTCCAAACTCGACAATCTCCAGCTCGCTGAACGTATGCGATCCAAAGACATGAAATTCGCCAACGGGAATATCCTCGAACCAGCGGCTGCGGATATACACCTTATCCATGGTTGCGGGTTTCCTCCTGGACGCAATTTTCGCGCTTCTGGACCAACAGGGTCATGTTGGACTCCAACACCTTGATGCCTTCCTGGTTGTCCATAATCACTACACAATCCATGGCTCCAAGCCCGCTCTGATCAGACTCATTACAGGCGGTCACCTGGATGCTGGCCGAGAGGGTGTCGCCAGCAAATACCGGGACTTTCCAACGTAACTGGCTCACACGCGAACAACCGAGAATGGCTATCTGGTTGCCTTGCAGGGTATCGGTAATCAATCGCATCATCATCGCCGTGACCTGCCAGCCGCTGGCACACAGGCCACCAAATATGGATTCCCGTGCAGCACTGCTGTCCAGATGATAAGGCTGGGGATCAAACTCGGCAGCGAACTCCAGTATGTCTTCCTGGGTTACTTCAAGGCTGTCGGTGGTGAAGCGTTCACCAGGCTGGAGATCCTTCCAATAGCGCATTTCGGGTCCGTCTGCGGGAGCAAGCGGAGACTATAGGTATTGCTTCCAGACGAGTCAATTCAGCGAAAACCTGAAAAACCCCGGCTTCCCTTGCGACAGCCCGCACCAGGCCGGAATCTTCGCTCCCGGTTCCGCATCGCTCAGGTGGTATTTGCTTTCTTGCCCGGCTGCAACAGCTCACCGCGGGCGATGGCAATGGCCAGGGCATCGCCCGGCTTGGGTGGCCGCGCGTCATGCCGCAGTTCCAGCAGCTCTTCATTGGTCTTGCTGGCCAAAGCCTCAGCGGCCGGCTTGCCGGAATGGTATTGCGGCGGCCAGAACTGCTTGCGGTGGCCGTAATGCGCCGCTGCGCTCAACACCAGGTGCGGTTCATTCATGATGGGCCGCGCCATGGCGACGATATCCGTGCGGCCGGCGGCAATCAGTGTATTGGCCTGGTCGGCGGAGGTGATGTTGCCGGCCACGATGGTGGGTATACCCACTTCGTTGCGGATCTGGTCGGCAAACGGCGCCTGGAACATGCGCCCGTAGATGGGATCCTCATCCTTCGTGACCTGGCCGGTGGAAACATTGATCACGTCCACGCCGGCGGTTTTCAGCATGGTGCACATCTCCAGCATTTCCACTTCGGTGAGGCCATCGTCCACCCAGTCGGTGGCGGAAATCCGCACCGACAATGGCTTGTCGGCCGGCCACACCTGCCTGACCGCCTGCACCACCTGCAGCGGAAATTTCATGCGGCCCTGGATATCGCCACCGTATTCATCCTCGCGGCGGTTGGTGACCGGGCTGATGAAACCGGACAGAAGGTAACCATGCGCGAGGTGCAATTCGACCATGTCGAAACCCGCGGCTTCGGCATTGCGCACCGCTGCAACGAAATCCGATGCCACCTGCTGCATGTCCTCCTCCGTCGCCGCGCGTGGCACTGCGCTGTTCTTGAGATAAGGCAAGGGCGAGGGAGCGATGATGTCCCAGGCGCCTTCGGGGAGTGGTTGGTCCATGCCACCATTCCAGGGCTTGCAGCTCGCGCCCTTGCGCCCGGCATGGCCGATCTGCGCACAGATCTTTGCCTTGCTGTTGGCATGGACAAAATCCACGATGCGTTGCCAGCGAGCCGTCTGTTCTTCATTCCAGATACCGGCGCATCCCGGAGTGATGCGCGCTTCCGGGGAAATGCAGATCATCTCGGTGTTGAGCAGCCCTGCCCCACCCACTGCGCGTGCGCCATAGTGCACCAGGTGCCAGTCCAGAGGGTTGCCGTCTTCAGCGCTGTACTGGCACATGGCCGAGAGCTGGAAGCGGTTCTCGACACGCATTTCACCGATCTGGAAAGGCTGGAACACCGGCACCGTGGGATTGTCGAGGTCTATGTCATCAAACCCGGTGGTGTCCCGAACATGGCGCGCGAACCACTGATCCACCGACCGGATGTAGCCAGGGTCGCGCAGGCGCAGGTTTTCGTAGGTGATGCGCTTGGAGCGGCACAGCATGTTGAACGTGAATTGCTCGGCTTCCTGCACACTCGCGTAGCGGTCGATGTGCTCGAACCAGCGCAGGCTGACCACCGCCGTGCGTTGCAGGCGGTCCGCTTCACCCTTGCGGGTTTCCTGGTAAATTTCCAGCGCCCTGGGCACATCGTTGCCAGCCTCTTTGAAACAATCAGCCAGCGCGATGGCATCTTCCATGGCCAGCTTGGTGCCGGAACCGATGCTGAAGTGCGCGGAACGCACCGCGTCACCCATCAGCACGATGTTTTTGTAATACAACCGTTCATTGCGGATCACCGGAAAGGTGCGCCACACCGAGCGATTGGTGATCAGTGGATGGCCATCCAGATCCTCGGCAAACAGCGCTTCACAAAAAGCTTTGGTATCGGCCTCGCTGGCTTTATCCAGGCCCGCCGAACGCCAGGTCTTTTCGCTGCACTCGACAATCCAGGTGGTTGTCCCTTCCTCATAGCGATAGGCATGCACCCACCACCAGCCATGCTCGTTGTGGCGGAAAATGAAACTGAAATCGTCCAGTGGCCTGGTGGTCGCGAGCCAGCAGAAGCGGTTGGAACGCCAGTCCACGCTGGTCTGGAAATGCTCCTTGTAGGTCTCGCGCAGGATGGAGGTGATGCCATCACCCGCCACCACCAGGTCATAATCTTCGGTGTGCAGCTGCTCGACGCTGGTAATGTCCACGCCAAAGCGCAGCTTTACGCCGAGTTCATCGCAACGGTCATGGAAGGTATTCAGCAGCTTGAGGCGCGACATGCCGCAGAAGCCGTGCCCCTGCGAATTGATGCTCTTGCCATGGATGCTGGTATTGATGCCGCCCCAGTAGGCGAACTGCTCGACGATACGCTGGTAGCTGCGGGCATCGGCCTCCATGAAACCGCGCAGGGTGTCATCGGAAAACACCACGCCGAATCCCCAGGTCGAATCGCGGTCACCCCGCTCGATCACGGTGATGTCGAAATCCGGATTGGCCTTCTTCAGCAGAATGGCAAAGTACAACGAGGACGGGCCGCCACCCACGCACAGAATTTTCAATTTTTGCTCCTTGTTCGCACCATCAGTCGGCCTGTACCTGGCACCGGGATCAATCCGCATCGCGCAGCTGAATGGGAATGGTCCAGCCAGGCGCTTCCAGGCGCCGCTTGCCATCACTGGATTTGAATATCCCGGGTTCGCCGAGATTTTCGCGATCCCAGAGTTCGCAGGTTACCTGTTTGTGGCGGGTGTCCAGCGCTTCGCAGTAATTGGTATAGAGGCACAGGCGGATGTCAGCGCCCAGGCCGAGTTTCATTTTCAGGAACCAGTCCGGATCGGCCAGTGACTGGCGCGCGGCGGCGATGATGTCGGCTTCGCCCTCTTGCAGCACTCGTTCCGCCTGCTCGAACCCATGAACACCACCGGCGGCTACAATCGGTGTATCGAGTTGCCGGCTGCGCAGGGCCTGTCGAATGCGCGCGGTGGCGTTGAGGTTGCGGCCAAACGGCCCTCGCGCATCGGAGATGTACTGCGGCATGCACTCATAACCGCTGCGCCCGGTGTAGGGATAAGCGGCCGCCCCAACTTTGGGTTGCTTGGCATCTTCGAATTTTCCGCCCCGCGACAGCGACAGGAAATCCATGCCGGCACGTGCCAGTTCAACACCGAAATAGCAGGCGTCGTCCACTGTCATGCCGCCGTCCACACAGTCTTCCGTCAGGTAGCGGCAACCCACGGCGAACCCGGGGCTGACCACCTCGCGAACTGCCGAAAGTACTTCCAGAGGCAGGCGAACTCGGTTCTCCAGGCTGCCACCGTAACCGTCATTGCGCCGGTTATGCGCCGACAGGAAAGACGCCATGGTGTAGGCATGCGCATAATGCAGCTCCACGCCGTCAAAGCCTGCCTGCTCGGCTCGAACAGCAGCGGCCGAAAACAGGCCCGGCAGCACCTGCGGCAACTCGCGAATATGCGGCAGGTGCATGTCATCCACACGTTCACGATAGCCTCTGGAAAAAGTGTCGTACTCGCGCTCACTCAGCACTTCCCGCAAGTCATCGTCGTCCAGCTGCATGAGCGCAACGCGGATTTCATCATCTGTGGGCTGGACATCGGGATTCCTGGCAGTCACGGCCTGGCGGTGACGATCGCTCAGCTGTAAATGCTGGGTGAAATATTTCTCTGCGGTGGGGCGTCGGTTGATGCGCAGGAAGTCGATCAGCTGGATGAACAGCCGCGTGTGTCCGTCACTCGCTTCGCGCACGGTATTGACCAGTTCCTGCAGCCCGGGCAGGTAGCGATCATGGCCGATACGCAGCAAAGGGCCGCTGGGGATATCACGGATACCGGTGGCCTCGACCACCAGCGCCCCGGGCCTGCCCCTGGCAAAACGCCGGTACCAGGCAAGCAGCTCGGGTGTCACGTGGCCGTCTTCGGTGGCACGCCAGGGCACCATGGCCGGCACCCAGGTGCGCTGCTCCAGCGTTACCGGCCCGGTTTTGATGGAGCTGAACAGCATCGAAGCCGATGCCGTGTCGCGATCGGGCCAGGCACCGGGCTGCGGCTGGTATTTGATTCGTTCGGCAGGCCGCCACATCAGGTCTGATTCCTGCCTGAATTGCGCTTCATTGAACTCATCCTGCCGCCGCAACCCGCTGGCGATTCAGCCGGGGCAGCAGGTGCGCCGGAATCGGCACGCTGCGCAACTGGCCGTTCTGGTGCGTTACAAACACAATCGTCTGCCGGGTTTGCAGCAACAGCCGGCCATCACGCGCAACCGCCATGCCCAAACCCAGCGAGCTGCGGCCCACATGCAGCACCACCAGGCTGAGATGTACCGTGTCGCCGTTTGCTGGCAGTTCCCGAACTTGCGTTTGCAGTTCTACGGTGGGAACCAGCGCGCCGTCCTTGGACTGCAAAGTCGCAAAGGGGGAATCCAGGCAATCAGCAAACCACTCTTCCATCAGGACTGCAGTCAATTCATAGCTGCGTCCCAGGTGCATGCGACCGTCGGCTCCTGTCATCCAGCTGTGAATTTCCGCCTGGCGTACGAAGTTTTCGGTGCTGGTCTTCCAGGCGGGCTGAAGCATGGTTTCCAGGCCGGCTCTGCGCGACCTGAAACAGAGTTCGCCGGCTGACCGGCCTGTCACGGTTAATTCTCCCGGCTGCGGGCCGTGCTCCGCTTCCAACTGGAGTCGCTCGCCCAGGCGCGCGGGGTGGTGAAAGCTGGTTTCCAGCAAGGCCGGATTGTGCAGTGCAAAGATTTCCGGAAAGGAATCGGCCAGCATTTCAAAATAGCGCGGATAGTAGACGATGCCCGCGCCATCAATCTGCGAAAAGCGGATGACATGGCTGTTACGCCACCCACCGCGGTCATCATTCTGACCGGCATTTTCGCTGACAGGCTGCAAATTCAAGCGTCCGCTCCAAACTCGAACAAGGCGTGAAATCCACGGCGTGGATTTCCCTGCTGGGAGTATAAGCGAATTTATTTTATATACAAAATATCTTTACTGCATTATTTCACATTGCGTGTATTTACGGCCGGGTGGTACTCTTCGCAGAGAGATTGCCAACACCGCACCCATGGATGGCTTTTCAAATGGCTGATTCCGGCAAGAATGAAAATCGTCAAAAGGAATCCCTGCGCACCTGGTTACGCCTGCTGTCCTGCGAATCGGTGATCGAGCAGCGCCTGCGCAGCGTATTCCGGCAGCATTTCGATGTCACCCTGCCCCAATTCGACGTGCTGTCCGAGCTGGAGCATGCCAGCAAGCCACTCACGATGTCCGAGCTGTCGCACGAGTTGATGGTTTCCAACGGCAACATCACCGGTGTGATCGACCGGCTGGTCACCATGGGCCTGGTACAACGCGAACGGCCCGAGCATGACCGCCGCATCCAGTTCATCCAGCTGACCGAAAAAGGCTCCCGGGAATTTCGCCGCATGGCCGAATTGCATGAGGCATGGGTGGATCAGCTGTTGACCGATCTCAACCCGAAAGACATGCAGCAACTGCAATCCCTGCTCCTCAAGGCCAGGAATTCAGCGGTCAACAATGAAAGCAAGTTGATGTAATTTCCAGGCGCCTGACTGCCCAAGCCTGGAAAAACCTCTTACTGATTATGAAAGTCAAGCCAATACATCCAGGCCTTTGCGCTCCACAATGTTCAAAAGCTTCATGGATGGACCATTGGGCTTTTTCTTACCCTGCTCCCACTTTTGCACTGTCGACGGGCTGGTATTGAGGTAGGCAGCAAAAACCCCCTGGCTGGCCCTGTTACTGATTCTGATCTTCCTTATCTGGGCGGCGGTATAGTTTTTCACAGGTGGCAGACAAAGCGCATCGAACTCCCGAAGTGTAGCGATATCCATGGCCCCAGCTTTGGTGAGACCCTTGGCAGTTTCATGCAGCGTTTCAAGAATTGATTTAGCCAATCTGATTCACCTCGATTTCTATTAGTTCGCCGTATTTCAGTGCTGCATCCAGCTGCTTATGCTTATAACCCAACAGCTCCGTTGCCATCCGTTTGAGGGCTATTGATTCCCGCAACGTAATGTTGGCTCGCTGATTCTTCCTGAATCCATAGATAAATATCACCCGATCATTGCGCTTGAATGCGATTAGGGCACGAATCCCGCCACGCTTACCACGACCCCCCACGGCAAGTCGCTTTTTGTAGACATGTCCACCTAAGGATGCATCCCATAAGCCGGAATTGACTTCCTTTGCAGCATTGAGCAACGCTGACTCACCCAGGTCGTAATCCATGACTGCACGGGAAAATTCGCGAGTATAGAAGAGCCGCATACGGGATCCTGTTGACTGGAAGTCTAGCACTTAGTGCGACACAAAGACAACGCGCACCACTTCATCAGCAGCAACTACGCAGAACAGATGTTGATTGCGCGATTTGGACAAGGGCCCAGAATGGCACAGCAATCCATCAGCACCATCAGGCAATCACCCCGTTGGGGTGTAGGATTTCTCTGGGGAAGCTCTGAAGAAACCAGAGTTTCCCTGGATGTTGGGACGCAGGAGAATGCAGGATTGAGGAAGCTGCTTCAGGAAACTTTGATCACATCAATATCTGGCGTGGCCTGAGAATCCGGCGGATCAATCAGTCAGCGCTTCCCTGAATTACGGCGGTAGTTTCGATTTCCAGCAAGGCCTCGGGCTCAACCAGGTCGTTCACACCGACCACGGCCATCACCGGAAAATTCTTGCCGATGATCTTGCGGTAGGCCTGCCCCACGGCGGGCAGGTTCTGCCGGTATCCATCGAGGTCCTTGACGTACCAGGTCATGCGGACAATGTTCTCCGGCCCGGCCCCTCCGGCCTCCAGCACGGCCACGATGTTTTCCAGGATCTGTTCCAGCTGCGCCACAAAACCCCTGGCAAATTCGCCCTGGCTGTTCCAGCCCACCATGCCGGCCAGGAAAACGAATTTGCCTTCAGCGATGACGCCGTTTGAATAACCCGAAGGGCGCGGCCAGGAAGGGGGGTTGATGTGTTTCACGATTGCAGGTCCTTATAGGTTTGTTTGGCGATGATGACTTTTTGTACTTCGCTGGCACCTTCGTAAATGCGCAGGGCGCGGATTTCCCGGTACAGCGTTTCGGCGATGTTGCCGCTGACCACACCGGCACCACCAAACAGCTGTACCGCCTGGTCGATGATTTTCTGTGCCGTCTCGGTGGCAAACAGTTTGGCCATGGCCGCCTCGCGTGTCACCCGCTCCTGGTAACAGTCCTTGGCCCAGGCTGAACGATAAACCAGCAGCGCGCTGGCATCGATGCCCATGGCCATTTCCGCAATGCTGGCCTCGGTCATCTGCAGCGCACTCAGTGGCGCGCCGAACAGCTGTCGCGTGCTGGTGTGTCTCAGTGCTTCATCCAGCGCCCGCCTTGCAAATCCCAGGGAAGCTGCGGCAACCGAGGTGCGGAAGACATCCAGCGTGGCCATGGCGATTTTGAAACCTTCGCCACCAGCACCGATCTGCCGCTCTGCCGGAATACGGCAATCCTCAAAACGCAGGGTGGCCAGCGGGTGCGGCGCTATGGTTTCGATGCGACTGGCGATGGAGAAACCGGGCGTGTCCGCATCGACGATGAAGGCGCTGAGTCCACGTGCTCCGGGCGCTTCGCCGGTGCGGGCAAACACACAATAAAAGTCCGCGATGCCGCCATTTGAAATCCAGGTCTTTTCACCGTTGAGGACAAACTCATCGCCGTCGCGCACGGCGGATGTTTCCATGGCGGCCACATCGGAACCGGCTTTGGCTTCTGATAGCGCGAAAGCGGCGATGGCCGCACCACGGGCCACGCGCGGGAGGTAGTTTGCGCGTTGCTGCCCGGTACCAAACAGGGAAATCGGGCCACTGCCCAGGCCCTGCATGGCAAAGCTGAAATCGGCCAGTCCACTGTGATAGGCCAGAGACTCCCGGCACAGGGCGATGCTGCGCACATCCAGCGTTTCGCTTGCGCCGCCAAAGGCTCCAGGCACGCAATGCTTCAGCCAGCCCGCGGCACCCAGGTCGTGCACCAGTGAACGGCAGATGCCGTCGGTATCGTCATCGTGGCGAAACGGGTATGCGGCGGTCCATTGCCGCAGTTCGTCCAGCAGTTGCCGGTGTGAATCGGCAAAGAACGGCCAATCGATGAAGCTTTTATCCGGCATGAGTCAGGTCGCCTTGGTCCATTGGAATGGGTCTTGCACCCGGCCGCAAGGAATCACAATTGAAACCCCTGCTAATCACCCTGGAACTCCGGTTTCTGCTTGGCCACAAATGCATCGTAAGCCCGTTTGAAATCCGCGGTCTGCATGCAGATGGCCTGGGCCTGGGCCTCGGCCTCAATGGCCGTATCCAGGGACATATCCCATTCCATATTGAGTTGATTCTTGGTGAAACCATGTGCAAAGTTCGGGCCTTCGGCCAGGCGGTTGGCCTGCTCGACGGCTTTCTCGAGCAATTCATCAGGCTCAAACAGGCCGTTATAAAAGCCCCAGTTCAAACCCTCCTGGGCAGTCATCGAACGGCCGGTATAAAGCAGTTCTGCTGCCCTGCCCTGGCCGATCAGGCGCGGCAGCATGGCACAGGCGCCCATGTCCGCACCGGCCAGGCCCACCCGCGTAAACAGGAAGGCGGTTTTGGCCTGCGGCGTGGCATAGCGCAGATCACTGGCCATGGCGATGGCGGCGCCGGCACCGGCGCAAACACCGTCGATGGCGCTGATCACCGGTTGCGGGCAATTGCGGATGGCCTTGATCAGGTCGCCGGTCATGCGGGTGAAGCGCAGCAACTCCTTCATATTCATTCCGGTCAGGGGGCCGATGATTTCATGTACGTCGCCGCCGGAGCAGAAATTTCCTCCGGCCCCCGTGATGACTACGGCATGGACCGCTTCGTCATGCACGAAGTCACGAAAGGTATCGCGCAGTTCCGCGTAGGAATCAAAGGTAAGCGGATTCTTGCGCTCCGGCCGGTTGAGTGTGATGCGGGCCACTCCGGCCGCTGATGTTTCCATCAGGAAATGTTTTTTCTCGCTGGATTTCATTTTGGATTTCCCCTGCATTACATGACTTCACCGCCAGCGACAGCTATCGACTGGCCGGTTATGGATGAACTTTCCCTGCGGCACAACCAGAGTACCGTGTCCGCCACCTCGCTTGGCTGGATCAGACGGCCCTGGGGATTGCTGCGGACCAGTTCCGCCAGCGCATCTTCGGCACTGCGCCCCGTCGCCTTCACGATGTTTTCCACCGAACTGGCAACGATGTCGGTATCGGTGTAACCGGGGCAGACTGCGTTGACCGTAATGCCCTTGCGGGCAAATTCCAGTGCCAGTGATCGCGTCAGGCCAATCACTCCATGCTTGGCTGCGCAGTAGGCGCTGACGTAGGGATAGCCGCGCTGTGCCGAAGTGCTGGCGATGTTGATGATGCGTCCCTGGCGTGCAGCCAGCATGGATTCAATCACCGCGCGCGTGCACAGGTATACCCCGGTCAGGTTGACGTTCAGCATGAACTGCCAGAAATCCTCGTCCATTTTGTGAAAGGGGCGCGCCTCGGCGGCACCGGCATTGTTGACGAGTATGCTGACCGGCCCCTGGCGTTCCACGGCCAGCCCAAACGCCTGTCGCACTTCATTGGCCTGGGTGACGTCGGCCACCGCAAACTGCACACCCAGCTTTTCAGCCGCGGCTGCCAGGCGCTGCTCGCCCCGGCCCATCAGGGTCACACGCGCGCCGTGCTTTTGCAGTACGGAAGCAATCGCCAGTCCAATGCCGCTGCCGCCTCCGGTTACCACCGCATGCTGTCCCTGCAAAAACTCACTCATGATCCCACTCATGACCCTCAATGCCTCCTGATTGCAGCACCGCGGCAAACACTTTGCCTTCCTCATCCGCCTGCGCCGCCTGGCTCAGGCGCCGCACCCGCGCAGCGCGGTCCTGTGAAGCAGTCGCTTCCGCCGCCTCGAGTATCTTCTGGTAGCGGTGCAATCCGCGTTCATAGGTTTCGCCATAGCCCTTGACCATGCCGATGCTTTGCGCCACAGCGAGGGCGAAATCGTGATCGCCGGCGCCATGGATACGCGCCAGCCAGTCTTCGATCAAGCGGGTCTGCGTGGCGAAACGGTAAGTGCCCCGGCGCCAGCGCTTCAGTCCGGCCAGTGCTGCCAGTTGCAGGTAGCCGAACACGTTGGTGGTGGTGATATTGCGGCCCTTGCCCAGCAGCGGTTTCGTCCAGCGGCGCGCACGCGCCGAAGTCAACAGGCGTTCACCGAGCTTGCGCGGCAGGGTATCGCACAATTCTTCGAAACGCGGATGGAAGTATTCCACCACATGCGCCGGTTGCTGCGCCGATACATTCAGGTGGCTGCGCACGCCCTGCATGCGCCGCCCGGCGGTCTTGATTTCAGCCACCCGGATGGTGTCTTCGTAGCACATCTGCAGCGCCAGCTGGCGGGCGACTTCTGAAGACAATTCATAAGCCGTGTGCTCACCCCGCAACTCGCGCTCGCGGGCGACCACTGCCTGCAATCGTTGCAGGTACAGGCTGGCGTAGTCCGCGTCCTGGTACTCCAGCGCGCGCAATGCGCCATGCGCGACAATGGCCTGCACCGGTTGCGGAAATTCTGCCTTTACGCGGGCCAACAGCGCTTCGCCCCTGGGCCCTTCCGCCTGCGGCAGGGCCAGTGGCTTCCTGGCCGGGCCGCCAGCTGTTCCGAGCACGTTAACGGTTTGGCTGCCCTGCTCAAAACCCGCTTGAAAGCCCGCCAGGTTGGCTTCAACTGCTTTGCCACCCGCACGTATCGCGGCCTCAAAGGCCGGGCGCTCAAACGGCAAGGCACGGCTGGCGGCAATAGCCCCGAGCAGCACCGCGCTGATCACGCTTTGGGTCTGCTCGGCGCATTCTGCCATGTCAAAGGCGATGAATTTTCGCGCGGCCTTGAGCGCTGCTTCCATCACCGGGGCCTGGTCGATGATGCCGTCGCCGAGGGCGGTCTTTTCGGTGATGGAATAAACCCGGTGCGTGCTGGCGATCAGGGTGGTGATGTTGGGCGTGACAAATCCTTTTTGGATGGCCCGTCCGGTTTCGGCAAATTCGCCGGCCACCACCAGGTCCACGTCACCCGGCACGGGGTAGGTGGTGAACACGGGTTCACGGCCGCCCTGCCGGACCTGCTCCTCTGGAAACAGCTCCACACAGTACACCGTTGCACCCGTGCGCTGCGCCACGCCGGCGACATAAGTGGATTGAGCCAGATATCCGTTCGACTGGGCAATCTCGACCAGCCACCTGGTCAGCACGCCACCACCCTGGCCACCCAGGGCCAGGATCGCAACAGTCAGGGGCCGGTCGAATTTATGCTCCAAGTCGCATTACCTTTTTCAGCCGCACTGCAACCGGGCCTCAAGCCAGGCTCAGGCGACGGCGCTCGGCGCGCTGCTGCAACCAGCTGATCAAGCGACTGCGCACACTCCACAGCAGGCGATCCCAGGGGCCCGGGTTGAAGACGATCTGTCCTTTGTAGAACGAAGGACACAATACGGCTTCATGCGCTACTTCCCCGCAATTGCCACAACCCACGCAGCTGTTGTCCACATAACTGACCGGCTGGGTTTTCAATGGGTCGGGATTGGGCTTGATGGTCAGCGAAGGGCAGCCGCTCAAGCGAATGCAGGCGTGATCACCGGTGCAGGTCTGTTCATCCACGCCAAAACGTTCCTGCACCACGCGCTTGCCTGCAGCGATGTCCCTGCGCACCAGCGGCTTTTCGCGCCGCTGCCGGTTGAGCATGCATTCCGACTGGGCGACCAGCACCTTGGGCCCCGTGCCCTTGCTGGCCAGCGCTTCTTTCAGCGTTGCACGCATGGCACCGATGTCATAGGTCTTGACCGTTTTGGCCCAGTTCACGCCAATGCCGCGCACCGCCTTCTCGATCGGGTGCTGGGTGCTGCGGTTGCGCACTTCGCTTTTGCCCGACAGCAGGTCCTGGCCACCGGTGGCAGCGGCGTAGTTGTTGTCGATGACGATGGTCAGGCCATCATTCTTGTTGAAAACGGCATTGCCGATGCCGCTGGTCAGGCCGTTATGCCAGAAACCGCCATCTCCCATGATGGCAATCGGCGGCTTGCCGCTCGGGGTATTGAACGCCGAGGCACCGGCCGTGCCGAGACCGTAGCCCATGGTAGTGTTGCCCATGTTGAACGGCGGCAGAATGCTGAACAGGTGGCAACCGATGTCGCCGCTGATATGGAAATCACCCAGTTCCTTCTGCATCAGTTTCAGGCTGGTGAACACCGGGCGTTCCGGGCAACCGGTACACAGGCCCGGCGGCCGCGGCGGCACATGTGCGCCGAGCCCCGCCACCAGCGCTGCGATGGAATGCTGCGGATCCTGCGGTGGCTGCCAGCCCGGTTCAAATTGCGTCACGAAACTGATCAGCCCCTTGCGCATGACCTCGCTGGTGTATTCGCCGGCCATGGGAAAAGTGCCCTTGCCAACCAGCGGTGTGCCGCATTCCCGTTGCCGAAGTATGGAATTGATGTTCTGTTCGAGGTAATTGGGCTGGCCTTCTTCCACCAGCAGCACCGCCTGCTTGCCGGCGCAGAACGACTCGATCTCGTCATCGACCAGCGGATAGGGCACGTTCAGCTGGTAAATCGAATAGCGGCTGTTGCCGAATGCGTCAGACAGGCCCAGGCGTTCCAGGTTGCGGATCAGGGTGTTGTACAGGCCACCCTGCACGATGATGCCAAGTTCACCCGTTTCACCGGCAAACACTTGGTTCAAACCGTGTTTGTGGATGTAGTCCACCGCAGCCGGCCAACGCTGGTTGACCTTTTCCTGCTCATGCAGGAATGAGGCGGGCGGCAATACGATGCGGCTGGTATCGCGGTTCGGGTTCTCGCTCGCCTCGCGCAGGGAAAGGGGCGGCGGCCGGTTGTCACGGGCGATGAAGCTACCCGAAACATGGCAGGAACGGATCCGCAGCTGCAGGAATACCGGGGTATTGCTGGCTTCGGAAAGCTCAAATGCCTGCTCTACGGCTTTCACGATGCTGGCCACATGCGGTGGCGGATCGATCAACCACATCTGGCTTTTCATCGCAAAAGCATGGGTGCGTTCCTGCATGATGCTGGAGCCTTCGCCGTAGTCTTCGCCGACGATCACCACCATGCCGCCTTTCACGCCGCCGGAGGCGAGATTGGCCAGGGCATCACTGGCGACATTGGTGCCCACCGTGGATTTCCAGGTGACGGCGCCACGCAGCGGATAATTCACCGAGGCAGCGCCCATGGCTGCAGCCGCGGCTTCACTGGCACTGGCTTCAAAATGCACGCCCAGCTCATCCAGCACATCGCGGGCATCGGACAACACGTCCATCAGGTGTGAAATCGGCGAACCCTGGTAGCCGCCGACATAGGCCACGCCGGATTGCAGCAACGCCTTGGTCACCGCCAGTATGCCTTCGCCATTGAATACCTCGCCGGCGCCGATGCGGAGTTGCTCTACTTCCTTCCTGAATGAACGTTCTGCCATGGGGTACCTGCCCAGCTGCAATAATCGCGGGTGAAGAACCAACCGACTGGCCTGAGCTTCTGCCACAGCCGGTGCTTTGCCCAGCCACCCTAACATTTTAAGTATAAAATAAATATCGGCAGAACTGAAAGCCCGAAGGGCAGCACGCCTCGAAATCACCCCGGCAAATTTTCTGCGGAAGTAGTGCTATGCTTGAGACGCCCGTTCCGCCATGAGTCGCCGGCAACCCTGGCACCCATGACGATCAGCACGCGAAGTGAATCGGACAACGCCACAAAATTATTGCCATCATGTTAAATACACTGATTGTTGATGATGAAGCGCTGGCCCGCCGCGGCCTGAAGCACCGCCTGCACTCCGCGACGGATGTGCATGTGATCGGTGAGGCCCGCAACGGTCGTGAAGCGGTGGAACTGATCAAAAAGCACGCTCCCGACCTGGTGTTTCTCGACATCCAGATGCCGGGCATGGATGGGTTCGATGTGGTGCGTGCCCTGCCCCAGGATGATTTGCCGGCCATCGTTTTTGTCACTGCATTTGATGAGTTTGCCATCAAGGCATTTGAAGCCAACGCGGTGGATTACATCCTCAAGCCCATCGAGGATGAACGTCTGAAAAACGCCCTCGATCGTGTACGCAAACGCCACCAGGACCGCCGCGCCAGCAAGGACCGCAAATCACTCCTCAACCTGGTCAGCGAGCTGGCCGGCGAGGCAATCAACAGCGTGGAGGAACTGGGCGTAAAAAAGCTGGGAAAGATCCTTAAGGAGCCTTCGCGACTGGCCATCAAGGATGCCGGCAAAACCACCTGGGTAGACCAGGCAGATATCGAGTGGATTGATGCGGCCGGCGACTACATGTGCGTGCATGTGGATGGCGAAACGCTCATCATGCGCAAAACCATGAAACAGCTGGAGAAGGAGCTGGACCCCGACATCCTGCAACGGGTGCACCGTTCCACCATCGTCAACATCAACCGGGTCAAGCAGATGCAGTCGCATATCAACGGCGAATATTTCCTGACCCTGCAAAGCGGCCATACCCTCAAGCTGTCACGCACCTACAAGGAAAAGCTCAAGCACTTTTCCTGAAATCTGTAGGAGCGGCTTCAGCCGCGATCTTCCTGAAAGGCAAATGTCGGGGGTAAACCCCCTCCTACAATTGTAGGAGCGGCGCCAGCCGCGACACACAAACCCGGGCACAAATCTGGGTCGGGGATAAATCCCCTCCTGCCAAGCGGGAGCGGCGCCAGCCGCGACCCGATCAGAAGAAGCCATCTGCCCCGACCATAACGCTTCGCCGACACGCCGCGTCCCTTCGCCGCAAGTGATGACTTTCGTCACAAACTCCGCCGCGGAGTCGAGTCTAAGCTTGCACGCGAATCACCGGGCGTAACGCTTTCGCGTTTCGGTGCGTCAAATCCTGCAAGGCTGGAGCCAGGTATGAGCATCACAGAGAAATCCATCAGCAATCCTGCCGGTGTTGCGGTGGCCGTAGCCATCGTGACGCTGTTCGGCCTGTTCAGCCTCAGCGACCTGCCGGTGCAACTGTTTCCCGAAATCGAGCTGCCGCAACTCAGCGTGCAGGCCAACTGGCGCTCGGCTTCGCCGCGTGAGGTCGAGTCGGAAATCCTTGAACCCATGGAAACCGTGCTGCAGGGCATTCCGGGAATGCAGACACTGGAAGCCAACGCCTTCAATGGCGGCACCTTCATCAACATGCAGTTCGGCCTCGACACCGACATGCAGGCCACGCTGATGGATGTGATCGGTCGGCTCAACCGCCTGCCGCCCTTGCCGGCCGACTCGGACCCGCCGGTGGTGCAACTCAGCGGCTTTGGCGAAGCCAACCAGACCCTCACCTGGTTCTTCGTCCAGAAGCTGCCCGGCACCCCGGGTGAGCTGGCCGATTACGAGCGCCAGGTGATCGAGCTGATCAAGCCCCGCATCGAGTCGATTCCCGGAGTGGCCGGCGTGCAGATGATCACCGGCGCCGCCGAAGAACTGCAGATCATCATTGATCCCTACAAAGCCGCCCAGTTCGGCCTGGAGCTGGACAATATTGCCACCGTGGCCAACCGAAGCAATGATGTGTCCGGCGGATTCATCGATGTGGGCCGGCGCCAGTACACCCTGCGTTTTGAAGGCCGTTACGAGCCTGAACAGCTGCGCCAGCAGGTTCTGGAATGGCGCGATGGGCGTCCGGTCAGGCTCGGCGATGTTGCGGAAGTCCGGATCGCGCGGGGAGCCCGCCAGGACCTGATGATCCAGAACGGTAACCCTGCCATGGGCGTGCGCATCGACCGCCAGAACGGCGCCAATGTGCTGCAGGCCCTGACAGACGTGAAAGCCGCCATGGCCGAGTTGCGCGAAGGTCCGCTGAACGACATGGGACTGGGCATCGAGCAGTCGTTCGATGCCTCGGTGTTCATCAAGCGCGCGGTGAACCTGGTGACCAGCAACCTGCTCCTCGGCGTGCTGCTGGCCGTCGGCGTGCTGTGGTGGTTCCTGCGCGACCTGCGCGCCACGGCGCTGATCGCCACCGCCATTCCGGTTTCGTTGCTGGCGACCTTCGTAGTGCTGCAGCTCACCGGCCGCTCCTTGAATGTCATTTCACTGGCAGGGCTGGCCTTCGCGGTAGGCATGGTGCTGGATGCCGCCATCGTGGTGGCCGAGAATATCGTGCGCCTGCGCGAACGCGGGGAAACGCCGTTTGTGGCAGCCATTAAAGGCGCCAGCCAGGTGAAAGGCGCATTGCTGGCATCGACTGCCACCACGGTTGCCATCTTCCTGCCGGTGCTGTTCCTGGAGGATGTCGAAGGCCAGCTGTTTGCCGACCTGGCCTTGACCATTGCCATCGCCGTGGTGATCTCACTGGCGGTGGCGATGACGGTATTGCCGGCCGTTGCGGGCAACTGGCTGAAGCCGCGCAAACTGACCCGCGAACATGCTCCGGCCTGGTCAGGACTGTCCGGCCGGCTGATGCGGGCCAGCCAGACTCCGCTGCGCCGCGGACTGGTGGTATCCACCCTGACAGTCGCGCCCCTGCTGATCACCTGGGCATTGTTCCCGCAGCTGGATTACCTGCCCCCGGTGAAACGCGATGCCGTCGATGCTTTCCTGCAGATGCCGCCGGGTTCCAACTGGGAAACCAGGGAGAAAGAGATCGCCACTACGCTGGTGAGCCGCCTCGAACCTTACATGTCAGGAACCAAAGAGCCGGCGCTGAAAAACTACTACATCTGGCTGCATCCCGGTGGCGGCACCATTGGCGCGCGGGTGCTGGACCAGGACAAAGTACTGGACCTACAGACCATCATGCGCGAGGAGATCCTCAGCGGCATTCCCGATGTGCGGGCCTTCGCGGCGCAGGGCAACCTGTTCGGCGGCTTCGGCGGCGGGCGTGACATCGCCGTGCACCTCCAGTCAGTGGATGAACAGGGCCTGATCAGTGCCGTGATTGCGGGACAGAACCTGCTGATGGAGGCGTTTCCCGGCGCCAATGTACAGGCCTTTCCGCCACCGGAACTGGCCGAACCCGAGCTGCGCATCCTGCCCAATGATGTACGCATTTCGGAGTCCGGCTGGAACCGCAACCACATTGCATCTGCGGTGCGGATTCTCGGCAATGGCATGTGGCTGGGAGAATATTTTGACGGTGACAAGCGCCTCGACATCATTCTCAAGTCACAGCCGTGGAGCACGCCTGAAGAGCTGGAAAGCATACCGGTGGTGACACCTGTGGGCGGGCTGATGCCGCTGGGTGAACTGGTGGACATCGAGCGCACCACCGGCCCGGGACAGATTCGCCGCGTCAATGGTCGCCGCACGGTGACATTGGCCATCAGCCCACCGGAAGATGTGTCGCTGGAGACCGCGGTGGCGAAAATCCAGCAGGACATCGAGCCCGGCCTGCGCGCCGCCCTGCCTGCCGATGGCACCATCATTTACGGTGGCAGCGCCGACAGCCTGCAGGATGCGATCATTACCATGAGCCGCAATTTCGGCCTGGCACTGCTGATCCTGTTCCTGCTGATGGCTGGCCTGTTCCGTTCCCTGAAAGACAGCGCCATCGTGGTGCTGACCATCCCACTGGCCTGGGTGGGCGGGGTGGTGTCGCTGCAGCTGCTCAACCTGGTGAGTTTCCAGCCGATGGATCTTTTGACCATGATCGGCTTCATCATCCTGCTGGGGCTGGTGGTCAACAACGCCATCCTGCTGGTTGACCAGACCCGCCGCGCGGAGCAGGAAGGCATGAGTCGTGACGAGGCGGTTGAGTACGCACTGCAGGTGCGCATGCGACCGATTTTCATGAGTACGTTTACCAGCATCTTCGGCATGCTGCCGCTGGTGTTGCTGCCCGGCGCCGGCAGCGTCATCTATCGCGGCCTGGCCACCACCATCGTCGGCGGCATGGCCTGCAGCCTGGTGTTTACCCTGCTCATGCTGCCCTGCCTGCTGCGCATGGGTGGCGCCCGGAATGCCGAACAGGGCACGAAAACCGCACAGCCTGTCAGCCTGGAATCGGCGGCCTGAAGGAGAAAGCGCATGAAATCGACATACCTCTTTATCTTCTCCGTACTCCTGCCGGTGCTGGCATGGGGGCAGCACTCACCCGGCGGCCCGCCGCCCGCCACAGTCACGGTTGATGAGGCCCGGCGGGACACTTTCAATGCCACGCTGGAGGTGCCCGGCACGGTCATCAGCCAGCACGATGCCCGCATTGCGGCCGAAACCGATGGCCGCCTGACCTGGGTGGCGGAAGTGGGCACTCGCATCGCCGAGGGCGAGGCGTTTGCGCGCATCGACGACACGGATCTCAAGCTCAGCCTCAAGGACAACCAGGCGCAGCTGGCCAGCCTGCAGGCGCAGCAGCGTTACCAGCAATCCAACCTGGAGCGCCTGGAAAAGCTGGCACTGAGCAACAATGCCGCCGCCAACCAGATCGATGAGGCCCGGGCCCAGCTGGACATGAACACCCAGGCCATTCGCCGTGCTGAAGTGGCCATTGCGCAGGTGCAGCGCCGCATCGAGCAGGCAGCCATCGTGGCGCCGTTCCCCGCCATCGTGGTTGAGCGGCTGGTGCAGGTGGGCGAGTTCGTCAGCCGCGGCCTGCCGGTGGCCCGCCTGGTGGATACCGATAACCGCGAAATCCGTTTGCAGGCGCCTCTGGACCTGGCCGCCTATGTTCACGAAGGCATGGAAGTTTCCATCCAGCACAACGGCAAAACCTCACTCAGCCCGGTTGTGCGGGTCATTCCGGTCGGCGATGAACGTTCGCGCATGTTTGAAATGCGCGTTACTGCCTCTGATCCCTCCATGGTAATCGGCAGCCCGGTCCAGGTGGCCCTGCCCAGCAGTGATCCGCGTTTGTTGCTGGCCATTCCGCGCGACGCGCTGGTGCTGCGTGGATCAGAGGTGTTCGTGCTGCGCGTGAATGACGGCAACACGGTGGAAAAAGTACCTGTGGCTACCGGCATGGGTTTCGGCAGCCTGGTGGAAGTAACCGGTGAACTGGCCGAAGGCGACCAGGTGGTGGTGCGCGGAGCGGAGCGCCTGCAACCAGGCCAGAGCGTGGTGATCAGTGGCGAAGAAGCCGGTTGAGCGATTCCACTTTTCTGCCCCAACTTTTGCATATTTGCGGTGTAGGTTAACGGATGACCGCCTGCATACGGTTTTACGGGTTTGAGTACGGCAATTCCCCTGAACGTTGTCTTTACCTCCAACCCGTCTTGAACAGCCCGGTGGGCACACCACCCGCCGGGCTGTTTTTTTTAGGCGCGATGGTCCAGCCAGTACTCCATGCCCTGGGTGTTGAGCTCGATATCATCCCAGACAATTCCGGCCAGTTGCTCATCGTCCAGTTGCACGCCGTGGTCCCGGCACAGTCCGAACAACCACTCCTTCTGCTCGGCGATGATTTTCTCAGTGCGGTTTTCAGCAAATTCATGGGCCAGGGCAATCTCTTCCAGCCGGGTGACCCCTGCGATCATCTGTTCCGCCAGCCGCCGGGTATCGGTGACGCGGCCGAAATGAGTCATGTACATGCACTCGGGACCCGCTTCCATCAGGCGCCGCACGGAATCACGCAGCGCCGGCGGATCAAACTGGATGGGGGTGGTGATGGGAAACACCATGGCCCCCTGGTCCGTGTCCAGGTCCCGGTAGGAAAGGCCAAACGTATCGCCGGTAAACCAGCCTCGAGTCTGCTCGTCCCAGACGCAGAAGTGATGGCGCGCATGGCCGGGCGTATCCATGAATTTCAACTGGCGCGTACCGACCAGCAGCTCATCGCCGTCGTGCCTGATGAGCACGCGGTCCTCCGGAACCGGCAGCAGGCTGCCGTACATCCGGTCAAAGTTCTCGTCACCAAACACCACGCGCGTTCCAGCTTCCAGTTTGGCTGGCTCAATCATGTGCCTGGCGCCAAAGGGATGCACCACCAGCATGGCATTGGGCAGCTCTTTGATCAGCCAGCCGGCGCCGCCGGCATGGTCCAGGTGCACATGGGTGAGGATCACATGGCTGACGGCCGAGCGGTCCCAGCCGCGCTGCTGCAATACCTTGAGTATGCGCTCAACGCTGTAATAGCTGCCTGCTTCGATGATGGCGACCTTGTCGCCCGCTTCCAGCAGGTAACAGGCGGCCATTTCGTTGCGCACCAGGCCGCTGTCAATCGCAACTATGCCGCCTGGATATTCGCGTACCTTGATACACACAGAATCACTGGAACTCATGTCATCATTTCCTTCTACAAAAACAGTCTTCAGGGTTTTGAGCGCCGCGGGCACAAGAGATTGGCCACCGCTATCGGGCTGGGGCTCATGGTTCCCGGATCAGGAGAGCCCCGTTCAGTTCCAGGCCGGAGTCCAGCTGCTGCACGGTGCCCGACGGCCAGGTCACCTGTACCTGTTGAATCGCGCTGGCACCACCCAGGCCAAAATACAGCGGCATGCGGCTTTGTGACAAATAACCCGACTTGCCGTCATTCACCTGCACATAGCTGCCCTGGTTGGTTGTGACTTCAACTCGCGCGCCGATGCCATCACGGTTGGATTTACTGCCCTGCAGGCTGATTTTCAGGAACCTGAGGCCGGGCATTTTCTCGCTGAGATTACTGACCAGTACCATTGGCTCGGCGTTGAATTCATTGGTGATGATATCCAGGTCACCATCCTCATCCAGGTCAAACAGGGCGGAGGATCGCGAGCCCAGCGCGCCCCATACCTCCACGATACCGCTGCGATTCTCGCAGAAACTGTTGGCCACATCGGTTCCGTCACAATCCAGCCGGAACCAGGCCTTGGCGGTTTCGCGGTTCTTGCGCGGCTCCACACCGAGAATGAATTCGGCATCACGAAAGCGCTTGCCCCGCTCGTTCAGCAACAGCGAATTCACACCGTAGCGGAACGGGTAATTCATGCTGGCGGTGATAAAGGCGTCCTGGAAGCCGTCGGCATTCAGGTCACCGGTACTGAGGCCCCAGGGCCAGTAATTCTCTGCGCCGATCTCCGGGGAAATCTCCGTGAACGACCCGTCGGCCTGCTGCTGGAAAAAGCTGTTCCCGAAAATGCTCATGCCAGCGCTTTGAAGGTGTGCCTCATCCCACTGGATGTCCGACTTCTGGTGCTCTTTTTCCATGCCGATATGCTCACTCATGTCGGAGTGCATATCGGTGACGAAAATGTCCAGGCGGCCATCATTGTTCCAGTCAAAAACGCGGATGCCCATGGCACCCCAGGACGTTTTGGGAAACACCTCGCTGCGCCGGTTAACGAAACCCTCGCCCTGCTGGTTTTCAAAGTACTGGTCATGGCCCTGCATGTTCAGCAGGTAGAGATCCGGCCAGCCATCACGGTTCAGGTCAGCAGCGCTGGCATCGCCGGACCAGGAGCCATCTTGCAGGCCCATGGCTGCCGTCACGTCCTCAAAGCGGTTGTTGCCGAGGTTGCGGAACAGCACACTGTTCTCGGTACGCTCGGGAAACAGGTGGCCACTGAACGCATCGCTGAAGCCGTCGTAAAACGTGTATTCCACCCCACCGCTTTCAGCCTGCCGGATCAACTCGGAGGTGTACTGGCCCACGTTGCAGACAAACAGGTCCAGCAGGCCGTCGCGGTCGTAATCGAAAAACACCACGCCCGATGAATGGGCCTGGATGCCGGTGCCGGAAGCTTCGGTGATATCGCGGAAGGTGCCGTCACCGTTATTCTCAAACAGGCGGTTGCCGCTGCGCACTGCCGTGATGTAAACATCCGCATCGCCATCGTTGTCGATATCGGCAAACGAGGCCGACACCGAAATCCGGTCAGCCATGGCGATGCCGGCTTTTGCGGTAATGTTCTCAAAGGTTCCGGAACCGGTGTTGCGCCACAGCTCATTGCTGCCCACCTGGTTCAGGAACAACACATCCGGCAGGGCATCGCCATCCACATCGGCCACCGCCAGCCCGTTGCCATGGTCGTAGTGAACCGCCTTGTAGGTCTTGGCCGCATCTTCCACCACGCGATGCTGGAACGTGATACCGCTGTCGCGCACCTGATCGGCAAAGCCAAACTGGTTGAATACTTCAAAATCGGCCGCGGTCGCTTTCTGCGCGGCTTCCCGCGGCGCCAGGTTGGGTGGGTTGAGGATCATCCGAGGCTGCGCAATGCGCGTGACCGCGGCTTCTTCCTGGGCCGTCAGCCAGGGTGCCGACGACAACAGCAACGCTGCAATACAATTCATCACAGGTCTTAACCTGGGGGCCATACAGAATCTCCGCAAAGGTATCTGCCCGAGCGCCGGGCAACGGTATCAGTATCCGACACACTATAATGTGCGGAATTTCAATGGAACCACCTGAACTATACCGCAATGACTCCCGCCAGCCATTCCTCCCAGCCAGATCCCATCTGGGTTCTGGACATTGACGGCACGCTGATGCCGTCACAGCATATCGATAACCAGTGCTACTGGCAGGCGGTGTTTGAGCATTTTGGCCAGGAGCCGCAAACGCTGGACCTGCATGACTTTGCGCACGTTACCGATGGCAGCATCCTGCAGGAATGGATGCTGGCAAACCATGGGCGCGAGGCCACGCCGGAGGAAGTCAGCCGCATCCGGCAGCGCTTCCTGGACCTGATCACCCGCGCCCACGAGGTGTCGCCGGGCGCTTTTGCCGCAAGCCCGGGTCTGAATGAATGGCTGGGTGAACGGCTGGGTACTTTTGGCAACTGCGTCGCCATCGCCACCGGCGGCTGGGGCCATACCGCACGGTTCAAGTTGAGCGTCGCCGGGCTGGATGTTTACAACCTTCCCCTGGCCAGCAGCGATGATGGCGACAGCCGCCAGGCCATCATGCAGCAGGCGCTGCGTCTGCTGCTGGCTAATTCTGGCTGCACGGCAAACACCGACGATTCACCGCCCGTCTGCTACATCGGGGATGGCGTCTGGGACTGGCAAGCTGCCCGCCAGCTGGGCTGGGACTTCATCGGTATCGCATGCGGCGAACAGGCCTGCAGGCTGAAGCAGGCAGGCGCAAAACACGTGTTCTGCAACTTTGCGGAACTGGCCGCATCCAAACCCCTTTCCGCCAGTGGCAGGAAACACACCCTCCATGCCTCCAACCGATAGCCCCAATCGTGGCCGGAACCTGCACAGCCTGGTGCGGCACGGCTGGCTGCTACCCAAGTTGCTACCCGGGCTGCTAATTGGGCTGCTGGCAAGCTGGCAGGCCCAAGCAGATGTGCTCGATATCAGCGTCAGCGGTATCGCCGAACCGATGCTGGCCAATGTGCAGAACCGGGTCAACACGCTGTCGATCAACGAGGAGCGGAAACTCGGCAGGAAACGGCTGGACCGGATCGTTGCCCAGGCTGAGCAGGAAGCCGTTCGGGCGTTGCGCCCCTACGGTTACTACCAGGCCACCGCCAGCAGCCAGTTGCAGCAGCCGGAAGAACAACGCTGGTTGCTGCTCCTGCAACTGGCACCCGGCCCTCCAGTGCAGGTGAGCCGTGCGGACATCCAGGTCAGCGGCCCCGGCGCGGGGCTGGAAGAATTGCGCGACTGGCAACGGAACTGGCCATTGAAGGTCGGGCAAAGGCTGGACCAGGTGCTTTGGGAGGAGCAGAAAAACCGTGCCCTGGAACTGGCGGAAAGCCACGGTTATCTCACCGCGCAGTTCACCCGTCATCAGATCCGCGCCGATCTCGACAACAACACCGCCGAACTGGAACTCGAGCTGCAAACCGGCCCGCAGGCGGTGATGGGCACTGTGGAGTATCAGCAGGACGTGGTGAATCCAGCCATCCTGCAAGGTTTGCCCCGGTTCGAAGCCGGCCAGGCCTACGATGCCTGGTTGCTGGAAAAATTTCGCATGGATGTGTGGCAGACCGGTTACTTTGAAAATGTTGAAGTCATCGAAGAACGCCGGCTGGAGGAGTCGCCGCCCGTGGTCAACCTGCAGGTCAAAGCCACTGCCCGCAAGCCGAATACCTACCAGGGCACACTCGGCTTTGGCACGGACACCGGAGTTCGCGCCCAGGTACTGTGGACCCGCCGCCTGTTGTCCAGCCGCGGCGACAGCGTGGACGTGGGCCTTGGGTGGCAGCAAACCAACGAGGAATACTCCTTTCGCAGCGCCTACCGCCTGCCACAGCGCGAACGCGCGCGGCAGTACTGGACGGGAGACTTTGCCATTCGACGCGTCAACCAGGACCTGGAAATCCAGCTGAACGACAACGCCGATGAACTCATCAAGCTGGCCAATGGCGATGTCAGCAGCTACTCGGTGAAAGGGGGTTTGCTGGTGCTGCGTGGCTTTGAAGATGGCTACCAGCAGGTGTATGAGAACTGGTTTGGCCAGTATGTGCTGGAAAACAACGATTACCGGTTGCTGGAGCAGTATGTTCCCGCATCGCAACAGGGCCTCAGCGCAGAACAGCAGGACCTGCTCAGGGGCACGGGCAGCTCCATGTCCTTGGGCGTGAGCTGGGACTGGCCCGCCGTGCGCGGCAGCGGGTTTGAAACCGTAGGCCATAAAGAGCGCCTGTGGTTGTTCACCGCCAATGAGGCCTGGGGTTCCGATGCGAATTTCACCCAGGCCTACCTGTCCAGCGCCTGGCACCGCATGCTGGGCAAGCGCTTCAAATTGTTGCTGCGCGGCGAAGCCGGCTACTCCGATGCCCGCGTCACCGAGCTCGACCTGCAACTGGAAGGCGTGAGCGGGCAGCTCTCGGTGACCCGGCTGCCCACCCTGTATCGCTTCAAGGCCGGCGGCAGCCGCAGCGTGCGCGGTTATTCGTTTGAATCCCTGAGCAACAACGGCATCGGTTCCAACAACATCGTTACGGCCAGCGCCGAAGTGGAAATGCTGTTCCGGCCCAACTGGTCTGCAGCGGCGTTCGTGGATACCGGCAATGCCTTCAATGACTGGGGCGAAATGGACCTCAAAACCGGCGTGGGCCTGGGCCTGCGCTGGTACACGATTGTCGGCGCCATGCGGCTGGACATCGCCCATCCACTGGACCTGGAAGGTGATTCCTGGCGATTGCATTTCACCATCGGGACGCCGCTGCTATGACCCGCGGCGGAAAAGTCCTGCTGTTCCTGCCTACCCTGCTGTTGCTGTTGCTCAGCCTCGCCATGGCCTGGCTGTTGCGCAGCGAGAGCGGCGCCGGATTCGCCTGGCGACAGGCGGGCAGCCTGCTGGATGGCGAACTGGCGGCTGGAACCATTTCGGGCAACCTGTCGTCCGGACTGGAACTGAACCAGTTCAGCTACCGGGATGAAGGCGTGCGGGTAACCGCCGGGCGGATCAGCCTCAGCTTTGATCTCGACCTGTTTCCTCCGGCCCTGAACCTGGCGCGGCTGAACAGCAGCGCTGTGGAAGTACAGTTGCTGGATACCGGATCGCAGCCGGAACAGTCCAGGACTGAGGTGCTTTCCGGCCTGCGGTTGCCCTACCCGGTGCGGTTCTCCGCGGTCACATTGGCCGGCTTGCAGGTGCTGGACTCCAGCGGGGCTGAGCTGTTTACCGCCAGCGACATCCTGGCGCGGGGTGCGTGGCACCAGCGGCTGGAAATTGCTGAAGCCCGGCTCAACAGCCGGGATACCGGGTGGCAACTGGCGGGCGAGCTGCAGCTGCGGCAACCGTTTGAAACCAGTGCCACCGTTACCGCCGCGACTGTGATGCAACTGGACGATGGCACCCGCATGCCATTGCAGGTGCAGGCCGATTTCACCGGCAACCTCGAGCGCCTGGAAGCGCGCCTGCAATCATTGCAACCCGGGTTCATGGTTGAAGGCGAGTTGCGCGACCTGCTTACCGTACCGGCCTGGAACCTCGAAGGGTCAGCCGCCAGGCTCGATTGGCCGCCGGTTTCGCCAGGCGCTGCCGGCACTCCTGGCTCCGGCGCCCTGCTGACCCTGTCTCAGCTCAACCTCAGCAGCCAGGGCACGCTGGAAAGTTATGGGGTGCAAATGGCGGCGAATGTGGAGGGTGCGAACATTCCACCGGGCAACCTGGAACTGTCGGGCCAGGGCGATGCCAGCGGCCTGCAGCTGGACTATTCGCATTTTGCCGGCGATGAGCTGCGATGGTCCGCCACTGGGCGGCTGGATTGGCAAACGGAAGTCTCGCTGTCTGCGCACACCATTATCGAACGCCTGCAGCCGCAACGCTGGTTGCCCGACTGGCCGGTTGACCACCCGCTGCACGGCGAGCTGCAACTGCAGGTGAGTGCTGATCAACTGGCCTTCAGCGAACTCGCCATGCTGGTCGATGGCACCGGGACCAGGCTGCAAGGCAGCGGCAACTACCACGTCGACAGCGGGGAGATCAGCGCCAATGTGAACTGGCAATCCCTGGCCTGGCCTTTGGGTGAGGAAATCCCCGACTGGACCAGCGTGGAAGGCCAGCTGCAGGCCGAAGGCAGCCTGGATGCATGGCGAGCGCAGGGTGAGTTGCAGCTGCAGGCCGGCGACCTGCCCGAAGGCTGGCTGCGACTGGATGCCGCCGGCAATGAAGAGGGTGTGCAGTTGCAGATACCCCGGGGGCAGGTGCTCGGCGGAACATTTTCCGGCCAGGCCGAATACCAGTGGAATGAACCGCAGCGCTGGTCAGCTGATATCACCGCCGAGCGCATCAGCACCGGCCCGCTGGCGCCGGACTTTCCCGGCATCCTCAGTGGCCGCGTGCTGGCGCAAGGCCAGGCTGAGGACCTGCAGTTCGAATTGCAGGATGTGCGCGGTCGCATTCGTGGCCTGGATGTGACAGCCCAGGGCAAGTTTTCACTGCTGGATTCGTTGCTGCAGGCGGAGGGATTGCAACTGCGTTCCGGCTCGGCGCGGCTGGACCTGGACGGTGGCATGGGGCCCGGGCAAAGCCTGAAATTTGCGGCCCGGGCCGAAGACCTGTCGCAACTCTGGCCCGAGCTGGCCGGGCAGCTGCAGGCCAGCGGCGAGCTGTCGCTGGATGCAACAGCACCGCGCCTGGACATTGATTTGAATGCGGACGAACTGCATTGGGGTGAATACCACATCAGCCGCATCCGCACCGGCGCACAGCCCGACGGATCATCCACCATCACGGTCGCCGATGCCAACCTGGGCGGTCGCGAACTCAGCGAACTGCACCTGGAGCTCGACAGCAGCCATCGCCTCCAGTCGGTCAACCTGGACGCCATCCTGGATGGCACTGAAATTGAAGCGGCGCTGGCGGGCCGGCTGCAATCGGCGAATGGCCAGCGCATCAACGGCTGGCAGGGCGCCATGGAGAGCCTGCGCATCAGCCAGCCGGACCGGGGCTTCCTGCAGCTCGAGCAGCCGGCACCGCTGCTGCTGTCCACGCAACGCATGGAGCTGTGGGACGGCTGCCTGCGTGGCAGCCGTGATGGCAGGATCTGCCTGCAGGCGAACTGGTCTGGACGGGAAGAAGCCGGCCTGCAGGCCGAGCTGCAGGAAATTTCACTCGACATTGTGCGGCTGTTTGCCGACCTGGACTGGGCCTTTACCCATCGACTGAGCGGCAGCCTGGACTGGCGCCGGGTCCGCAACCAGCCTGCTTCAGCGCAGGCGCATTTCAGCCTGTCGCCCGGCGAGTTGTTGTTTGAAGATGAAAGCACGAATTTCAGCACCGGCCCGGGAACCTTCGCTTTCCAGGTTTCCGGAGGCAACCTGCATTCCGGCCGGCTGGACATTCCCATCATCGGCTCCGGCGAAATCAACATGGACTTCGGCATCAACCGCTTGCTGGACGGCGATGCCGCGGAACTGCAGGCGAACCTGAAACTGCAGCTGCGCGACCTCACGCCGCTGCAACTGCTGCCTTACGTCGATGTGGCCCAGGGTGAGCTCAGCGCCGACCTGCGCATCAGCGGTAACCCGCAAGATCCGCATTTCACCGGCCATGCCGTGTTGGTGCGCGGGCGGCTGGAAAACCAGGCCACCGGACTGGTGTTGTCGGACATCCAGTTGGCGGGCGCGGTATACCAGTACGACCACACGGAGCTGAATGGCTCGTTCCGCGCCGGCGAAGGCCGCGGACGCATCAAAGCCGAGTTGCGCTTCGGTGATTTCCTGCATCCCGAATTCAGCATGCAGATCAGCGGTGAAAAACTGTTGCTGGTGGACGTCCCCGACATGAACCTGCTGGCGGACCCGAACCTCGATATCCGCTGGGCCGGCGGGAAGTTGCAGATGAACGGCAATATTCGCGTACCGCAGGCGCAGCTCTCACCCCGTTACCTGCCGGCTACCAC
Source organism: uncultured Wenzhouxiangellaceae bacterium (assembly GCA_964470455.1). Lineage (GTDB taxonomy): Bacteria > Pseudomonadota > Gammaproteobacteria > Xanthomonadales > SZUA-36 > JAWXBM01. The sequence continues at coordinate 118,835 of CAYYCX010000001.1, forward strand.
TGCGTCGGAAAGCCCGGACCTGGTGATCGTTTCGGCAGAGCAGGACGCTCCCGTGGCCACTGCAAGCACGGCCAGCGCACTCAGGATCAACGGCCAGGTTGAAGTGGAACTCGGGCCTAAAGTGACCATCACACTGGATCGCGCCACCGCCAGCATTCGCGGCAAAAGCATGTTCACCTGGAACGACAGCCTGGTTCCCATGGGTGATGGCGCCTTTTCGGTGACCGGCGAAATCTATGCCTACGGCCAGTTGCTCAATATCAGCGAAGGGCGCATCAGCTTCCCCAATGTGCCGGCCGACAACCCCTATCTGAACATCAAGGCCGAACGGGAAATTTTCGGCAACACCCAGATCAAGCGTGCCGGCGTGCTGGTCAGCGGCACACTGAAGCGGCCCAGCCTGGACCCCTACACCGACCCGATGAGCAACCGCGAACGGGCGCTGGCGCTGCTGCTCACCGGCAGCGATTTCGACTACGAGCAGGGTGTTGGCGCGGTGGAAGTGGGCATGTATATCGCGCCCAAGCTGTTCATCAGCTATGGCATCGGTCTGTTTGAAGACCAGAACGTGATCAGCGCCCGCTACGACCTGGGCAAGGGCTTTGGCGTCAAGGCCACTTCCGGCCAGCGCGAAACCGGCGTGGATATCAGCTACACCGTCGAGCAATAGCTTCAGCAGCGAAGGGGTCAGAGTCAAGGGCTTGAATCTGCAGTTTCGTTATCGTCTTTATGCTCCTGACTCTGTCCCTTTACTCTGACCCCACAGCTCGGAAAAGGACGGGGAAACGGTGCGCGTGAAAATCCACGAATATTTTCGTATTATCGTCGCATGATGGGCTCTTCACACTGTCCAGGGCTGCTTCCGAACCGGCTGCAACAGCTGCCAGCCCTGCTGCTGGCGCTGTGTTTCTGGCCGCCCGCCGGATTGCTGGCCGAAAACCTGCCCAACTGGGACCGCACTGCGGCCTTGCAGGCTGCAGCGCTGCAAGCCAACCCGCAGCAGCTCTCCGGCTGGATGCAGCAGATTGATGCCGGACAGGCAGACCAAGTGCTGGCAGAACTGCGGAATTCCAGCCAGGCTGGTTCCCCGGCTTTTGAGCAGCAGCTGTTCCTGCTCGCCCAGTCGATGGCGGAAGCGCCGCTGGACAACGGCAGCTCTCGCCTGCTGTCCTGGCTGCAGGATTATTCACCCGAGGTGCGGGTAGCGCATGAGGAATCTGCCGCTTTTGGCGTGCCGTTGTTCCCGGTGGCGGCCGCTGCCCAAGGCTCCATTGCCGAGCGGCAACGACGCGCCGCAGAACTGCAGACCGCTTCGTTGATCGTGAATCCACGACACTGGATCGACGCTTACAGCGCGGCCAGCCCGGTTGAACGACAGGGCCTGGAGCGAGGCTTGAGCGCCGCCAGCGCCGAAAACCAACAGGCTATTGCGGAAGTATTGGCGAAGACCCTCGCGAACGAACCGGCACTGGCCAGGCCCGCAGGCATCATCGCCGGCAACTTGTCGAATACGGAATTGTTCCTGTCCGCTTTCCGGCATTCGCGGGGCGCCGACAGCGTACAACTGCTGCGCGAGGCCGGCTGGCGCCTGGGCGCAGATGAACGCAGCCGGCTGTTCCACGTGATTGCCGGCGACCTGGCAACGACGTCTTCAGCCAGCCAGTCCGACCCGGTATCAGGCCGGAACAAAACACCAACTGCCACGCAAAAAGCAGCCCAAAAGACCGCGCTGGCCATTTCCATCCTGGCACCGGGTTTGCAGGGCGATAGCGGAGTCGGCGAGCGGCTGCTGCAACTGCTGGATGATCCTCAGCTAGGCGCCGCCGCCGCCCTGGCGCTGGCCGGGCATCCGGACGTCGCAGTGCAGGCCGGCCTACAGCAGAAACTGCGTGGCAGCGGCCTGGCGGCCCAACGCGCTGCTCTGGCCCTGGGCGAGGTTCCCGCCAACGCCCTGCAGACGCGAAGCCGGAGTGAGCAGGAATGAGTAGGGCCGGGCTGGGGGCCGGATTGTCGTCTGGGCGATGGGGCAGCATGCATGCCGGGCTGCAACTGCACCTGGGCCTGATATTCATGCTGGCCGCGCTGGCTTGCCGCCCGGCATTCGGCCAGGCCCGCATCATCGAATGGGTGGAAAGCGCTCCGCTGGCGGATAGCAATGTCATCGCCCTGGGTTACCCGGTGCCGATACCGGTGGACACGCCGGTGCCCTTCGATGGATTCCGCAGTTACGCGGGGCTGCACACCCGCCACCAGGATTTGATGGCCAGCTCAAGCCTGGTCGAAGGCCAGGTAATTGGCCAGACCCGCAGCGGCCGCGATGTCTGGGCCTACCGCCTCGGCGATGGCAACCTGTTCACGCGGAACGGCCAGGCCGAGGCCGCCATGCTCACCAATGGCGGCATCCATGCGCGTGAATGGCAGACCCCGGAAGTGGTGACCGGCATCATGGAGCTGCTGCACGACAGTGCCGATGACAACTACCTCTACAGCTACCTGCGCGACAACGTCAATGTGATTGTGGTACCGGTGCTGAATGTGGATGGCTTCATGCAGACCCAGCGTTACCCGAAACACAGCTGGCTGGGCACCGACATCAACAACCCGAATTTCTCGCCGCGTGATGGCCGCATGCGCCGCAAAAACATGCTGGGCGCGGATGAAAACCTGGATACGGACGGTGACCACCTGCAGGGCGTGGACCTGAACCGCAACAACGCACCCTACTGGTCCACCCGCCCCAGCGACTCCTCGCCGGACAACCGCAGCCTGGTCCATCACGGCCAGGCGCCGGCTTCCGAGCCGGAAATCCAGGCGCTGCAGGCGGCGGCACAGTTGGGGCCAGCCAGCCAGCTGGCGCTTTTCACGGATGTTCATTCCTATTCGCAGCGGCATTTCTGGGTGCGCAACAGCAATATGCGACTGGCACAGCAGACCGCCAGTGTGCTGAACACGTTCAGCAGTTTTCACAGCGCATACCCGGCCGGCAAGTGGTATCCCTTCAGCTCCATCGTGCAGACGGTGGTGAACGGCGGCATCGGCACCACCGATGAATTCTTCACCCACACTTACCAGGTGCCTTCCTGGACCCTGGAAGTGGAGCCGGGCAACAACGCCGGGGTGGATTACGGCGGCCTGGGGCGTAATGGCCACGATGGGTTTATCCTGCCGGAATCGCAGATCCGCCGGGTGCGCGAGCAGCTGGCGGAGACTTTCGCGATCACCTACTACCGCCAGGCCGGGCCACCCAGCGTGGCAGCGGTGCGCATTACCGATGCGGCAACCGGCGCTGTGGTGTTCGCCGCCGATTGGGATTACGCCGGCGACGGCACGCGAAGCCTGAACACCCACACCGTGCAGCCGCTGCGACTCGAACAGGATTACCGAGTGTGGATTGCGTTTGACAAACCCATGCGCTGGCGGGCCAATGGTCAACCCGATGGCCAGCCAGCCGCCTTACCCGGCGTGCCGAATGGCAGTGATGCCATCAGCATTGCATTGCGTGCCGGCAACAACGCGCTGACCACCAATACCAGCAACCTGCGCTGGCTCGACAGCCCGGCGGAAAGTCCCGAAGGTTACCGCCATTACGTTTACGACGCCCTGGCGCTGGACCTGCGGCTGCCAGCCGATGGCCCCAACCAGTCCATTGTTTCCGACGACATCATGGCCGCACTGGAGATCAGCGCCTTTGACATGACCGGCCAGCGCACCGATGCAAACCCGGCGACCGTGGCGCACTGGGAGAACGGCGCCTGGTCGGGTTACGAGGACAGCAACGGTGCCGATCTCACCGATACCGGCGGCAGCGACAAAACCATCCAGTTGCCACTGAGTTCAGCACCGGCTGCTGAACCCTTCGTGGTTGAACCCGGTACTTCCGCCATCTGGGTGGATCGTGAACGCAATGGCGAGGGCTTCATGCTGGAAATCCTGCCCGGTAACCGCGCGCTGGTTTACTGGTACACCTACAACACCGAAGGCGCGCAGGACTGGTATTACGCGGTGGGCGAGGTGCGTGGCAACCGTATCCTGTTTCCAGAACTGCTGCAGGTGGAAAATGGCCACTTCGGGCCAGGCCATGATCCCGCAGCGGTGCAGAATGTCGTAGTGGGCAGCGCGTCCTTTACCTGGTCATCGTGCGATGAAGGCGTGATGAACTGGACGCTGGATCAACACAACACTTACCGCGCCGGCCGCATGAACCTCGAGCGGCTCACCAGCCTGATGGGCCTGCCCTGCACGTCTGGTCAACCCATACCCGAAATTCCTGAACAGATTCCCCCAGCCCAGCTGAGCGGCACCTGGGCCGACCCCACCCATGCCTCCGAAGGCTTCAGCCTGGAGGTGCTCAACGACACCCAGGCCGTGGTGTACTGGTTCAGCTACGGCCCGGACAGCGAGCGGCGCTGGTTTTACCAGCTGGGTGAAATCCAGGGCAACAAGCTGGTGTTCAATGAATTGCTGACCACCCAGGGACCGGTGTTTGGCGAGAAGAACCCGCTCGAGGCCCTGCAGCAATCCCCCTGGGGCGAAGTGGAGCTGGAACTCGGCTGCCTCACCGGCACGGCCAGCTATTCCTCCACCGAGGCCGGCTTTGGCTCCGGCACGCAAAGCCTGCAGCGCATCACCCTCCTGGACGGATTTGATTGCCCGTAGGAGGGGCGCCAGCCCCGAAATCATTCGGTCGGCGCTTTCGCGCCTCCTACAGCCAAGTCACCGTAGAAGGGGCGCCAGCCCCGACTCCTGGACGGATTTGATTGCCCGTAGGAGGGGCGCCAGCCCCGACCCAGCATGACCTGTCGGGGCTGTCGCCCCTCCTACAGGCAGGAACGGTATAATCTCCCTTTACCCCAAACAACGGAGTACCCACGGTGAGCGAAGCCGACCAGCACAAATATTGCACCAACAAGTTCATCGAACTGGCCAACCAGCTTCGGCATGAAGAGATCGACTCAACCCTGGTTTCCGGCGCATTGATGACCGCATCGGCCATCTATGCCACCTTCGTGGCAGCCGGCAACGAGGGCGCCCTGGAGCCATCGGGTGTGGACAAAGTGGCCGATCTTTACCGCCGCACCCTCGAGCACCACCAGGAACTGAAGCGCTCTGAAATGGTGTCGCGGAACAACTGAGCCCGTTGGGTGCTCTGAACCATCATGGACATGCCCGTTCCCATTCAGATCCGCGATGCAGCCAGCGTGCCCGCAGCGCGGGTTACCGACCAGCTGCAACGCCCGCTGCGTGAGTTGCGCCTGTCGGTGATCGACCGGTGCAATTTCCGCTGCACCTACTGCATGCCGGCCGATTCACTGCAGGGCCGTGGTGTGTTCCTGCCGCTGGCCAACCTGCTGACCGACCGCGAGATCGTCACGCTGGTAAGCGCTTTCGTGGCCAATGGCGTGAAAAAGCTGCGCATCACCGGTGGCGAGCCGCTGGTGCGTCCTGGCTTGCCCGCGCTGGTTGAGAAACTTTCGGTGATCGACGGGCTGGACGATATCGCCATGACCACCAACGGCGTGCTGCTGCCGCGGCATGCGGTGGACCTGCGCAATGCCGGCCTCGGCCGCATCACCGTCAGCCTCGATTCGCTGGACGAACAGGTGCTGCGCGAAATGAGCGGTGGCAAAGGCAAGCTCGTGGAAATCCTCGACGGCATCGCAGCTGCTGAAGCGGCGGGTTTCACTCACATGAAAATCAACTGCGTGGTGCAGCGCGGCGTGAATGACCACACCGTGCTGGATTTGCTGGAACATTTCCGCGGCACCGGGCACAGCGTGCGCCTGATCGAATACATGGACGTGGGTAACAGCAACCACTGGGAACTGGCGCAGGTGGTGCCTTCCGCGGAGTGGGTGACGCGCATCGCCGAACGCTGGCCCATTGAGCCGGTCGGCGCGCAACGCGCATCAGAAACCGCCAGGCGCTACCGCTACGTCGATGGCGCTGGTGAAATCGGCCTGATCAGTTCCATCTCGCAACCGTTCTGCGGCGGCTGCACACGTGCACGGCTGACGGCCGATGGCATGTTTTATACCTGCCTGTTTGCCACCGAGGGCCGGAACCTGATGCCGCTGCTGCGGCAGAAGCAGGACAGTGAGCAACTGGCACAGTTGATCAGCCAGGCCTGGCAGCAGCGCACCGACCGCTACAGCGAGGAGCGCAGCCAGCTGGGCGCCGAACGCGACAAAGTGGAAATGTACCGGATCGGCGGATGAAACAATTTACCGTGAAGTGGTTTGCCGCCTATCGCGACGCTACTGGCATCGAGCAGGAGCAGGTCCAATCCGCCGCCAACTCCCCGGCAGAGTTGTTTGCCGAGCTGACTCGCCAACACCCCGACCTCAGCCAGTACAGCCGCGCGCTGGTGGCCATCAATGATGATATGGCGCAGTGGGATACCACGCTTGAGGGCGGCGAGCAGATCCTGTTTTTTCCGCCGGTTGCGGGCGGCTGATTCATGGCCGGATTCGAGGACGGATTCAAGGCCGGGTTCAGTCCCGGATTCGAAGCCTGATCCGGGCTTGAGAACTCCACGCCAACAGCGTTCCGCATTTTGATGACATGAGCCAAACGAACACCCAACAACCCCCCTTTGAAACCGGCTGGTTCGCCATTTCCGGCGACAGCCTCAACCGCAAGGCCCTGCGCGCTTCATTGCAGGACGTGAGCAGCGGCGCGTTCGTGCTGTTTGAAGGATGGGTGCGCGACCACAATGAAGGCCGGCCGGTACTGCAGCTCGAGTACGAGGTGTATGAGCCGCTGGCCATCAGCGAAGGCAACACCATCCTGCAGGAAGCGCGTGACCGGTTTGCCATCAGCCGCGTCGCCGCCGTGCACCGCAAAGGCCTGCTGGCCCTCACCGAACCCGCTGTGCTGGTCGGTGTTTCAGCAGCCCACCGTGGCGCCGCTTTTGATGCCTGCCGGTTCGTCATCGACGAAGTCAAATCCCGCCTGCCCATCTGGAAACGCGAGCACTATGCCGATGGCACCACCGAGTGGGTGAATTGCCGGGTGAAGTAGCCGCGTTCCGGCGCAGCAACGTCATTCCATCGGCGCAGGCCGGAATCCAGGGTTTGCGGTCGTATGGGCCCCGGATATGGGCCCCGGCTCGAAGGCCGGGGCCCGTATCCCGACGAATGAAGCCTAGAAACCGAAAGCCCGCACTTCATTGCCTTTGTAGAAGTAGTACACACGCCGGCCCAGCTGGTCAACCGCAAAAACCGGTTCTTTCTCTTCGATGGGAACTTCTCCAACCGGCTCGCCCGAACCCAGGTCAACACCAACCAGTTCCAGCTTGGTGGCAGCGTCATCAGCGTCGGATTTGGTGAGATAAAAAGCCAGATGACCAGCCTGTTGAGAGGCGCTGTAACGCTTGGTCATGATGGACCCCATCCGGTCCGCGGAACCCAGCGCGCTGTCCAGCTTGGAGTTTCTTACGCTCATGGAACTGTGCATGCCGGCATTACCCATGGCGGTCAAAGCCATGGTGGCGCCTGACAGCGCCATCAGCATCGGGTTCACGCCCGGCGGCTCAAAGGCAATAGACCAGTTGTCTGAATCCGTCGCCGCGTTATAGGAGAGCACATGGTAATTGCCGCTGACAACCAGGTTGTCATCCACCCTGGCAATGGTAGTCGGCGGATCGGAACGGTCATCCGAACCGGCTGCACTCAAACCACCCTGAAGACCGCCCAGTATTCCGCCCGACAACAGTCCGCTGACGACCTTTCCACCCGCAACCGCCGTGTCGGCCGCACCGAATTTCCGCTTGAACTCGAGGTCCCGCTTCTCCAGCACCGTTGCCTTGCCACTGGAATCGAGGCCCAACCGGTAAAGATTCTTGCTGTCCGCGACCACCAACTGTTTCAACTCTTCGAGTACTGCAACATTGGTGATGCCGTCTTTGGCCTTGGTCCAGTTCCACTTCTCCGCACCGGTAGCCTTGTCCAGGCTGAGTACGCCAAATGGTTTCTTTGGAACCATGCCCTTGCCGTTTGAAAACATGCCACCCACGCGAACGACCACCTGGTCACCCAGGACCAGCAGTTCAGGAGTCGTATAGGACTTTTTCACTTTGCTCTGCCAGCGCAGTTGGCCGGACAGTTTGTCAATCGCCACGACCGTACCGCGGCCGGATTTGTAGATCGTGTCGCCCTCGATGACGATGGGTGAAAATGCCTGCTTGACATCAGCTACCGATGGTTCGAATTCCTGGCTCCACAGCAATGCGCCTGAGTCCAGGTTCACCGCCATCACGCCGAGGTAAGGCAGGTACAACACGTTGCCTTCCATGACGGGGGCAGAATGTCCGCTCAAATCGAAAGCCGCCGTAAAAAAGCCGGCGGTGTCCGTTTGATGCATGGGCATCTTGTTGACTTTGGACAGCTCCGTCTGAAACCGGATCTCGCCGGTGACAACATCATAGGCGCGCAGGATATTGCCGCTGGTCGGGTCCGCCGGTGATCCGGGGAACCCGCCGATGTGAAGTACCTGCCCACGCTCCAGGTCAGGAATAACCGCGAGGTTGGATGCAAACAGCTCCTCGCTTTGCCAGATCATCTCCCCTGACAACAGGTCAAACATGGTCAGCCGTGTTTTGGGCGGTATGTTGGCGTACTGCTCCGCAATCAGCATGTAGCCACTGCCTTCCAGGTCATGAAAATTGAAAGGCGCCAACTTCTTTTCAGTGGATTTGTTCCACAGGATTTCGCCCGTTTCTGAATCCAGATGGATCACCTGGGTGCCGGTGTTGATCAGCAGCGTCCCGGCGGACGTCACCATGCTCCATTCAACATCTTCTTCGATGGTTGAAGACCACAGAAGCTCGCCGGCGTGGGCGGCAGGAAACAATGAGCACAAAAAAACTGCCGCAAAGACAAAAATCTTTTTCAAGGTCTATCCCCTTTTTTACTGGAAATTCGATGGTTGAATACGATCAGTCCTCTGCCTGGAGGCCTACCCCTTTTTTGGCCTTTTTTCGGCCTTGTTTCAGCCAGCCACCCCTGATGCGGAAAGTTCAACCTGTCAGGGTGCCCTCTGTGAAAAACCAGCCGGGGGCTGATGGTTCAGGGGGCTGCGTGGCCGCGCTCTATTGTAATGAATTCTCCAGTCATTACTACCCATTTCGGGAGAGGATTACGGGTGTCCACAATCACCTCTACAATCACCTCCACAATCACTCCCTCAGCCAGCGCAGCATCTCACCCCAGGAGGGCTCTTTGCCGTAGATCATCATGCTGGTCTCGAAAATCGTGCTGGCGGCCTTGCGCAGCCAGGCGATGGCGAGGATCAGCAGCGCAAGCGACAGGAAGAACTCCCACCAGGCCACATTGCCCAGCCCGAGCCGCATGGGCATGGCGCCCATGGAGGTGAGCGGAAACCAGCTGAGGATTTTCATGCCGAGGCTGTCGGGCTGCGACAGGCCGGCGAAGCCCACCACCACGGACAGAATGGGCAGGAACATGATGGGCGTGCGGATGGAGGTATTCAGGTCATTGGCGCTGGCTGCCGCAACTTCCGGGCAAAGCCCGGTTGATTTTACTCAGTACTGAATCCGCTCGACATTGGCCTGCTCCGACTGCAGGCGTTCGATGCCGAGTTCGGACAGGTCCAGGGTGCGGTAGTCGCCATAGCAAACCAGTTCCGACAGGGCACAGCCAACGCCTGGCGACTGCATCATGCCGTGGCCGCTGAAGCCCGACGCGACGTAAAAATTCTCCACGCCGGGAACACGCCCGATGAACGGGTTACGGTCGAACATGCTCATGTCGTAATGCCCCGCCCAGCCGGTGCGCAGGCGCAGTTCTTCAAACGGCTGGACGCGGAATGCCAGCCTGGGCCACAGCTCTTCCTCAAACACACCGAAGTCCATTTCAAAATCATCCACGGCAACCGGAGCCGGCTCTTTGCCGATGCTCAATCCGGCAAGGTAACCACTGCCTTCGCGCCGGAAGAACACGCCATCGGGTGTGAATATGAACGGTGATTTGCCCACGTCAAACGGGCTGTCGAACAGGTACACACATTGCTTGATCGGGGCCACCGGCAAGTCCACACCCAGCATCTTCGCAATTGCGGGCGCGCGGGTACCGGCGGTGTTGATCACATGATCGGCAGTCAATTGCCGGCCGGAGGCGAGCTTGATGCTGAATGATCCCTGGCCAGTACCGGCCAGGGATTCAACCTGCTCGTAGGCGAAGCTCACACCCAGTTGCTGCGCCTTGCGCCCGAAAGCCGTCATGAACAGGTAACCGTCCATCCAGCCTTCGCCGGACAAGCCGAGTGAGCCGATGGCCACATCTTCCAGGTTCAGCCACGGTAGCCGGGCGCGAATTTCCGCGGGCTCAAGCAGCACCGCATCCACACCCAGTGACCGCTGCAGTTGGTTGTTTTCGGTGAAGGCCGGCACGGCATCGTCAGCACCCAGGTAGAGATAACCGGCTTCAACCGGCTCAATACCGGGTGACTCGCCGTCCCGGGCAAGGTGCTGGTTGGCTTGCCGGATGAACTCGATGGAGAAGCGCGACAGCTTGATGTTGACGGCCGTGGAAAACTGTTGCCGGAAGCCGCTGGTGGACAGCGCCGAGGCGGATTGCTGGTAACTGCGGTCCTTCTCCAGCACCAGGATGCGGCCGCGGAAATCCGGATTGCGGGCGAGAAAGTAGGCGGTGGAACAGCCCATCAGGCCCCCACCGATGATGACGACGTCGTAATGTTTCAAGTTGATTCAAACCTGACTGAAATCCAGCACTTATTCTAATGGCTTGGGCCATATGCAAAAAGCCAAAAAGTCTTAACAGCCCTATAAACTGCGGAAGAAGGCCCTGGACAATGCCGTCCCGGTATTTCCGCGAGCGGGTGGCGCTTAGGGCTGACTGCTGGAAAGTCGACAGCAACGCTGCCTTTTACAACCAATCCTGCACTTCAATGGGCAGCGCGTTGGAATGCTGCCACACCCCGCTTTTGCCACCCGACTTGTACAACAACCGCACAGCGGTGATTTCCAGTGCAGGTTCAACCGGTTTGATCAGGTCCCAGAGCGTCAGCAGGGCCACATTCAGGCCCGTGAGTGCTTCCATCTCTACACCGGTTTGGGCGGCGATCTCGGCCATGCAGTACATATCAATGGCGTGGTCATCAGGCCGCACTGCCGAACGCAGCAGTACACGGTTGAGTGAAATGGGGTGGCACAGCGGAATCAGTGATGGCGTTTGTTTGGCTGCCTGGATACCCGCCACCTCCGCCATCGCGCGCGGATCACCCTTGGGCAGCGTGCCGGTCTGCAGCATCGCCATGGCCTTTTCGCCGATCACGATCCGGCCGCCGGCGATGGCCATACGCCGGGTGACGGGCTTGGCGGAAACGTCGGCCATGGCCCAGTTTTGTTCTGTCGAATCGCTCATGATATTTGGGGTGATATTTGGGGTCAGAGTAAAAATTCTGCTGTTATTCTAACGCTTACCGGGACAGTTTGAATTTTTACTCTGACCCCCAGTCTTCTTCCAACCCGGCGTACCACTGCCCGATCAGTTGCCGCTGCTCGTCGCTCATGCCGTGCATGTTGCCCAGCGGCATGGTTTTGGAGATGACCACCACCTGGTTGATGCGCTGCGCCTGGCTCTCAATCTGTTCCGGCGTTTCCAGCACAACCCCGAGCGGCGGCGCATAAAAGCCGGTGAATGTGGGTTTTTCGGCATGGCAGCTGACGCAGTGCTGCTCGATCAGGGGCTGGATATCCGCCAGTTGCGGAACTGCGTTAGCGCTTTGAACCACTGCGCCTGGTTGCGTAGCAGACGGCGTACCAGCCGCTTGCTCTCGCGCCGGCCGCGGCAAGGTGGACAACACCAACGCCAGCATCAGCAACAGTGACACCGGCAACACCCAGCGATTCCGCTCGGGCAGGTGACGAATATTGAACCAGTGCCGGATACCAATGGCGGCGATGGAAAACACCAGCAGGAACAGCCAGCCGCCGGGTCCGTCATTGGGCCCGCCATAAGTTGCCGGGTAATGGCTACTGATCATGATGAACAGCACCGGGAGGGTCAGGTAATTATTGTGCCGCGAGCGCAGCAGGGCGTTGGCTGCGCGGGTCGCATCCGGCTGGCGCTGCTCGGTCAGCGCCGCGACCATGTCTTTCTGCGCTGGAATGATCACATGCGCCACATTCGCCACCATCACCGAGCCAATCGCCGCGCCCACGTGGATATAGGCTGCGCGGCCACTGAACACCTCATACAGCAGGATCGCCAGCAGGGTGAACCAGCCCAGGATCAGCAGCGACAACAGCACGGGCTGTTTCTTCAGCGGTGAATTGCACAGTGCGTTGTAGACGAACCAGGAAAGAAACAGCGAACCCAGGCCGATAAGGATCGCCAGCCCCGGCCCGATCCTCGCGGCACCCGGCGGCAGCAGGTACAGCGACGGGTTCCAGTAGTACACCACGCCAAGCAGGGCAAGGCCGGTCAGCCAGGTGAAATAGGCTTCAAACTTGAACCAGTGCAGTCGTTTCGGCAATTGCTCGGGTGCCAGGCGATATTTCTGCAGGTAGTAGAATCCACCGCCGTGCACCGCCCAGAGATCGCCGGCCAGCGGATCATCCGGCTTGAAACGCCGCTCCAGCTGGTTTTCCAGCCAGTTGAAATAGAACGAGGCGCCGATCCAGGCAATGCCCACGATGAAATGCGACCAGCGCAGCAGCAGGCTCAGCCAGTCCTGCAGCCATGCCAGGTATGCAGAGTCCATCAGGCTGCCGCGATGCGGTCCACCGCCTGCAGGTGCCGCTGGATGTCCGCGGCGTCAAGGAACGATGCTTCAAAACTGTTGCGCACCAGTTCGATGATTTCATCCGCATCAAGGCCCACGGCATCCACCAGCGCGTTGAAGTTGTCGTTCACATAACCACCGAAATAGGCCGGGTCATCGGAATTCACCGTGGCCTTGAGGCCCATGCCCAGCATGTCGCGGATGGGGTGGTCGCGCATGTCCTTGACGACGGCCAGCCGCAGGTTGGACTGCGGGCAGACAGTCAATGGAATCTGCTTGCGCGCCAGCCGGGCAATCAGGTCGTCGTCTTCCAGCGAACGATTGCCATGATCGATGCGATCCACTTTCAGCACATCCAGCGCTTCCCAGACGTACTCCGGTGGCCCTTCCTCGCCGGCATGGGCCACGCGCTTGAGACCCAGCTCAGCGGCGCGGGCGAAAACGTGTGCAAAATTTCGCGGCGGATGCCCCTTTTCGGACGAATCCAGGCCGACACCGGTAATCCGCTCAAGAAAAGGCTCCGCTTCGGCCAGCGTGGCCAGGGCGCTTTTCTCATCAAGATGCCGCAGGAAGCACATGATGACGCGGCTGCTGATACCTAGTTCCATTTCACCCTTTTGCAGGGCCGACCAGATACCCTCGAACGCTGTGGCAAACGCCACACCACGGCTGGTATGGCCCTGCGGATCAAAAAAGATTTCGGTGTGCACCACGTTGTCGGCCTTGCAGCGCAACAGATAAGCCCAGGTGAGGTCAAAAAAGTCCTGTTCGGTCAGCAACACCGACATGCCTTTGTAATACAGATCGAGAAAATCCTGCAGCCGGTTGAACCGGTAGGCTTTGCGCACGTCTTCGACATTGGCGTAGGGAAGTTTCACACCATTGCGCTCGGCCAGGGCAAACATCATTTCCGGTTCCAGGCTGCCTTCGATGTGCATATGCAATTCCGCTTTCGGCAGATCGGCGATCAATTGTTTGCGTCGGTCCATTCGCTAGCCCTCCTTAATCGGCCCCTTTGTGACTGGCCCGGACATGAGCTGGGCCAGCAGACTGAGTGCAATGGTAGCAGGCTGCTTTCCCCGGATACCAGCGAGGCCGATAGGGCAAGCCAAGCGCCGCAATTGAGACTCGCTGATACCTCTTTGCCGCAATCGGTGAACAAAGCGCTTGCGCTTGGTGGCCGAGCCGATCAGGCCCAGCCAGGCAAAGTCCCAGCCATCTCCCGAATCCTCGTCAGCGCGTTGCAGAATCGCATGGCAGATATCTTCATCCAGCTGGTGGCTGTGGCTCATCACCACGAAGATACAGCCGGCTCCGGAGGCTGCCACCGCGGCCACCGGTTCATCCGCAACCAGCTCGGCAAATTGTGTGGCATCGGATGGAAAAATGCCGGGGCGCTGGTCCAGCCAGGTCAGCCGGAAAGGCAGTCCACGTATTCTTTGCGCCACTTCCTGCCCCACATGGCCGGCGCCAAACAGCCACAGGTGGGCGCGACTGTCCTCGATCCGTTCCAGCCACCAGTGGCCATCATCGTTATCGATTTCTGCATGAGGCCCGGATTCGTTGCTGCCCGCCGGACCCTGCTTTGCAGCGAGCAGTCCGCAAACTGCTTCACGCAGGGAATCAGTGCAACCAGGAAGGTCCGTCTGTTTCGCCCGAATGACGACATGCCACGGTGTATCCCGTCCGACTTCGGTTGCCAGCACAGCCGGCTCATCGGCGGCCCGGGCGGCAACCAACTCGTCGAGCCAAGGCGCAGCGCCCGCGGGAAGATATTGAAACAGCAGGTGGACGGCGCCGCCGCAGCACTGATTCAGTTCCGGGCCCAGGCCGAAGGGCTGCAGGAACTGGGTCGCGGGAACAGGCCCTCGAAGCAGTTCGCGGGCTCGCGCAATCGCGGTGAACTCCAGGTTGCCGCCGCCGATGCTGCCGTGTACATGATCGAAAGTAACGATCATGCGGCAACCGGATTCGCGCGGCGCTGATCCCATGATTTGCCTCAGGCTGACCAGCACGCAGTCCTGATGTGCCAGCGTTGCATGCAGGTGATCGATCCACGATGGCCCAGTGTTCAAGAGCTGGAGAATCCGGTTGCCCCCGATGCGCGGGGAATGGCCGTCATCCTAAAGCCGGGGCAGTAGGCAAGTCCAATCCAGACCCGGGCGACGGGTGCGTGGCATGTCGGCGGTAAACCGCCTCCTACACGTAGGAGCGGCTTTAGCCGCGACCAACA
>CAYYCX010000001.1:133932-145562 GCA_964470455.1 uncultured Wenzhouxiangellaceae bacterium
AGGAGCGGCTTTAGCCGCGACCAACAGGTGGAATGTCGGCGGTAAACCGCCTCCTACACGTAGGAGCGGCTTTAGCCGCGACCAACAGGTGGAATGTCGGCGGTAAACCGCCTCCTGCATGTAGGAGCGGCTTTAGCCGCGACCAACAGGTGGAATGTCGGCGGAAAACCGCCTCCTGCATGTAGGAGCGGCTTTAGCCGCGACTTACAGGTGGAATGTCGGCAGCTTCGCTAGCTCCTAAAGTTACCAGCTGCCGGTGTTCTCCATGGAAGCCCAGGGTTCCTGAGGCGGCAATGGCTGGCCTTTCTGCAGCAATTCAATGGAGATATTGTCAGGCGAACGCACGAAAGCCATGCGGCCACAACGCGGTGGCCGGTTGATGGTGACACCGCCATCCATCAGGCGCTGGCAGGCGGCATAGATATCGTCAACCTGGAACGCCAGGTGGCCGAAGTTGCGCCCGCCGCCATAGCCTGATTCGCCGTAGTTGTAAGTCAGCTCAATGGCGGGAGATTCGCCCTCTTTGAACCTTGCCACATCTTCCGGAGCGCTGAGAAACACCAGGGTGAATTTGTGTTCGGGAAAGTCGTGTCGTTTGACTTCCACCAGGCCCAGCTTGTTGCAGTAAAAATCCAGGGTCTCATCCAGGTCGCTGACGCGGATCATGGTGTGCAGGTATTTCATAATGTGTTCCAGAAGTTCTTTGACAATGAGAGTTGTGGGGTCAGAGTAAAGGGACAGAGTAAACCACTCCCGATTGGCGGCATTGAATTTTACCCTGTCCCTTTACTCTGACCCCAATCATCCTACTCCAGCGCTGCCGCAATCCGGTTGGCCCGGGTGGAAACACACCAGTCCAGGTCATCCTCGCCGCGCGCCAGGCCTTTGAGGATATTGTCGCGCACCAGGTTGGCCACCGGCAGCGCCAGCCTCACATCGGAAGCTTCGCTGAGGATCAGGCTGAGGTCCTTGAGGCCGGTGATCAGGGTGGCGCCGGCATCGTCGAAGTAGCCGGTGCGAATCCGCTCGGCATACTCGGTGACTGCCGGGTTCGGAAACACCTGCTTGATCATCAGGTGCTGCACCGTAGCGGTATCCAGGCCATGTTTCTCCGCAAACACAAAGGTTTCGGACATCACTTCCAGCAGTCCGGAAAGGAAAAAATTCACGGTCAGCTTCATGCGCGCCGCATTGGCCGGGTTCTCCCCCACCTCGACGATCATGTTGGTGAAAGTCTCAAGCACGGGCCGCACCCGGGCGATGATCTCCGGCTGCCCCGCAACCAGCGCTGCCAGCGCACCGGCGGCTGCCGAAGTGGGCCGGCCCAGCACGTTGGTGGCCACGTAATGGCTGCCATGCTTTTCATGCAGCTTGGCCAGCTGGCTGCTGGCCTTGGGTGAAATCGTCGTGGTACTCAGGTGCACGCCGGATTTCGGCAGGCCGGCCAGAATGCCATCTTCAGCCTGCATCATGTCCAGCACGGAAGCATCGTCCAGCAACGAGCTCACCACGATATCCGCCGCCGCCGCGGCTTCGCGCGGAGTGGCTGCGACCTTTGCCCCGGCGGCTGCGAACGGCTCGGTTTTGGCGGTGGATCGATTCCACACCACCAGCGGATGACCCGCGACCTGGATGCTTTGTGCCATGCCGGAGCCCATGCGCCCCAGCCCGATTACTGCTACAGAAATGTCGGATTTAGCCATGGAAGTTCTCTTGTTGTTAATGCCCGCCAAGCCGTGCGAATGTGCTACTCATCGGGCTACGGTGTTGCGACCCATCGCGATGCTCCTGGAGGCCCGGCCCCGAGCGCTATCCAATGCGGCTGTCGGACTACCGGTACCAGGGATTGCAAACTATAGGTCTGTCCCAATCGAATAAGATTGTATACAATCTACAAACTGATTTCCATGGTAGATTAATGCCGCGCCGGATGCAATCCAGGCGCGGGAATTCCATCAACACGAGAAGGCACGAGAACACCAGCCAGCCATGAACCTGAATCACTGCATCAACATCAGGAACCTGCAGCAAATGGCCAGCCGTCGCCTGCCCCGGCCCATCATTGATTTCCTGGAGGGCGGCGCGGAAGACGAATGGACCCTGGGTGAAAACACCCGGGCATTTGAGCGCTATCCACTGGTGGCAAGAACCCTGGTGGACATCAGCCGGGTGGATCTCTCAACCCGCTTGCTGGGCCAGGACCTGGACTGGCCGGTCATTGTTGCTCCCACCGGCGCCAGCCAGTTGTTTCATGTCGATGCCGAACCCGCCGTGGCCCGCGCGGCCGCTGAAACAGGCACGCTGTACACGCTCTCTACCATGTCGAACACCTCGCTGGAGGATGTCGGTACTGCCAGCGATGCCGCCAAGGCATTCCAGCTCTATGTCTTCCGCGACCGCAGCCGGGTTGAATCGCTGGTCGAACGCAGCCGCGCGGCCGGATACCGGGCGCTGGTGCTGACGGTGGATACGCCCTTGTCCGGCAACCGCGAGCGCGATCGGGCCAACGGCATGAGCATTCCGCCCCGCTGGACCGCGCGCAACGTGCTGCAGTTTGCCGGCAAACCTGCCTGGTCCCTGAATGCCAAACTCCGCTGCCGGTTTGAACTGGCCAACTTCAGCGATGTCGGCGCCGGCGACACGCACGGGCTGGCGCTGGATTACGTCAACCGGCAGTTTGACCGCAGCGTCACCTGGGAACAGGCGGCCTGGCTGGCAAAACTGTGGAATGGCCCATTGGCCATCAAGGGAATATTGTCACCCGGCGATGCCCAGCGTGCAGCCGATATCGGCGCCACGGCGGTGTGGATTTCCAATCATGGCGGCCGTCAACTGGATGGCGTGACGGCCGCCGTGGATTGCCTGCCCGCCATTCGCCGGGCGGTGGGCAAGGATATAGAAATCATTCTTGATGGCGGAGTGCGTCGCGGCACGCACGTCCTCAAGGCACTGGCGCTCGGTGCCAACGCCTGCGCCGTGGGCCGGCCCTGCCTCTACGGCCTGGCCGCCGCCGGCCAGGCCGGCGTTACACTCTCACTAAGCATCCTGCGTGCGGAGCTGGAACGCGCCATGGCGCTGGCCGGATGCCCGACTCTCGCCGACGTCAACAGCGATATCTTGCACGCATCCGCACTGACTCCCGATAGCTGACCGAACCGGAGACCCAAGCCATGTTCCGAAAGAACCAGACCAAAGCCAAACTGCTGGCTGGCAAGCCCGCCTTCGGCACCATTCATTCACTGGCGCACCCGCCAGTCGCCGAGCTGATCGGCCTTAGTGGCTACGACTTTGTCATGATCGACGGCGAACATGGCCTGGGCAACGACAGCGCGCACATGGCCTGCCTGCACGCGGTAACCGCCACTCCGGCCAATGCCCTGTTGCGCGTACCCGGGCACGAGCCGGTTGCCATCCGCCGTGCCCTGGACCTGGGCTTTGAGGGCCTGCTGGTGCCGGATGTACGTAACGTCAAGCAGGCACGCGAAATCGTTGCCAGCTGCTTTTATCCACCCCGCGGCAAGCGCGGGTTTGCCGCCGGTTTGCTGCGCGCTTCGGATTACGGCCTGGCGGTGGAAGACTATGTGAAAAGCGACGGCAGCGAATTACTGCTGTGCCTGATGATTGAAAGCGCCGAAGGGGTGAAGAACGTGCAGGCCATTGCCGGAATCGACGGCGTCGATGTGATCCAGCTCGGGCCGTTTGACCTCAGTTACGACCTTGGCATTCCCGGCCAGTTTGACCACCCCAAATTCATCAGGGCACTGGAGCGCATTGAAAAAGGCACCCGGGCGGCAGGCAAGGTGCTGGGCGGCCTGGTGATGCCAGGGCAAAACTGCGAGCCGCTGATCGAGCGCGGCTACACCATGCTGACCATCGGCGCCGACCTTGGCATGCTGGCCATGGCGCTGAAATCCGCCCTGCCCCAGGTGCCGGCGAAGCCACCGGCACAGGCAAAATCGAAGGGGAGCGGTAACAAAAGCAACAGGAAAGCCGCCAAAAAGACTGCGCGCAAAAAGTCCTGAACGAAGCGCTCCAACAGACATAAAGATTTTCCCCACAAAAGCAGTTCACCCTGACACAGGTGAATTGCTCCTCATGCCAACCGAAACACTTTCCGTCCGGCCCTAAGAACCGGCTTGCGTGCGCGCCTTGAAACCCGAGGCGTAACACCCTACGCTGGCAAAAATGATACGTCGCTGTTCAAGGCACGGGCGGTGCTTCCGCCAAACAAAAACAACTCAGAAACGTAAGCCGTGAGGACCTGACTTGAAGACCGAGAAAATCACCCTCGCCCAGCTCGAGTCCTTCCTGCTGAAGGCTGCCGATATCCTGCGCGGCAAGATGGATGCCTCAGAGTTCAAGGAATTCATCTTCGGCATGCTATTCCTGAAGCGGCTGTCCGACGAGTTCGATCGCAAACGTGACCAGCTCCGCAGGAAAACCTTCGCACACCTCAAAGACCAACCGGAACTCATCGCCGAGTTGCTCGAAGACAAGACCTCCTACGGTGAGACTTTCTTTGTCCCCGTCAGAGCCCGCTGGCACGAGCCCTGGAAAGACGAGAATGGAGATCTCGTGCCGGCCCTGAAGGACCTCAAGCACGACATCGGTAACATGCTCAACAAGGCCATCGCGGCGATCGAGGACGAGAACGATGCGCTCGCAGGGGTTCTGAAGAACAACATCGACTTCAACGCGGTGAAGGGCAAGACCAAGATCCCGGACCAAAAGTGGAAAGACCTGCTCGACCATTTCAGCCAACCCGGATTCGTCCTTGTCAATGACAACTTCGAGTTCCCCGACCTGCTCGGCGCCGCCTACGAGTACCTCATCAAGTTCTTCGCGGACAGCGCCGGCAAGAAAGGCGGTGAGTTCTATACGCCTGGCGAGGTGGTGCGCCTGCTCGTCCAGCTCACCCAGCCGGAGGCCGGCAATACCATCTACGACCCAACGGTCGGCTCGGGCGGCTTCCTCATCCAGGCCCACCAATACGTGGAAGAACAGGGCCAGAACGCCGACGACCTCGCGCTTTACGGCCAGGACTCCAACGGCACGGTCTGGTCGATCTGCATCATGAACATGATCCTCCACAACATCACCCGTTCCACCATCGAGAACGGGGACACGCTGGAGGACCCGCTCATCCTCGAAAACGGGCAAATCCGCAAGTTTGACCGGGTGCTGGCCAACCCGCCGTTCTCGCAGAACTACAGCCGCGCCAGCATGAAGTTCACCAGCCGCTTCCGCGAATGGTGCCCGGAAACGGGCAAGAAAGCGGACCTCATGTTCGTGCAGCACATGCTCGCCAGCCTCAAGCCCAATGGCCGAATGGCGACGATCATGCCGCATGGGGTCCTGTTCCGGGGCGGCAAAGAAAAGCTCATTCGTGAGCTGCTGATCAGCGACGATTGCATCGAAGCCATCGTCAGCCTGCCGCCCGGCCTCTTCTACGGCACGGGTATTCCCGCCTGCGTGCTGGTGTGTAACAAGAACAAGCCCGACGCACTCAAGGACAAGATTCTGTTCATCAATGCCGACCGCGAATACGCCGAGGGCAAGAACCAGAACCGGCTGCGCCCTGAGGACATCGAGAAGATTGATTTTGTCTTCAGCCACAAGCGCGAGCTGCCCAAATACTCGCGCCTCGTGCCCAAGTCCGAGATCGTGGACACCCACGACTACAACCTCAACATCCGCCGCTACGTGGACAACACGCCCGACCCCGAGCCGGAGGATGTGCAGGCGCATCTCATCGGCGGCATCCCCGAGGCAGAGGTGGCGGCGCTCACAGACGACTTCGCCAGGTTCGGCGTCAACCCGGATTCACTCTTCGAGCCTGAGCGTCCCGCCTACCTTGCTTTTCGTGAGTTCATCGACGCCAAGCCCGCCATCAAGTCCACGCTTGAAGCCGACCCGGCCCTGCTGAGCACACTGACCCGCCACCATGACGCCCTCGAATCCTGGTGGGCCGTCGCCAGCGACGACTTCGCCCAACTCCAGCACGCGGGTAACGGCGGCAAGAAGATGCCCGAAGTCCGCCAGGAACTGCTCACCACCCTCAAGGCCAAGCTCATGCCGTTGGGCGTGCTCGACGAGTTCAAGAGTGCCGGCGTGTTCGTCAACTGGTGGCAGCAGATCCGCTACGACCTCAAGACCATCGTCTCCACCGGCTGGCACCACACGCTCATCCCCGATGAAAACCTGATCGCCGAGTACTTCCAGGCCGAGGCCGACGCCATCGAAGCGCTGGAGGCAACCGTTGCCGAAGCCCAGGGCGAGTTGGCCGAGGCCGTCGAGACCGCACAGGAGGTCAGCGGCTACGAGCCCGACGAGGACGAGAAGGTCACCGCCGCCGCCATCAAAAAGGCGCTCAAGGCGCTTATTGACGACCTGAAGAGCAGCGCCGGCGTGTCCGCAAAAAAGGAACTCAAAAACCTCACGGACCAGGACAAGGCCATCAAGTCGATTGAGAAGCGCATTAAGGATTCCAAAGCAGAACATAAGCAGAAGCATGCCGAACTGGAGCTCAAACTCGAACTCAAGCGCCTCGGGGGCGACGACTTCAAGTCCGAGACTGAAGCGCTGATCGCGCAGGCCGATTCCCGCCTCGCCGGGCTGGACCCGAAGAAGAAGACCGACAAGAAGACGATTACCGCCCTCAACAGGGACAAAGAGGCTCTTGAAGGTCGTCTCGCCCAAGTCGATGCGGTGTTCAAGGCGATCGGCGGCCAGATCAGCGAGGCCGATGCACGCCGCCTGATTCTGAAGAAGATTTACGACATCGTGCGTAGCGAACTCGACCGCTATCTCAATGCGGAGCAGCGGGTTCTGGTGCGGGCAGTTGAGAATCTGTGGGAGAAGTACGCGGTATCGCACAACAGGTTGGAAACCGCGAGATCAGACTCCTTAAGTGTGCTACACACGTTTCTGGGGAGCCTTGGATATGCCCAGTGATATTCCATTCTCCGAGCTCGCTCAGGTGAATCCGCCGCGCCCTACGTTCGACCTGAAAGATCCAGATCCCGTGTCCTTCATTCCCATGAGTGATGTCTCAGAAACTGCTCGTTGGACCGAACAGCAGTCGCGTCCATATGGCGAGGTTCGTAATGGCTACACCTACTGCGCTGAAGGCGATGTGCTCTTTGCGAAAGTCACTCCCTGTACTGAGAATGGCAAAGGATGTCATGCCATCGGATTGACGAACGGGGTCGGCTTCGCGTCCACGGAGTTCCATGTTCTACGTGCAAAGGAAGGCGCCGATCCCGGGTTCATCTTTCAGTGGTCGGTGAATCTGCCGTTGCGGCTCAAAGCAGCCGCACAAATGACTGGATCAGCAGGCCAGCAGCGTGTACCCGCCGCTTTCTTCAATAGTTTCAGAGTACCTAGGTTGCCGCTGACCGAGCAATCCAAGATCGCCGAGGTACTTTCGACGGTGGATCGGGCGATCGAGCAGACAGAGGCGCTCATCGCCAAGCAGCAGCGCATCAAGACCGGCCTCATGCAGGACCTGCTCACCCGCGGCATCGACGAGCACGGCAACCTCCGCTCCGAGCAGACCCACAAGTTCAAGGACTCCCCTCTCGGCCGAATTCCGGTGGAGTGGGAGGTTAGAGACATACAGTCCCTTCTTGCGGACGTTGACCCTCCGATGCGGAGCGGTCCGTTTGGAAGTGCGTTGCTGAAAGAGGAACTGGTCGAATCAGGCATCCCATTGCTCGGAATAGATAACGTATTCCCTGAGCGGTTCGCGCAAGACTTTAGACGGTTCGTCACTCCACGCAAAGCGCATCAACTGCGCCGCTATCTCGTTCGGCCCGGCGACCTGATGATAACAATCATGGGAACAGTGGGACGCTGTTGCGTAGTGCCAGAAGATATCGGGGACGCCCTGTCATCCAAGCACGTGTGGACCATTTCATTGGACAAGTCGCGCTACTCCCCTTATGTCGCGTGCCTCCAGATTAACCACTCACCGTGGGTGCTGAATCACTTTGCCAAAGACGAGCAAGGTGGAATCATGGCATCGATTCGTTCGGAAACGCTCCGATCCACTTGCTTGCCAGTTCCACCTCCAGACGAACTAGAACAGATTGAAGCATGTCTTCGCAGCATTTGTGACGACATAAATCGAAAAGAACGTTTGCTCGAAAAGCTGTCTTCCTTAAAGACTGCCCTGATGCAAGACTTGCTCACAGGCAACCGCCGCGTGACAGCTCTGCTTGAATCGGACAAATCGAGTACTGGTTTTGCCTCATCACTTGCGACGTACAATCAGTGAACTACTGCCTTCTGCTGCATAGAACAATAATGTTTTCCGACAACTCTCTTGCTGCTATCTAACAAATTCATATTAGGAGTTCTCTATGGCCAGTGAACATGAAATAAAAAGCGAGAAAATTCTGGTCAAGGGTATCTTCACCAACCTCTGGTTTCGCATTCCGGAGTACCAGCGCCCGTACATCTGGGGCAGTGATGAAATTGACGATCTGCTCGATGATTTAGTTTTTGCCTACACGGAAAAGCCCAATCAGGAATATTTCATGGGCTCGTTTGTCTACCAGAGCAAACGCGAGGGTAGTGTTCCCGGTCAAAAATTCGCTGAGAACGACCTGCTCGATGGCCAGCAGCGCATGACCACGTTGCTGATGATGTTTGCCTGCATCAGGGATCTCTCCCCGAACCCAGAAGTCAAAAATGTTTGTACATCGGCGGTATTTCAGAAAGGGAGCTCCATTACGCGTGTGCCTGAGCGCACCCGCATTGCTTTTTCAATTCGTGAAGAAGTACAGCAATTCGTTGACAGATTTATCAAGACTGACCTTGGCACGACAAAAATCGACGAACTCGAAGAGTTGTCCATCTCAACCGAAGACCCGTCGGTGCGCAATATGGCTCGCGCTGTGCTGAAGATAAGGGCTGACCTCTCGCGGATGTTGGCAGACTCGGATGTTCAACTTGATTTAGAAGGCTTTTTAGGCTTCTTGCTAAATCAGGTTTTGCTGATCTACGTGGCTACCGAAGATCTGGAAGACGCCTTTCGTTTGTTTACGATCCTCAACAATCGCGGAGTGCCGCTGCGAAACAGCGATATTCTCAAGTCGCAGAACCTGGGTGCCTTGGATAATGATGATGACAAAAGAAAATATGCCAAGCTTTGGGAAGAAGCCGAGGGCGAACTGGGGGACGACTTCGACCGTTTCCTCAATCATTTACGCACCATTTTGCTGAAAGACAAGGCGCGGCTGAATCTTCTGGACGAGTTTGAGCACAAAATATACAACCCTCGGGAGAAGGAAAAAGCCACCGGCAATATGAAGCCCTCCCTGCTGGCTAAGGGAAAGGAAACTTTCGAGCTGTTGGAGCGCTACCTTAAACACTACAACCTTTTGCTAGGAGGCAATAACTACGATCAAACCGGCGGTAGCTTTAAATTTGATAACCTGATCAAGGTCATGCTGACTGGCTTACCCTCCACGGACTGGCTGCCGCCATTGCTGCGCTATTTTGACCGTTTCCGCTATGAGCGACTTCTGGATTTCCTCATTCAATTAGATAACCAATTGTCATCAGATTGGATCGCCCAATACAGTCCCACCGCTCGAATCGAGCGGATGAATGATTTGATTCGAGTGATCGAGGCAGCCGGAAGTGCTGAAGATGTGTTCGTCGCCAAGGAGGGCTTTGGCTTCGACGAGGAAGGCTTTAATCGAGCCATCGAAGGTGCTGTCTATGGTCGGCGCTTTACCCGGTATCTGCTGCTTAAACTTGATTACCTCTATGCGGATCATTCTAGTCGCATGTCTCTTGAATATCTGTCTGTTGAACATATTCTGCCGCAAAACCCCTCACCGGCAAGTCAGTGGCGCATGGACTTTTCCGACGATCAAAGAGAGGAGTGGACACACCGACTGGGCAACCTCGTATTGATTACTACCAAAAAGAATACGTCTCAGGGTAATCGTGATTACGCTGACAAGAAATCTGGCTATTTTGAAAAACGTGTGAGCACCTGCCCGAATTCCTTGCGCGTCTTGCAAAATACACAGTGGACTCCTGCGGAATTGGAGGGCAATCACAAAAAGGTTTTGATCACATTGCGCAAATCTTATGGCTTCAGCTCCGGAATTTAGGATATGAAGGAAACACACAAACTGGGCTTGGAAGCCATAGACCGGGCCAAGGATCCAAAACAACTTGGCGAGGATGTTACTGAATGACCGAATCCCAACACCTTGAATACAAGCGCGAGCTGACGGATCAGCTTGAGCGTTCGGTGGTGGGTTTTCTGAACTCGCGGGACGGGGGCCGGATTCTGCTTGGGGTTGGGGATGATGGTGAGGTAATCGGCCTGGCAGATGCGGATGGGGACCAACTCAAGATCAAGGACCGGCTGAAGCAGAACATCCAGCCATCGTGCATGGGTTTGTTTGATGTGTTGCTGGAAGACGAGAACGGCAAACCCTGGCTGAAGCTGATTCTGGCCAGTGGTCCGGAGAAGCCCTATTACCTGCGCAAGCAGGGTATGAGCCCCAAGGGCTGTTTCCTGCGAGTGGGAAGCGCGACCGAACCGATGCCGGAACGCCAGATTGAACAATTGTTCGCCAGGCGCACCCGCGCGTCGATCAGCCGCATGGCCGCTCCGCGCCAGGATTTAAGTTTCGCGCAACTGAAAATCTACTACGAAGAGATCCAGCGGGAGCCGGGACCTCAACTGTTGCGGAATCTGGAGCTGTTCACCGAGGACGATCGCTACAACCTGGCCGCCTATCTTCTTGCGGACGTGAACAACATCTCCATCAAGGTGGCGAAATACGCCGGGGTGGACCGGGTGGATTTGATCGAAAACGAGGAGTACGGCAATTGCTGTCTGGTCAAGGCCACGCGGCAGGTGCTGGACAAGCTGGACCTGGAAAACCGCACCCGCACCCGGATCACCTCCAAACAGCGCCAGGAAACCCGGCTGTTCGACCCGCTGGCGCTGCGGGAGGCGGTGATCAACGCCATCGTACATAACGACTACAGCTATGAGGGCGTGCCCAAGTTCGAACTGTTCGCGGATCGGCTGGAAATCACCTCCACAGGTGGAATTCCGCAGGGTTTGTCGGAAGAGGAGTTTTTCGAGGGCTACTCGGTACCCCGCAACAAGGAGCTGATGCGCGTCTTCCGGGATCTGGACATGGTGGAATACCTCGGCTCCGGCATCCCGCGCATTCTCCGGTCTTACCCGCGAAACTGCTTTCAATTTACGGAGAATTTCATCCGCATGGTGTTTCCTGTCCCGGAAATTGAGGGAGAAAGTGAGGGAGAAAGGGGGGTTAAATCGTCGGAGAAAACTAGGGAGAAAACTCGGGAGAAAGCTAGGGACAAAACCAGGGAGAAAACTAGGGACATCCTTCTGGCCCTCATCAAGGCGGAACCCACTGTCACCACGGCAGAGTTGGCGGAACGGGTTGGCATTACCGCAAAAGGCGTCGAATGGCAGCTCAGACGGTTACGTGAAAAGGGGCAGCTGCGCCGGGTTGGTCCTGACAAGGGTGGTCACTGGGAAGTCCTGGAAGAATCATGAGCACCGACAAAACCCCAGCACACATTCGCCTCGACGAGCGCAACCACGTCGAGAAGCCGCTGCT
>CAYYCX010000002.1:0-124929 GCA_964470455.1 uncultured Wenzhouxiangellaceae bacterium
CGTTTTGAAAGTCCGCCCGTATCGGGTGGATCGAGTCAATTGAACAGGAGGGAATACATGAATATGCATTTAAAGAACCTGCTTCTGGTGCTGTGTACTGCGCTGCTGCTGGCCGCTTGCGGCAACAAGGAAGATACCTCCGCAACCATGGAAGAAGCTGCGGACAAGGTTTCAGCTGCTGCCGATGATGCAGCCGATGCCGTATCGGATGCCTATGACGAAACCTCGGACGCCGTTTCAGACACGTACGATGACGCTGCCGATGCCGCCGCGGATGCCTATGATGATGCGGCTGACGCGGTTTCAGACACGGTTGATTCCGCCTCCGATGCCGTATCGGATGCTTATGATGATGCTTCAGATGCGGTTTCTGACGCCATGGATGACGCCAGTGATGCTGCGGAAGATGCCGCGGATGAAGTTGAAGATGCAGCGGATGATGCTGCCGAGAAAATGTCTGACAGCTGAAACCCTGCTGGTTTTGCTGTGTGACAAAGGCCCCGGGCAAACACCCGGGGCTTTTTTTTTAAACCATCAAATCAATAACGTGGAACGCTACTGTCCACTTCCTGCGACCAGGCATCCATGCCACCCTGGACATTGAATACCTGGCTGAATCCCTGTTTGCGGAAATATTCCGCCGCGCCGAGGCTGCTGTTGCCGTGATGGCAGATGAACGCCAGCGCAGTGTCTTTCGGCAACTGGCCGAGTTGCTCCATGGTCTCCTCATCCAGTGGCCTGGCTCCGTCAATGCTGGCCTTGGCCCGGTCGTCGGCATTACGCACATCCACCAGGACGATATTGCCGGCAGCCAGCCGTGACGCCAGGTCAGTTACGCTCAAATTCTGCACCGGTGGAGGCGCTTCCGGCAGCGAAACGGACAGGCCTTCGCCGGTCATCACTTTCACCCAGTCGATGACCGCACCCCTGGCTCTCTGCGCAGTGGCGATGTCCATGGCGATGTCTACCCCGTTCGCCGAGGAAATGACTTCGCCGCCCTGCAGGGGGCCGAGATTGAATTGCGAATCCCAGGCTGAATCGATGGAGAAGTGCAAGGCCATGCCGTCATGGCCCTGCATGGCCTGGCGGATTTTCTCCGCTGCCGCATCGGTGAGGGTGATCTCCGGAGGCGTGCGGTCGGGTGCCGGCATACCCAGCTGCTGGTGCAGCTCGCCGGAATTCAGCATCGACAGGACGATATCGCATCCACCCACCAACTCGCCGTTGATATAAAGCTGCGGAATGGTGGGCCAGTTGCCATAAGCCTTGATGCCTTCCCGCACCTCTTCGTCTTCCAGCACGTTGAAGGACGCGTAGGAAGGCAACACGCTGTCCAGGGCGGCTACTGTGCGCGCTGAAAAGCCACACATCGGCTGCTTGGGCGTACCTTTCATGAACAGTACCACCGGGTTGCCTTTCACCAGTTGCTCAATCCTTTCGTGAACAGCGGTATCCAGGTTCATAGTAAAACTCCAGTTTGATGAAGACGCAGGGGCCTATGCCAAGCCCGCTGACCCATAGTAACAATATGCGGCTCATGTGCTGTGTATCAAGAGCATGCATTTGCAGCGGCGGGGCCGCAGCCCGGTTCAGTGCCAGGTCTGGTTCCGCACCGACTCTGCCGTCAGGCTGCGCGTATGCTCGTCATAGAGAATGCTGCCGGGAAAGGCCACTGTGCCTTCGGCCAGCCCGGTTTTGCGGATGGCGGCGTGAATCTCGTTGATTCCCTGGGGCGCCAGCGGGTAATAGTGCTCCAGGATACCGTCGTGCGCGTGGCTGACGCAGACAGTGCCCAGCTCGGCAAAACTATGCTCGGTAACGCTGGCATCGCTGTCCTGCGCAGAGTGTACCGATTCCTCGGTGAAATAACCTCCGGTGATTTCCCGTCCGGCCTGCCCGGGGGCATGAAATGCAACCCTGATGCCATGGGCGCGCAGGGTTGTCAGATACTGGCGCAGCTTGCGGGTCCAATCGGCATAACCCCCGGCCAGCTTGCCGCGCCAGGGCTCGGTGGATTTGCCCGCGCCTTGCCGGGCCCAATAGTCAAACGTTTGGTATTCGATGTGCACGGCGCCGTCGCGCCAGGTGAGCACCGGTCCGGAGTCGGCCTGCACGGTGAACTCCCTGCTGCTTTGTTCCAGCGCGGCATCGATCAGTTCCCACAGCGGCAAAAAGCCGAAATGCTCCAGTTGCAGACGGAACATGGCGCGCAGGTCGGTGAGGGTCATGAAACGGGCATGGTTGATGCGAACACCAAATGCCGATGCCAGCCACTGCGCTGAATGCGCCGAGAGCTGGCCGCGTTCCAGGAAGCAATGCTCCATCTCCTGGCCCAGCTTCGCGACTTCCGCGGCAGGGCCGGAGAGCACGATGGGCAGCACCTGCAGGATTCCCAGCGGAATTTCAGCTTCCGGTTGCAGTTCTGGAAACGGCATGCGCCCATTGCTGGCGCCGATGCTCAGCAGGCGTGAACCCTGGGATTGCCCGGCCTGTTGCAGGGCTTGCCGCAGTGCTGCAAACACCGGGTAAGCGGGCCGCAGCACCTGGGTCTGGTCAAACAGCGCACCGGCCGCAACCAGGCTGCAGCGGTTGCTGCCGGGCAGCAGAGTCGCAAGGTCGGCGGCGAGATGGGCCAGCAGCTGGTCCGCATCCGCCTTTGACAGCAGCCTGGGGCATGAGGCTGCTGCACCGTGATAGCGGGTTGCATCGGTTTCGATGGCTACCAGCAATGAGTAGCTGGAACTTTCCTGCATGGCTGGCCTGTTGGTCTGTGCCTGTTGATGGGCTTGATTTCTGGGTGTTTTCAGCATTGTAAGGGATAATCAGCGTGAATAAAGTCTAATGTCCGGAATGGAAAGCATGCAGGCAAAAGAGCATCTCAAGGATCTGTCATGGCAATGGCTGCAACTCGAGCAGATGTCACCGCAGTTGCTGTACCGGCTGCTGGCGTTTCGGGAATCGATCTTTGTGGTCGAGCAGGCCTGCCCCTACCAGGAGCTGGATGGCCGGGACGAATTCGCCTGGCACCTGCTGGGCCAGCGATCCGGTCATGTGCTGGCCTGTTTGCGGATATTGCCGCCACCCACCGGCAACCGTCGTTACCGCATCGGCCGCGTGGCGGTGGGTGAATCAGAACGGGGCAGGGGCCTGGCCCGGGAAATGCTGCTGATGGCCGAACACCGCATTGCCGAAGCGGATGCTGCGGCGGAAATCGTGCTGGATGCGCAGAGTTACCTGTTGCCCTTTTACCAGGCCTTGGGTTACGCGATCAGCCGCGAGGAATTCCTCGAGGACGGCATACCTCACCGGCCCATGAACAAGCAATTGCAGGCTTCAGGCTGAACTCCCGAAGCGCCTAGAACAGCGAAAATGGTGAACCGCCGCCGCCGCCGGAACTGCCACCGCGCCGCCGCCGTCGGCGCATGCGCGAGTGCAGTTGCTGGCGCCGCTCCTCCAGCCAGTCGGAACGCTCCAGGTCGGCCGCTCCGTCACCCAGCCGGGTGGCTTCCGCGGCGCGGAACACACAGAAATCCCGGTAGGCCTGCAACTCGTGTTCCAGCGCCTGGGTGCAGATCTCGATCATGATGGCGTCATCGAGAAAACCGAGGCCGGGTATGTCGTCAGGAATCAGGTCCTGGGGCTCGGAAAAATACGACAGGGCCTGCAGCACCCGTGAACGGTCTTCATCTTCCAGCCCCCAGGCTTTGTCCACCACCATGCCGATCAGCGATTCCAGCCTTTGCATGCGTTCGCGAATGAAGTCTGAAGTATCTGAGTTCCAGATCTGCACCAGTATCTTGCGGGCGTTGGCGATAATCGTCGCCTCATCGAGGTTGCCTACGGCTTCGTGCGCTCGCTGCATCACCTGGCGGAAGTGATCCAGGTCGGTATCGCTGAGTTCAAAAGTGATTTTCATGGGGTTCGCTTGCCCTGGCTGTCGCCGGTTAGGTGGCGCTTTTTGCTAGCCTAATTGGCGGGGCGCATAGCGTCAATGTCGGCCTTCGATGCCGGGGCCCGGGTTTTGCCGGCTGGCGTAGCGCATCAGCGCGGCTCACGCGTACGGCTGGAGGTTGAACGGTATTGGCCCGGGCGCCCAGGCACCGGGTACAGGTAGCCTTCGTAGCGGAAAGGTACATTGCCATCCTGTTGCGTGCGCATTTCGCCTTCCAGGAAAAACGGCAGGTTTTCCACATCATGGTTTTCCAGTGTGGCCAGCACGTCGCGGGCAAATTCATCCGGCAACTTGTTCACGGCGATTTCCTCGGTAGTGTTGGGGTCGATGGAGAGGGCCATGGACTCCGCGTGCCGGGTCAGTTCAGCATCCTGTACCCGTATGGTGATCTGGATCTGTTCGATATCCAGGGGTACATCGTTGATGTTGCGGATGTTGAACGAGGCTGCCAGGTTTTCACCCTGGATGGTCATGCTGGATATCGAAACGACCGGCGTCTTGCCTTTGACCTTGTGCGGCCCGCAGGCCGAACACAGGCTGACGAATATCAGTAGCAGCAGAAGGTTTGCGGATTTCATGGTGATCCCCGATACACAATTGTTACGAATGGGCCTCAGGATACAGGTGGCACCGGACCCGGTGAAGTAAACCATCGCAGGACTCCGGCAGGACCTGCTCATCCGGCGGCACGCTCGCACATGGCTCCAGCCGGAGCTTGCAGCGTGGATGAAACACGCAACCCGAAGGTGGTTGCAAAGCTGAAGGTGGTTCGCCGTCCAGAACCGGCCGGTCGCTTTGAACGGGGTCCCAGTTGCTCACGGCGGCCTGCAGCAGGGCACGGCTGTAGGGGTGGGCGGGTGAGCGAAAA
This sequence comes from uncultured Wenzhouxiangellaceae bacterium, assembly GCA_964470455.1. Lineage (GTDB taxonomy): Bacteria > Pseudomonadota > Gammaproteobacteria > Xanthomonadales > SZUA-36 > JAWXBM01. The sequence continues at coordinate 4,821 of CAYYCX010000002.1, forward strand.
AACTGCCCGGCCCCGGCGAACTCCACCAACCGCCCCAGGTACATCACGCCCACGCGGTCGGCAACCTGTTGCACCATGGCAAGGTCGTGCGCGATCAGCAGGAACCCGATGTTTTTTTCTTCCCGCAGCGAACGCAGCAATTGCAGCATGCGCGCCTGTTCCGATACATCCAGGGCAGACAAGGGCTCGTCGGCGACGATCAGCGAAGGTTCACACAACAACGCACGCGCCAATGCAACGCGCTGCTTCTGCCCGCCGGAAAGCTGGTGCGGATAATGCGACAGGAGTTCGGCCGGGAGGTTGACGGACTGCAATGCCGCGTGGATCTTCCGGCGAACGCCGGAGCCCGGCTCCGATCGCTGCTGCAGGGGTTCCTGGAGGGTCTTCGCCACCGTTCGCCGTGGCGACAACGCTGAATGCGGATCCTGGAAAATCAGCTGCACGTCGCGATGCCATTCGCAGCGCTGCTGTGCCGTCATGCCGGCCACATCCACGCCGCGGAACAACACTGCGCCGGATGCTGCCGGCAACAGCCCCAGCAGGCTTCTGGCCAGGCTGGATTTTCCGCAACCCGACTCGCCCACGATGGCGACTATTTCACCCGCGCTCAAACCCAGGCTGAGCTGGCGTACCGCTTCCAGTGACCGTTTCGGCCCGTGATGCTGCTGCATGGAATGGCAGACTGTCAGGTCGCGGGCCTCCAACAGGGGAATGGCGTTATTCATGCACCGATTCTATCGTTCGCCCAGAGGATGAAAACAGCAGTGGTAGCCAGGTGTGTCGCCTTCGGCCACAGGCTCGGGACGCTGTTGGCGGCAGGTTTCGCTTGCGCGGTTGCAGCGCTCCGCAAAAGCACAACCCCGAATGTGCTTCGCCAGGTCGGCAGCGCGCCCCGCAACCGGCTGGACTGCAATCGGCGTATGCGCAGACACACGCGCCGTGGCCTGCAACAGCATCGAGGTGTAAGGGTGTTGCGGCTGACTGAGCAACCGGCTGCTGGGTCCGCTTTCCACCACCCGGCCCGCATACATCACCAGCACCTGGTCGCAGATCCGCGCCACGGCGGCCAGGTCGTGCGAAATCAGCAGGATGGCGATGCCGCGCTGCGATGCCGCCCGGCGCAGCAGCGCCAGTACCTGTTCACGGCTGGAAATATCCAGCGAAGAAGTGGCTTCATCGGCAATCAGCACCCTGGGCTCGCAAGACAGCGCCAGGGCGATGAGCACACGCTGGCGCATGCCACCGGAAAGCTGGTGTGGATAACTGGCAAGGATTCGGCCGGTATCCGCCAGGCCGCAGTCCCTGAGGTTGGCAACCGCGATCTCGCGGGCGTTGTGCTGGTCCACCCGCCTGTGCCGGGAAATGATCCGCGCCATCTGCTGGCCGATCCTGAAAACCGGGTCCAGGGCTGATTGCGGTTCCTGGAAGATCATTGCGATCTGGCCACCGCGCAGGTGGCGCCAGCCTGCCTCATCCAGCGTGGACAGATCCCGGTCGGCACTTCCGGTGCGCAGGGTGAGCTGCCCAGCCTGCACTTTTGCCGAGGGGCCGGGCACCAGGCCCAGCAGCGCGTTGGCTGTGAGGGACTTGCCACAGCCGGATTCACCCACAAGTCCGGTCACCTGGCCGGCATGCAGGTCCAGGTCAACGCCCTTCAGCAGTTCGGCAGGGCCGCGGGAAAGTGGTACTGAAACGCGCAGGCCCCGCAGGGTCAGGACCGCTTCCGGTGGGGTGGCTGTGGCTGGCCCGTTCATGCCGGGAGGTGCCGCGGGTCGAGTGCTGTTTGCATGGAGTCAGCCAGCAGGTTGAATGCCAGCAACAGCGCAAACAGGGGCAGCGAGGCCGCCCAGAAATTGTTGAACTGACCGGCCAGCACTTCCTGCGTGCTCTCCGCCAGCATCAGGCCCCAGCTCACACCATCCTGCACGCCCAGGCCCAGGAAACTGAGTATCACCTCGGCCTTGATGGCGGCGGCAAACACGATGGCGGCCTGCGCTAGCACCAGGTGATACGTATTGGGCAATACATGCCGCAGCATGATGCGCCAACCGGGCAGGCCCAGCAGGCCGGCCGAGAGCACGAACTCCTGTTCGCGCAGGCGCAGCACTTCGGCGCGCACCAGGCGGGCGGTGGTAGTCCAGAAACAGGCCACCATGGCGATCTGCATGGCGAAGGGATAGCCACGCAGGGCGAAGGCCAGGGCTGCGACAAACAGGTAAAACGGAATGGAGTCCATGATGCCCATGACGAGAACCATGGCTTCTCCCAGCCAGTTGTCCCGGTACCAGGCTGCCACCGCGCCGGCGCAGCAGCCGATCAACGCGGTGCAGGCGGTTACCAGCATGCCGATTTCAAAGGCCACTTTTACGCTGTACACCGATCGCTGGAAGATATCCTGGCCAAGTACGTTGGTGCCCCACCAGTGGTTTGCGCTGCTGGACTCCCAGCGACCGCCGGTGGCCGCGGCCCAGTCCTGCCCGGCCATTCCCAGCAAAACGAGCAGCCAGACCAGCGCGAACGTTGCGATCAGGGCAAGCCCGATTCCGCCTGCCAGCCCACTTCTCATCGGACGCGCGGGTCTGCCAGCCGGTAGGTTGCATCGGCCAGCAGGGTCACCAGGACAAACAATACAGCCGTCAGTGCGACCACGGCTTTGAGCACCGGCTGGTCGCCGTTGGTGATGGCATCGAAAGTGATCTTGCCGATTCCCGGAATGCCAAAATAGGTTTCGAGCAACAGGCTGCCGGATACCAGCACCAGGGGCAGTGAAAACATGATCCTGGTCAGTACCGCTACCAGGCTGTTCTTCAGCACGTGAACCGCGAGCAACGTGAAGGTTGAAGCACCGTAGGCGCGGGCCACCCGAATATGCTCACGGCCGGCTTCCTCGCTGAACACGGCACGGTAAAACCGGGCGTTGTAGCCCGCCGTTGCCAGCAGCAGGGACAAGGTTGGAACAAACACGTAATACACATAGCTCGATATCCCGGAAACATTCCAGCCCCGGGCGGGAAAAAGGTTGAGGCCGTAAGGGGTGCAGAGCAGCACCTGCAGGGCAATCACGATGATGAGGAAGCTGATGCTGATGGCGCCCACCGAAGCCAGCGTGATGAGCTGGTCCAGCCAGCGCCCCCGCTGCCAGGTGGCCAGCATTCCCAGCACCGCTCCCAACACATGGCCCAGGATGAATCCGGGCAGCACCAGCGCCAGGCTGATGGGCAGGCTGCGGCCGAGGATGCTGCGGACATTTTCCCCGCTGGACTGGGAATGGCCAAGGTCGAGCGTCAGCAACTGTTTCAGGTAGGCTCCATAACGCTGCAGGAAGGGCTGGTCATAGCCCAGCTGTTGGCGAACCTCCGCAATCTGCTCTGGTGTGGCATTCTTGCCGATCAGCACGTAGGTCTGGTCCGGGCCGTAATAAACCATCAGCAGGAAGCTGACCAGCGTAACGCCCAGAACCAGTAACAGCGCCTGCCACAGTTTTCTCAGGAGGGAAGAGCCACTCGCCGTCGTGCTCATGTGGCTCAGGGGTTCGCGGCGGTGGTTGCTGCCGGGCCGGCTTTGACGCTGGCGAAGCGCAGGAAATAGCCGCCGACAAAGGAGCGGTCGGGCAACATCCGGAAGCGCTTGTCCCACAGCAGGATAAGCGTCCGCGAAAGGCCGCTGATGGAAACGCAATCGTCGATCAGCATCTGGTTCATCTTGCGGTACAGGGCCGTGCGCATGGGCGATTCCGGCATGACGGCGGCTTCACGGAACAGGCGGTCGTACTCCGGGTTGCGATAATTAGCATTGTTGGCGCCCGGGGAAGCATTCGGGCCGAAATACAGCTGCATGGTATTTTCGCTGTCCGGGTAGTCCATGGTCCATGCCGTGGTGATCAGCATCACCTCTCGGTTCAGGAAGGCTCGTGCGTAATCGCCGTAGCTGGCAAAGGTGAGGGGCCGGATCCTGTCTTCCGGGTAGCCGATTTCCGTCATGAAGCTGCGGAACTGCTCGAACATCTGGCGTTCAGTGACCGAGCTGGGAAAACCGTACTCCAGCACCGGCAGGTTGCCGGCACTCCAGCCATTACGCTTGAGCAGGCTGCGGGCTTCATCCGTATGGCGCGTGATGGCTTCCCGGCTTTGCCTGGGATCGAACTCGGGTGTAATCGGAGTGATGGCGCCGGGAAACACTCGGCCCAGTCCGGAGTAGAAAATTTCATTGCGGCGCTGCCAGTCAAAGCCCTTGATGATGGCGCAGCGCAGGGCGCGGTTGCGCGCATCCTGTTCGGGATCCGGGTGATGGCCGATGCGCGGGTCGTCCATGTTGAAATCGGTGTGCACGAAGCCGGATTCGACATTCGCCAGCAGGTGGTATTGGCCGGCCAGTTCTTGATTGAGCCGCGGTGGTTCGCGGCTGCCCAGCACGCTGTCGAACTGCGTGACCGGCACCTTGACGAAATCCAGCAACCCGGAATTGAAGGCGTTCCAGCGCGCTGCGTCTTCGGCGATGAACTCGACTTCAACGCGGTCGACGAACGGCGGCGATTCGCCTTCCAGCACCTCGAGGCCATACACCTGCTGGTTTTCCGGGGTGTAGCCTTCGCTTACCAGATTGAATGGTTCGGACCGGAACTTTCGATTGCGCAGCAACACGGCGCGCGTGCTGTCGAACGAGCGCAGGCGAAAAGGCCCCGAGCCCACCGGATTCACGCCGAACTCGGCGCCGTAATGACCAACGGCTTCAGCCGGCACGATGGCCGAATAACCCTGGGCCAGCGTATGTGTGAGTTGAGGGAACGGCGAGATCAGCTGGATCTGCAGGGTGCGGTCATCCAGCGCCCGCAAGCCGGGAATCTCCGCGGTGTAATCGGCGCCGGCTGCTTTCCATTCATCCAGGCCCACAATCTTGCCCTGCCACATCCAGCTGCCCTGCGACCGCAGGTCCGGATCGAAGTGCCGTTTCATGGAGTAGACGAAATCTTCCGCCTTCAACAATCGGCCCTTGCCCTCAGGAAAGGCGGGGTCATCCGTGAAGTACACACCCGGCTTGATGCGAATGGTGTAGATCAGTCCATCCGCCGAAACCTCTGGCAGGCTTTCAGCCAGGTTGGGCGCGAGTTCGTAAGGGCGTGCCAGGTAACTGTAGCGGTACAGGGTGTCGTACAGATTGACCACCAGGAAGTTCGCGTAAATGCTGGATGCATGGATCGGGTCGAGGCTGGTGGGCGCTCCATCCATGGAGTGGCGGTACACGCTGGCTTGCGGCCCGGCTGCCGGTGCGCCTTCCTCCGGACGACAGCCAAGCACAAGCAATCCCCACAGCGCCAGGCTGAGCACCAGTAGCGCCTTTGCGATCCGTTGTGTGTTGCTTACCCTCACGGTGGCTCAGCTTAGCCCCTGCTTGGCCTGGCAACAAGCCGGCGCTGAACCCGGGGTTATTCTTCGAGCAGAGCTTCGTAGTCCGGTTCGGGAGGTTCGCCGTCGTAGATCTTGAATTCGCGGTTCTGCAGGTATACATCGCGAACGAACAGGTAAGGGTCGCTGGCTGAATCGATATCTCCCTGGAACGGCAACAGCTCGGCGCGCAGGGAAATCAGGTCGATTACAAACGGCCAGTACTGGTCGTGTTCACGTATGGCCCAGGTGACCGGGTGGGCGTAACCATAAAACGAACGGCCACCGAGGTCGCGTATCGTGAACGGCCCCAGGAATGGCACCACCAGGTAGCGGCTTTCCTTCCAGCCCCAGACGGCCAGGGTCTGGCCGAAATCCTCATCGTAATCGGGCAGGCCCTCCTTGGAGGCCACGTCAAAAAAACCCAGCAGGCCTACGGTGGAGTTGATCAGGAAGCGACCGGTGGCATTGAAAGCGCCCTCAAACTTGCCCTGCAACAGCAGGTTCAACAGGTTTACCGGGTAACCGAGGTTGCGGAAGAAATTCCGCACACCACGTTGCGGCGCATCGGGCATGACCTTGTCATAGGCGGTGGCAACCGGCCGGGCAATGGCTTTGTCGAAACCTTCGTTGAAACCGTGCACCTTGCGGTTGAACGGTTCCCAGGGGTCTTTGGCGGGGTCGCTGAGCGTGGCGTTACTGGTGGCGCAGCCTCCCAGCAACAGGGACAGCAGTACAACAATCATCCACGATCCCAAGCGGGTGGCCGGGAATGCGCCGAAGGCCATGATGGCCCGGCTGCCTGTCTGCACAGTGGGCAGGAAATGAAAATCGGGTTTCATGATTCAGTATCAATGGATTCCTGGTTGTTCATTTGCAGCAGACCTTCGGCCTCACAAAGCCGTGCCAGACGGACCAGGTCATTGGGAGCGTTAACTATGGCGATACTGCGGCCTGCCGCCCTGGCCCGCGATTGCCATTCCAGCAACAGCGCGAGACCGCTGCTGTCGACGCGGCGCACATCCCGCAGGTCAATCCTGGCAGGTGGACTGCTCGCCGCCAGCATGGCTTCACCATCACGGGACAATACCCCGACGGTGGTAAACGTAAGGTCACCGAACAGCCTGGCCGTGCCGTTGGCTGCGCTCTCGATACCGGCTGCTTCGCTCATGATCCCTGGTCGTCGATCACCACGTTTCCGGCCAGGATGTCGGCGGTGACTTGGTCGATGCCGTCGGCTTCGACCCGCGGGCCGATCTGGTTGCGAAAGGTGATCACGTAGGAAATGCCTTCCACAGTGACGTCGAATGCTTTCCAGCCTTCGTCAGTTTTGCGGAAGGCGTAATCAACCGGCGCGTAGCCGCCATTGTCCAACTTGATGCGCGTGCGTACGCGCGTGACCTTTTCGCTGTTGTTGCCCTTCAGCGGCAGTACTTCCAGCTGGTCATGGGAACGGAATTCCAGCAGGCCATCAGCATAGCGATTGATCAGCACATTGCTCATGGCCTCTGAAAATGCCGCAATCTGCTCCGCGCTGGCGGTACGCGCGGATTTGCCGAGGATCAGCCGTGCCGAGTACTCGAGATCGAGCAAAGGCAGCAGGTCTTTACGCACCACGGCGCGCAGCTGTGCCGGGTCCGCGGTGTAGGCGTCGCGGTTGGCATTGAGGTCGGTGAGAATTGCCGCCGCGGTCTCCTCAACGATGCTGACCGGATCGGTATTGGCGGCCAGCGGCCCGGCGGCCAGCAGCAGGCACCAGCCCGTGACCAGCAGGGTCATCAGCCGGCCTGGCAGGGTGGCGGTTGGATTTGTGCTAATGCTCAACATCATTCGGTTTCCGTGCTTGATCCACTTTTGTCGCTGTTGCCTGCATTGAACAGGTACTTGCCAATGATCTGCTCCAGCACCAGCGCTGATTGGGTGATGAACAGTTCATCGCCATTCACCAGGTAGTCCGGCGCCCCGCCGGGTTCGAGCCCGACGTAACGGTCTCCCAGCACCCCGGAAGTCAGGATGGATGCTCCGGTATCGGACGGGATTTCGTCGAAGCGCTGGGCGATGCTCATATTGACGATGGCTTCGAATGTGACCTCATCGAGCTCAATTGATTCCACCAGCCCCACGGTCACGCCGCCAATCTTGACCGGGGCATTGTTGCGCAGGTCGCCGATATTGCTGAACCGGGCGGATACCAGGTAGGTCTCCTTGCCGATATCCTGGCCGTAGTCGGTGGCCCGGGTGGCCAGCCACACCAGCGCGGCGATTCCCAGCAGCAGGAAAATGCCGGAGGCGAGTTCGACTTTGTAGTTAGCGCGCATAGGGCAACCTCAAACAAAAAACGATGTCATGATGAAATCAAAAATCAGTATCAATACCGAACTGAGCACCACCGTGTTGGTGGTGGCGGTGCCGACACCGGCGCCGGTGGGTTTGGAGGTGTAGCCGAAAAATACCGCCACCAGGCTGACAATGCCGCCAAATACCAGGCTTTTCCACACTCCGCCCATGAAATCCTTGCCGAAATACACGCCGGTTTGCAGCTTGCTCCAGAAAATACCGCCATCCAGGCCCATGACACCCACGGCAAACACCACGCTGCCGAGTATGGCCAGGGCATTGAACATGGCCGTCAGCAGGGGCACGGAGAGCAGGCCGGCCAGGAAGCGCGGCAGGGCCACGCGCTGCACCGGGTCGATGGCCATCAGTTCCATGGCGTCGATCTGGCTGGTGGCGCGCATCAGGCCGATTTCGGCCGTGACGGATGTACCCGCGCGGCCGGCAAACAGCAGGGCCGTGAGAACCGGGCCGAGTTCACGGAACAGGGATTTGCCCACCAGGAGGCTGACCTGGTCCGACGCGCCGAATTGCTCCAGTGCATTGATGGCCTGCAGCGACAGCACCATGCCCACGAAAAAGCCGCAGATCATGATGATGACCAGCGAGCGCGCGCCAATCAGGTAGGTCTGCTGCAGGGTGGAGCGCAGCAGTTCGAAGTTCAGCCGGATTCCGGCCAGCATGCGGAACAGGAACAGCAGGCACTGTCCCGCGGCCTGGATGGGCGAAGCCAGTTTCAGCAGTTGTGCGTTACCGTTTGCCATGTCAGCCCAGCAGGCTCCAGGCATGGCCGGCGCGCTGGTAGTGGAAGGGAATAGGGCCCTCGACCTTGCCGTTGATGAACTGGTCCACACCCGGGTCGGCGCTTGCCGCCAGCTCCTGCGGCGTTCCCCGGCCTGCGATTTTCGCGCCGGCGATGATGTAGCAGTAATCCACCAGTTTGCTCATCTGCACCACGTTGTGGGTGACGATCAGGCTGGTCATGCCCAGGGCTTCGTTGGTTTCGCGCATCAGGTGGCGCACGGTGGAAACCGCGATCGGGTCCAGACCGGTCATCGGTTCGTCGTACAGCATCAGGGCCGGGTCCAGCACCACCGCCCGGGCCAGCGCCACGCGGCGCGCCATGCCGCCGGACAGTTCGTGCGGCATCAGGTCTTCCGTGCCACCAAGGCCTACGCCATTGAGCTTGATCATCACCAGCCGGCGGATCAGGCTCTCCGGCAGGTTGGTATGCTCGCGCAGCGGCGTGGCAATGTTTTCAAAGACGGTAAGGTCGGTGAACAGGGCGCCGTTCTGCAGCAACACGCCTATGTTGCGGCGAAACCGGAACAATTCGTTCTGGGACATGCCGCTGATTTCAACGCCGTTGATCTGGATACTGCCGGAATCGGGACGCAGCTGGCCGGAGATCAACCTCAGCACTGTGGTTTTACCCGCTCCGCTGGGGCCCATGAAGGCGGTGAATGAACCCCTGGGAACATCAAAACTGATGCCATCGAGGATTGTGCGCTTGCCATAGCGAAACACCAGGTCCCTGACCCTGATGATGGGTTCCTGACTGGCAGGTGCTTGTTGGTTATTGTTGGCTTCAGTCACGAGAGACAATTCCCGGCCAGCGCCGTACTGCATGGTGCTGGTTCTTTCCCTGTTGCGGAGGCGCTATTGTATTACGAAATTCCGGCGTTCACGCGGAATTGACAGCAACCGACGCCCGCTTGTTCTGTTCGTTCACTAACGGCCGCACATCGCTGGAATTCCTTTTGTCATTTTCCTGCGGACAAAAAAAGAGAGGAAGCTTGCGCTTCCTCTCTCGTGTAGAAGTGGTGGAACTCCGCTAACAGTGGACTGCAGATCCTCCTAGGCCTTTCCATCTTCATCCGGGTTCGCTCAGCTCTGTCGCTCGACTCCGGTTACGGACCTTCTACGTCCGTTCTTTTTTATCGACTTCCCTACCCTCCGGTTTTCACCTTCGGGTCCGCCACGCAGGCTTTCGGCCTGCCGGCTCGGGTTTCCAGGTTTTACCCTCTCAACCTCGGGCGTCTATCTCCAGGGATCGCGTTTCCCTTTCGAGTCACCCCTAATGGTACGACCGTTACAGACAGAGCCCGGTCGGGGTGACATGTCCAGTACCATCTGGACTTATTCCGTTGTTCGGTTGCCCTGTTTGCCTTCCGGCGGGTCGGCCTTCCGGCGGTTCGGACTTCTTCGAACGGGATGGTCAGGCTACGGCTGTTGCTGCAAGGAGTCAACACCACAAAATTGCCAGTTAGCCCGGATATCTGAATCTTAGAATCAGGAAAAATTTCCAAGTGACTGAAAAAAATCCTTTCATGACTTTTCGAAAATTTTGCAGTTTGCGACGAAGCGATTGAATTGCTCAAAATTAGAGCAGACCGTTTTCGGCACATGGTTCAAATGACGTTGTTTGCATCATCTGTTTCGCTCACAACCGGTTTACAATGCACTGGATTCTTCCATGACCCGGGCCTCCAGATACCATGAACCTGCAATTTTTCCAGCTGCTGTTTGTCCTGCTGTTACTGACCTCCTGCAAGCCCACCGAAGCCCCATCCGCAAGCGCATCCGGCGATTCCGGCGCACCCATGGCTGCTCCCACTGCGGGCGGCGACACGGTTGCCGAAGGCTCTGAGAGCGCGGCTGTCGCTGGCGACAGTGCGGCGGAAGGGCCTGTGGCGCCCAGCCTCGAGGAGTTGGAGTCCAAACTGGGACTGAAGGTGATGACGGAACCCTGGACCGGCGACCTCGACGGCATGAGGGAGCGCCGCGTGATCCGCGTGCTGACTGTGTACGGCCTGGGCCGTTATTTCATCGAAGATGCGCGCGAACAGGGCTTTGCGGTGGAAACCATGAGGGCATTTGAGGCCATGCTCAATAAGGGCAGGAAATCCTATGAGAATGTACATGTGGTTTTTGTGCCGGTGAGCCGGGACCAGTTGATGCCTGGACTGCTGCAGGGTCGCGGTGACATTGTGGTCGCCGGCTGGACAGTCACACCGGAGCGGCAGGAGCAGGCCGATTTCTCCATTCCGATCAGCAAGCCGCTCAAGGAAATACTGGTGACCGGGCCCTCCGCTCCACCCATCAGCAGCCTGGAAGATCTTGCCGGCAAGACGGTGCATGCGCGCGAGAGCAGCAGCTATTTCGCCAGCCTGCAGGAGGCCAGCGACAAGCTGCAGGCGGCGGGCCTGGACCCCATCGATATCCAGCCCATTTCTGAAATGCTGGAAGATGAGGACCTGCTGGAAATGGTTTCAGGTGGGTTGTTGCCCTGGATCGTGGTCGACGATTTCAAGGCCGGCGTTTTCAAGGACGTTTTTCCCAAACTGGTCCTGAGGAACGACCTCGTATTGCGCGAAGGCGGCCAGATTGCCTATGCCTTTCGCAAGAACAGCCCGCAGTTTGCTGAAGCACTCAATGCCCACCTGGAGAATTACCGCCAGGGGAGCCTGCACGGGAATATCCTGTTCAACCGGTATGTCCGTGACTACGAGTGGGTGGAAAACGCGCTGGATGCAGATGACTATGGCCGCTTCGAAGCCGTTGCCGGTTGGTTCACCAAGTATGGCGAGGAATACGGTGTTGATGCCCTTCTGGTTGCGGCTCAGGGTTACCAGGAATCAAGGCTGGACCAGTCGGTTCGCAGCCATGCCGGTGCCGTGGGCATCATGCAATTGCTGCCGACTACCGCCGCGGACAGCAAGGTGGGCATTCCGGACATCAGTACGGAGGAGAACAATATCCATGCCGGTATCAAGTATCTGTCCTACATTCGCTCGGAATACTTTCCGGACCTGGCCCATGATCGCCTGAACCAGACTCTGTTGGCCATGGCCAGTTACAACGCCGGGCCGAACAAGATCAGAAGCCTGAGGAAGAAAGCCGCGGAGCAGGGGCTGGACCCGGATCGCTGGTTCGGCAATGTGGAAATAATCGCAGCCAGGGAAGTCGGCCGGGAGCCGGTGCAGTACGTTGCCAATATCTACAAGTATTATGTGGCTTACCGCATGGCAGTGGCACAAATGACGGCACGCAACCAGGAACGGAAACGCGAAGGCCTGGAGTGAGGAAGGCGCGGAGGCACCGATGAACGACCCGGATGGCAAGGCGGTGAGGCAGTCTGCGCTGAAGCTGTGGGTTACTCCCCGGCGCTGGCCCTTCTGGATTTGCCTGGTGTTCCTGCTGTACACGTTGGGAGGCTTCCTCGGGGTGCCATGGCTGCTGGAACGGGTGGCCACGAAAAAAGTGGCGGAGCTCGGCCGAACACTGAGTTTTGGCGAAATCAAGGCCAATCCCTTCCTGTTGACTCTGCAAATGAAAAACACGGAGATGCGCGATACCGATGGTACGTTGCTGTTCTCCTACGATGATTATTTTTTCAACCTGCAGGCCAGCAGCCTGTTCCGCTGGGCCTGGACCTTCAGGGAAATCCGACTGGCCGGCCTGCAGCTCAACTGGGAGCGGTTTGCCCCGGGCGATGACCGCTTTGGCCGGCTGATCGACTCCTTTCCGGTCGCGGAAAATGCCGAACCCGAGCCTGAAGCCAGGCCGCTGCCACGGCTGGTAATTGAAAAGCTGCAGGTGATCAATGCCGGCATGTTGGTTACTGATCACCTCGAACATGGCACGTTTGGCGTAACGCTCGGGCCGATCGATGCCGAGGTTTCGCACCTCACCACGCTGCCGGATGAATCCGGTCAGCAGCAGGTTCGAATCCACACGGCATCGGGCGGCGAAATTGCCTGGCAGGGCAGCCTGCAGCTGGCGCCATTACAGTCCGCCGGGAACGTAACCGTAAAAGGCAGGATACTGAAGGACTTCGACCACTACCTGCGGTTGTTCACCACCGCGCGTGTAACCGGCGACAATCTCGAATGGGGCTTCAATTACCGGGTGGAACAGGTGCCCGGACAAGCCCTGTCCGCCCGTGTGGATGACTTCCACGCCAACTTTGATGGTTGGAAAGTTTACCTGCCTGATGAACCCGATCCGCTGATCGACCTGCCGATGTTGCGGGTGAACGGCGCCAGCCTGCGCTGGCCGCAACAGGAACTGGATATCGCGTCAGTGGAATTGCAGGGGGTCCGCCTGAACCTCGATGCAGCCGCGGACGGCACCCTGAACCTCGACCGCCTGCTGGCGGACTTCGCCGGAGACGACACCGGGGACGACACCGGGGACGAGACAGGCACTGATACGAGTCCCGCCCCTGCTTCCCCGGGGGTGTCAACCTGGCAGGTCAAGCTGGCCCGGTTCAGCCTCGAGCAGGCCGCTGTGCGCTACCGGGATGCGAGTACTGATCCCGTTGCCGAAGTGGGATTGCAGGACATCAGCCTGGAGGTGGCCGGCATCGACAACCAGCCTGGCACCCGCCTGCCGGTGCAGGCTGCGTTTGCATTGGCCAGTGGTGGCGCCGGCCGGTTTGATGGCGAAGCCGTGGTGCTGCCGGAATTCTCCACCAGCGGCCGTTTCGACCTGGACTCCCTGCAACTGCCGCTGGCGCAGCCCTGGGTGAATCGCCTGGCCCGTGTCACACTCAATTCCGGTAGCCTGACGGTGAATGGGGAGGTTGTGGCTGGTCCCGACCAGCCTGGCGCTTTCCGGGGGCTGGTGGAGGTTGCAGGGCTGGAAATCAGCGACCAGCGACAACAGGAAAAGCTGCTTGCCTGGCAGCAATTGGCCATAGAGCGGGTGGAAGTTGACCTTGCGGCCAACAGCATCCATACCTCGGAGCTGAAGTTCGACCAGCCCTATGGCCGTTTGCAGATTGCCCGGGACAAGACCACCAACCTCGATGGCCTGATGGTCGAGAGCGCGGAGGCTGAAGCTGCCGAGCCGGCTGCGGTTGAATCCGCGGCGCCACCCGCCATCACCATCGCGGGATTCCGAATCAGCGATGCCGGCCTGGATTTCTCCGACCTGAGCCTGCCGCTGCCTTTCGCGGCAGCCATCCGTTCCCTGGATGGCACTGTTTCCACACTGGCCACCAACAGCGAAGAGCCGGCTCGCATGGACCTGGAAGGGCAGGTGAACGAGTTCGGCCTGGCGCGCATCGGCGGCAGCCTGAACGCCTGGGATCCAACCGGGTACACCGATATCCAGATGACCTTCCGTAACCTGGAGATGGAGCGCATCACGCCCTACACCATCGAATTTGCAGGTTGGGAGATCGATGCGGGCCGTATGGATCTGCAGCTGGATTACAAGATCAACAAAGGCCAGCTGCTCGGCGCCAACGACATCGTCATTCGCGAAATGACGGTGGGCGACAAGGTTAAGAATGCCACCGGTACCAGCCTGCCGCTGAAATTCGCCGTGGCCTTGCTGAAAGACAGCAATGGCGTGATCGATGTCGACCTGCCGGTAGAGGGTGACCTGAATGATCCCTCCTTCCGGATCGGCGGCATTGTGTGGAAGGCCATCGGCAACCTGCTGGCAAAAATAGTCACTGCGCCGTTCCGCCTGCTCGGTTCGCTGGTGGGCGTGGATTCGGAAGATTTCGGTACCCTGCGCTTCAGCGCCGGCGAGGCGGAAATTTCACCACCCGACCGTGAATCCCTGCTCAAGCTGGCGGAAGCCATGCGCCAGCGGCCTGAATTGAAGCTGGAAGTGGCTGGCACTTACGCCCGCGAAGTGGACACGCTGGCGCTGCAGACAAAGCAGGCTGAGCAGCGTCTGGCAACGGCGGTGAGTGAACTGCAGGGCAGCGCCAGCGAGCTGACCACGGATCAGCGCCGCCAGGTGATGGAACAACTGTTGGCTTCGTCCTTGACGGCGGAAGATCTGCTGGCCCTGCAACAGCAGCACAGCAGTATTCCCGAGGGTGAAGATCCCGAAAAGGCCCAGCCGGTGCTGGATGAAACGGCCTACCTGGAAACATTGCGGCAGAAACTGGTTGCAGCGGAACCGGTGGGAGAAACCGAATTGCGAGGCCTGGCCGAGGCCCGGGCCGACGCGGTGACGGCCATGCTGGCGGGAGAGAATGCGGAAAATCCGCTGCCTGTCGGGCGCCTGGAAGTCGTCGCTGTTGATGCCGATGAAAACGATGAAGTACCGCTGGAATTGAAAGTCGAAGCAGCATCTGAGTAACCTGGCCACAGCGTGTGCCAGTGTATGCTATCGGCTCAATGGCGGCATTCTGGACCATTGAACGGATCATGGGTTTCTGATGGCGGTACGTGAAATCATACGAATGGGTCATCCCACGCTGCGCGAAGTGGCGCGGCCGCTGGCGCTTGAGGAGCTTGCCGAGCCCTGGTTGCACGAACTGGTCAAGGACATGCAGGACACGTTGCCGGCCGCCGGCGGCATCGGCCTGGCCGCGCCGCAGGTCAATGTTCCGGTGCGGCTGGCCATCGTCGAGATCAAGGGAGGGCCTTCGCGATATGGCGCAATCGATGCCATGCCCTTGACGGTTTTCATCAATCCGGAAATCGAAGTGCTGGACCCCGCCACGGCCGGTTACTGGGAGGGATGTCTATCCATGCCCGGCCTGCGCGGCTATGTGGAGCGTCCCCAGCATGTGCGGGTCACGGCACTGGATCCTGCAGGCCGCGAATTCGCACTGGAACTTCAAGGGTTCCTGGCCACGGTGTTCCAGCACGAATTCGATCACCTCGACGGCAAACTGTATGTAGATCGCCTGAAAGACACGCGCCTGCTGGTGTTTGAAGACCAGCTGGCCACCTTCCACGGCGTTGGCCAGCCGCAACTGGACTGATCGTCATGCCCTGCCGCCGGTGTGAGGAAGTTCCCGCCGGCGGGCGCCCGGTCGCCAGACAGGTTTCCCCGGACATGCAATCCCGGACATGCGATCGCGGGTATGCGAACATGGCGCGATGAGCGAAGAAGAACAACAACCTTCCACGGGACAGCCCGGCCTGGCTACGGAAGACGGGCTGCGGCGTGATATCAGCCAATTGGGCTTTGCCGCGATTTCACTGAATGGCGTGATCGGCGCCGGAATTTTCGCCCTGCCGGCAGTGGCGGCCGCGGCTGTTGGCCTGTTCAGCCCATGGCTGATCATGCTTTGTGCCGTGCTGATCATGCCCATCGTGTTGTCGCTGGCCCGGGCGGCCAGTTTTTTCAGCATCACCGGCGGTCCGCTGGCTTATGTGGGGCACGCCTTTGGGCCGTTTGCCGGCTTCCAGGTGGGCTGGCTGTTCACCCTTTCCCGCGTGGCCGCCGCGGCCGCCAACACCAACCTGATGGTGACTTATGGCGCCTGGTTTTACCCGCCGCTGGCAGAGGGCTGGGTGCGGCAGCTGGCCATTTGCCTGATCCTGGTGGTGCTCACGGTCATCAACGTGGTGGGTGTCAAGCGGGCCATCATGGCGATTTACATCTTCACTTTCCTGAAGCTGATGCCGCTGGCCTTGCTGGTCCTGCTGGGGCTCACCAAACTCAACCCGGAGATTTTCGCGGCTGAAGGCCTGCCCACTTTTGACGGTATCGGCGAAACACTGCTGGTGCTGATGTATGCCTACGTGGGTTTTGAAAGCACCGGTGTGCCGGCCGGCGAGGCGCGCAACCCGCAGCGCGATATCCCTCGTGCGCTGGTGCAAAGCGTCGCGCTGGTGGCGCTGATTTACGTGCTGGTGCAGTGGGTGGCGATTTCGGTGGCGCCGGGCATCGGCGAAAGCAAGACGCCGCTGATCGAAGTGTCGCAGATCCTGATGGGTTCCTGGGGCGCATTGCTGATCGCCGGCGGTGCGGTGTTTTCCATCATCGGCAACATTTCCTCCATGATGGTATCCGGCCCACGCATGGTTTACGCCATGGGCCGAGGACAGGTGCTGCCACGCTGGTTCGGCGAAGTGCACAGCGGGTTCGGCACGCCGGCCAATTCGATCATCTTCGCCGGCCTGCTGAGCATCGTGCTCGCCCTTAGCGGTGGATTTGTGTGGCTGGCAGCCATGAGCACGGTGGTGAGGTTGATGGTGTACGTGGCCTGTATCCTGTCGCTTCCCAGGCTGCGCACGGCCCTGCAGCCGGGACAGCAGCCATTCCACCTGCCCGGAGGTTACCTGATCCCCTTGCTGGGACTGGTGATCAGCCTGTGGCTGATCCTGCAGGCTTCAATGGATTCCTGGCTGTTTACCGGCGTGTTCATGGTGGCCGGCACCGTGCTGTATTACCTGGCCTGGCGCGGCAGGAGCCATCCAGCCGGATCGCCTGGCGGCCAGTGAGCGTCAGGACAGCAGATCGAGACGCTGGGCCTGGCGGATGCGTTCCATGTCAGATTCGGTAACCCCTGCCTGCTCCGCAAATACCGGCCACCGGGCAACCGCATCATGCACCTGCTCGACGATCTCTGCAGCTACGCCGCGCTTCATTGATGCGGACTGAGCGCAGGCTTCCAGGTCTTCGAGAGTGAACCGGTCACGCTTGCCGTTGAGGGACATCTGGTGCGAACCGGTCCAGATGCCGGTGGGGTTGTAACTGTAGGTGACGTCGTAGGCGGGCGAGAGCGACCACTGGCCCGAACGGTCCATGAGGAAGGCAATGTTTTTGACATGATCGTCCTGGTTGCGGCCGATGATGTTGAAGGCCGCACGCCTGAATTGTTCCTCAACCGTTTCCATGGACAGTTCCAGCCGTCGAATCGTCCGCAGGGCCTGTTCGTACGAATATGCGCCGGGTTGCCGGTAGTCGAAATGCTCCAGAGCGCCCAGAGTCTGCATGTGGAGCTTGCTTCCGGATCCGGTGCGGTCAAAGCGCCGGGTCATGAAATGATGGCGGTTATTTTCCCGCAGCAGCCGGCACTCACTCATGTGAATGCCCGCTGCCTGAGCCATCAGGTAGTAGGCATACTCGATCAGCCCGAATCCAGCCGGGTCCTCCAGTTCCTTGTCCCGGTTCCCCGACACGCCGTCGAATTTGAGCAACCAGTAGGTGAAGCCTGCACCTGCGTTGACCTGGCCGGATCGCACCTCATCCGTTTCACTGTTCCAGGCGATGATCGCTTTCGCGCGTGCGCCGCCTGCCGAGGTGCCTACGCGCAGGATGTCGCGCAGCGTTTCTCCGCGTTCACCGGGCAGGAAAGAGCCCTCCAGGTGATTACGGTGGGTCAGGATCTCGCCGGCGAGTTCGATCAATGCCGCGACATCGACATTGACGGACTGGTCGTTCACGGGTCCGATTGCGGGCTGATATTCAAGTGCCCCCATGCCCCTGATGCCTGTGTAACACAGCCTTTCAACTGGGTTGAATGAGCCCGGAGCGCGGCCTTCACGCGCCAGCCAGGCGTTGATCAGGGCATTGCCGAAATCATCCGGCAGGGAGTCGGCCAACAGTCCCGGCAGGCCATGGAAGGTTTCACGTGGCAGGGCAGGGAAGTTGTAGATCCGCCCGGAGAGCGGCATCGTCAGGGGAGCGATTTCGATGCCACTGCCACGAAAGGCCTGGTCGTATTCAAAGTTCGCCAGGGCATTTTCCGGGTCCCAGGCTACGGCGCCGATGTCCTTGCCCCACAGCCTGACGGTGGCGGTCGTCATTCATGCTCCCCCCAGGACCAGGGCGCGGGCTCCTTCGGTGATTCCTGTTGCGGAGAAGCGCGTTTCCTTTCCTTGCCTTGCAGCCTGACCTGCTGGATCGGGCTGACGGGCGGCGCGGGCACCAGTGCTTCGAAATTGTCCAGCAAGCCGTGGGCTCGCAGTGCGCGGATGAGGTTGCCGGTTGAGACCGCTTCACCGGCTTCCATCCTCATCAGGGTCCGGCTGGACAGGCCGGCTTCCCTGGCCAGTGCGGCCTGGGTCAGGTTCCGGTTCAGGCGGTAGCGGGCAAGCCGCTCACCGAGTTCCTTCAAAACCGTATCGTCTGAGCTCTCCTGCGTGATTTTCATAATTTTCCAAATTTGTCATTTAATGTCCTTATTTCTCTGACAGAATGCCATTTATGGCGGTTTAGTGCAATCCGATTATAAATCTTAATATGCCAAATTCGGCAAGTTAAACTAGATTTTTCGGAAGTATGTACTTACGTAAACTACTGCTATGAAAGGAGTTTATAAGGGTTCGGCCTGAAAATCCATAAATTTCTAATCGCCATTTCTGGCAACTTGGAACATTGAAAATAGAATTATTGACCTAAATTGGGTAGCGCTATGAATCACCAATCCAGTGGCATTGAAAGTTCAGCGTTTATTGCCTTTCTCGACGCCCTTCACGAATGTACTCATGACCTTGCCGCCCTCAGCGAGAGTGTTCCTGGCCTGTTCGTCGATAGGGCTAGTCTCGTCACAGAACGGGCAGGTAAACAAGTCGTGAGATTTCACCCAAGCGACAGACTTGCTGGTCTTCTTACCGCAGCCATCGCATGTGATTTCCATAGGGAGAGCGTCAAGGGGATTGGCGATTATGTATCTCCTGATAAGAACACTGATTCAGTCAAGGTAACTCCCGAACAGTGAGAATAATCTATCGTGTTAGGCTTCGACTCCATGAGTGAGCAAGAGACAAAACGCGGCCCCAAGCCAGAGCGGGTCAAAACGGACAAGGATTGGGGGCAGGCCATCAAGGAAGCTTTGCAGAAAAAGCGGCCCGAGGGTGGCTGGCCGCAGCCGGATAGGAAAAGCGGTCAAAAATAGGGGTGCAGCCTCTAATGCAGTTCGATTGCAATGTAAAGATTTGAGTATAAACCCCAAGTTTTGTCTATACTTCCCTTCGCAACCAAGTTAACAATGAATTGTCGGATTGTGTATGAGCGAAATGCATATGCATAAGAAATTCATTTCTCGGGTTGCGTCACTCGGGGGGGTGTTTTTTATGAAATCGACTAAGCCTGAAAAGAAATCGGAGTTCGAAGATCGAATTACTCGAACCCGCTCAGATGGGTCTCGATACGTAGAGCTGTCTGATGCCGTCAAGCGCCAAAAGGACGATGGCCGATTTGAGCAGATAAAGAATTTGAGGTTATCTGCCTCTTAGTTAGTCTCGAGCGTTAATTTGTGCCTTGGAATCTCCTATTGCTGCCACTGCTTGGCGGGTTTTGGTTCGTATCAATTTTTTATCCAACACGATTCTCGGCAATACAAGCCAGTAGAGATCGGCTTTTCTTCTATTCGGCCACCGCCGGGCTTGGGCTTGCGGTTGGCGCGCGTTTACTCGTAATTGCGGTGTTTTGCCTGCAGCCGTATCTTCCTTTGTTTTTGGCCAATTTTTCTGCTTGGTTAAAGACTCAATTTGTTCCTTGGCCGTACTCCGGCACTGCTGTATTGGCTTGCGTTTTGGGGCCATTTTTGGCGCAAGGCCTTAACCTCTGTATGAGGCGCAAGCGTTTTGGCCGATGGCGAATTACCGCAGATGAAAAACTCAAGGTCAGAGACTTTGCTAACGAGAAGGCTTTACTACAGTCCGGAGACCAGTTTGAGCGAAAGGTCACAACATGGATGCAGAAAGCAGACTTGGTAATAATCACGTTGAAGAACGGAAAGGTGTACGTGGCAGTAGTTACGGAAGCTCCTGCAAATATTGATGGACGCTGCCCCTGGATTACCATTACTCCGTATTTTTCTGGATATAGGGATCCCTCAACCAAGAAAGTTACTTTAGACACAAGCTATATCGACGTGATTGACAAATATGTTGATGACAGCAAGGCCGATGGTAGCGAACTACCCAATTTGGTAGATGACGATTTCCTTAGAATCGTGCGCGCTGATGATATTGAATCAGCAGGTAAATTTAACCCAGATATCTGGAATAAATTTCAAACGCTAAAAAACAACAAGCCCGCCTAGTGCGGGCTTTTTTAATTCCGGAGTGCCATGAAAATCAGTGTTTCGGCTGGCTGCTTCCTTCAGAAGCGGAACTATCCAGAATATCGAGCGCCCTTTGCAGGTCATTTTTTAAGTCTCGAACTTGTGACGGGTTTAAAGCATACCGTTTCCCCTCCAACGCCTCTGGCAGCACCCGAAGGCTTTTCACTTCGCTAAGATTCAGCAGCTTCCATCCACGCGGCTGTCCAGATTGGCTGGCTCCGGAAACCCGGGTGTGAGCGCGGATCAACCGGGTCGCCAAACGTCGCGGGATCAGGGTGATTCGAAGTTGCTTTTGAAGATCGGGGTTTCATCCGGGTCGGGCGGCGCTTCGTAGGCTTCGATGCAGCTGGGGCTGTTGGCCGCCAGGCGCCCTTCCATCAGCGTTTGCACGCGTGAATGAAACTCCGATTTGTTGGTGCCACAACCTGCGCCGTTGGAACCGGAAACATGGCAGTAACTCATGATCGTGCCCTTGCCGCCGGCTGGGCATGCCAGGCTGCCGGAGTAACAGCCCGATTCGCCGTTGTAGCACTGGTCGATGGTCGGGCTGTAGCAGTGCGTATGGGGTGAACCCATGTTGTGGCCGAGTTCATGGCCTATATAGAGCGCGGTGTTGGCCGCAGTGCGATTGGTGCCGATGGCATTGAAGCTGTAGCTGCCAACGGTCCGCTCTCCCTGCAGCGTGCCCTTCTTGCAAAACTGGTTGATCCAGGCGATTCCGGAAAAGCTGTTGGAAGCGATACCCCTGCCGCTGAACAGCGTGGCGAAATCGCGGCTGGTCGCTGACATGTTCAGGCGCCAGTATTCGGCAAACTCGTCCAGCTGGCTGGAACGGTTGCTGGGCTCGGAATATGGGTCCGAGCCGATGCGCAGGATAATGTCCCCGATCAACAGGCGGGTTTCCACATCCCGTTCAAAAAACACATTCATGGCCAGGAAGGTATCGGTAATCCAGGTGGTGGCGGTGGTTGGGTCATTCCCTTTGCCGGCCATCCACTCGGTATCGGTATCGACTGCAACCACGGTCTGGAAACTGATGGTGCTGCCCGGCGCGGCGGAGCTCACGCTTTCCGGCATGGGGCTGTTGAGGTGGGCGAGAGACTGCGGCTCCTGGTCATCCAGGCTGGTGCCGCAGGTGTTCACCTGGTCGGGCGAGGTTTCCACCGCCTGCAGGTCCACGCCCACGCCCAGCTGGCCGTCCAGGCGCAGTTTTGAATCTCCCTTGATGGCGAAGCCGCTGATTTCACCGCTGGCCACATCCACGGCCAGCCCCACTCCGGTAGTCTGGTTCGCGGCAACATAAAACTGCCGGGCGTCCTGCTGCCACTCGATGATTCCTTCCGGCCCCAGCACCATCACGCGCGCGCCCGGAGCAAACAGTTCCACGCGGCGGAACTGCAATGGCTCCTCGGCCGACGGGTCGGTGGGCAGCAGGTACTCGTCAACACTGGGCAAGCTCAAACGTTCGCCAATCCGTGCCTTGCTGAGCCGCTGGCTTTCCCCGGCACTGAGGGCAAATGCCCCCGGCTCGATACCGGGTGTTTCTACGGCAAAGGCTGCCAGCGATTCCAGTGGTGGGGTGGTATTGCCGGGTATGCCGGGCTCCCGCGCATCGAGTACCGGAGGGTTACTTGCCAGCGCGCCCAGAATGAATACGGAAATGATTACGGCAGGTGAAATCCTTTTCATCCGGTCGTTCCTGAAGAATTGCTGGCTAGATTAGACCCTTGAACGGGATTCAAGTCAATCGGAAACAGGCTGGTAGCTGGGTCTGGCGGGCAGAATCACAGGTGGCGGACGAATGGAGCAATCGCCTGAACGGTCAGGATTTTGACCTGAATGGTCAAAGTTGGATGTCCAGAATTGCGAATTCCAGAGTAAAATACATATCTCGTTTGGCATCCATCGATGCCATAGGTTGAATGGCTGCGAGAGGAATTCGGCAGCCTGGACAGGCTTCAGGGACGTAATCAACAGGGGTTGTTATGTTCCAGAAGTGCTCTTTCAGTGAGCAGGGCGAAGGCGTCCGGCGATTTTGTGCATCTCTGCACGGTCCCCAGCTTAAACCGGCCCTTGGTTTCACCCTGATCGAAATCATGACGGTGCTCGCCATCCTGGCGATCATCCTGGCACTGGCTTATCCAGCCTATGTAGATTCCGTCCGCAAATCCCGTCGCGCTGATGCGACATCCAGCCTCATGGCCCGGGCCCAGGGCCTGGAACGTTGTTTCACACGTTTCAATGCCTATAACCATGCCTCCTGCCCAAACCCCGAGGGTGCATCTGACGAAGGTTTCTATACCGTAGCGGTTGCCCGGACCGCCACCACATACACCTTGACGGCCGCGCCTGCGGGCGATCAGGTCAACGATGCCTGCGGCACTTTCTCGGTGGATTATTTGGGCAACAAGACTCCAATTCCTGGTAGCAACCGCTGCTGGGGCTCCAACTAGAAATAGGGGAAGATTGAAATGAACATCCTGAACGAAACCACGCTGCTGAAAAAGACCCGCGGGTTCACGCTGCTGGAGCTTATTGTTGTGCTTTCAGTACTCGCGATTTTGCTGAGCTGGGGCATTCCCTCGCTGCAGCAGTCCATCCGCAACAACGTGGTGCTGGCGCAAGGTAATGAACTGATCGCCATGCTGCATTTCGCCAAGAGCGAGGCCTTGCGGCGCAATACTGACGTGACGGTTGAGCTGAACTCAGCAGCTGACAGCTGGAGCGCCTTCATTGATGATCCTGAAGATGCAGCGGACGTGGAAGGGTGCGTGCCGGGCCAATTGCGTTGTGTCAGCCACTCTGGCGCGACTCTTGCTTCAGGTGCGGGGTTGGTGTTCAACAACCGGGGCTATATCCGGGCGGAAGACGATGCTTGGACTCCTGAAACTTTGTATGTGCAGCATTTGCAGTGTGTGGGGAACAGCCAGCGCCGCCGGATAGACATTACGCCAACCGGACAGATCAGTTCCTGTTCATTGCCCTGTGACAGCGAAGCAGTGTGTCCATGAACAACAAGCGCCAACACTACCGCAAGGTGGCGGGGTTCACCCTGATCGAGGTGATGATCGCGCTGGGAGTACTGACTATCGGCCTTACGGGACTGGCTGCGATGCAACTAAGTGCCATGCAGTATTCCCACTCGGCGCATTACCGCTCGCTGGCATCGACCATCGCGCTCGATTTCGAGGAGCGCCTGTGGCTGGAACTGGCGGACAATGTGCTGGCCTGTGATGATGATTGGTCGGGAAAGGTAGCGACATTGGCTACGCACTGGAATCGCGTGCAACTCGAAGCTGAAGAAACGGATAGCGACCAGGAAGCGAGTCCCACAGGCTACCTGCTGCGGATTCCCGGTTTGAACATCACATCAGGCACCGCCACTACGGTCGGTTCCACTGTAACGATCCCGGTGAGTCTCAATTGGACTGAAGCGCGTTTTGGCGATTCGGAAAGCACTTCCGAGTCATTTACTTACAACGTACGTATTCAATGCACATCATGAGATTCAAGTATCAGGCCGGGCTGACCCTGGTCGAATTGATGGTGGCGCTGGTAATGTCGCTGTTCCTGATTGGGGGCATTCTGGTCATGCACCTGTCCGGACGCGCTTCGTTCCTGGACAACAGCCAGATATCGCGAATCCAGGAAAATATCCGTTTCGCCTCGGATTACATGATCCGTGATATCCGGACCGCAGGATTCCATGATGAAACTGTCCTGCGAGTCGGGCATGAAAACCAGATTCGCGACAGTTTCGCGGAGATTATCGAAGATGACGGCGAACCGCGAATCCTTCGGGTTCGTTATGCGGGAAGGGGTCATTGCTCGGAAACCTTCCAGGAATTCCGCCTGGTGGAAAATGAGTACACCATCGATGACGATGGAAACCTTACCTGCAGTGGGCGTGCAGTACCCCAGGATGAAGCGGGCGACACACTGATAACAGCGCAGGATTGGGTTGGGCCGATCGCCCTGGTGGGTGGCCTCTCGAACCTGAACTTTGAAATGGTCTGCCCGGATGGATCCTCGAGTTGTACCTGCGACCTGAATACCAACTTCGAGAATGCCTGCATCGGTGTTCGAATCTCCATGGAATTTGACGGGTTGCGCGACTATGAATCGGCCAACGCCGATCCTTTTGACAAACGAACCGTAGAACTCACTGCTGCGTTCAGAAACGTGATCCTGGCGCAGAAAAACGCTATTGCATTCGGAGATTGAAGTCATGAAGCAGATTGACGGCAAGTACCGCCAGCAGGGCGTTGCACTGATACTCAGCCTGTTGCTGCTGTTTGTTCTGGTGGTCCTGGGAGTTTCCGGCTTCAGCAACACTCATATCCAGGAGCGAAGCGCCGGCAACGCACGGCTTCAAACCCAGGCCTTTGAGGCAGCGTCAGCGGGGGCCAACAACGCAATCAATTTCTTCGATGCCAACCATGACCTGGGTGAAGATGAGTTGTGCGGTTCACTGGACCACGATGGCTGGTATGACGCTGATGGCAACGCCATATTTTCTGACTGGGTCGACATGGGAACGATCGGCGGAGCAACCCTGAAGCAACGCCTGTATTGCTTGGCGGACGACTATCCTTGCACTGAGGAAGAAGTGGGCTGTGTCGAAGGCGAGCGGCCGCCGCGTTCGCAGTTGTTTGTGCTCAGCCGCGGCGAAGTGGTCGTCGATGGCGATGTCGTGGCTCAGCGTGATGTCGAAGTGCGCCTGGAAGTAGGTAGTACCGGAGGTGCCGGAGATGGTTGCGGCGCCATCTGCTTTCCTGCCTGTAACACGGGCACACTGAATTTTCCGACTTCCAATTCGTTCCAGGTGGATGGCAACGGCGGACCGGCTATCGCCGCTGGCTGCCAAAGCGCGGCAGACAACATCACCAACGCGATCCGCAGCAACCGTATCGGGAACTACCTGGGGGGCATTGCCGCTACTGCTCCAGGTTCGCCCTGGGACAGCCCCGAAAGTGTCGAGTTGTTTCGCCAGAACCTGTCAGCCTCGGCAATTGCGGCAAACCTCGCAGGAACCTGCCAGACCACCTGTTACTCGCCCGGCAACCTGAGCAATAACGGCAATTCAACCTATGGCACTGCCGGGGATCCGCAAATTACCTACATCAACGGCAATGCCTCATTCGGTGGCAATATTTCCGGCGCCGGCATCCTGGTGGTGAACGGTAACCTGTCCTGGAATGGCACCCCCAAGTTCCAGGGACTGATCCTGGTTCTGGGTGGCACCTTCAACGTTTCGGGTGGCGGCACCGGCGGTGATCATGGTGGATCGGTAGTGCTTCTGAACCACTTGGGCCAGGTAAATGGCGAGTTTGGAAGTGCAAGCTTCAATTTCACCGGGGGTGGCAACGCGCTTTACCAGTTCAATTGTGCATCCCTGATGGCTGCCCAGGACTTGTTGGATGTGGCAGGACAGGGGATGTGGAGCCCGGAATGCGACGTGGCACCCCAGAACCCGTATGAAGCGGGGCCGGATGAGCTTGTCATCGCGAGTTGGCGTGAAAACATCGGCTGGCGTGACATCACGGAGTGAAAATGGCCCGCTAGCGAAACGCTAGCGCTTTACATAGTGATAGCGTTCACCCAGGCGCTCCAGGCAGCCGCTGAAACACCGGCTGATCTGGGTGCTGTTGCGGATGCGTTCGATTTTCGGCCAGGTGGCGCGTCGGCCGGCTTCGATCAATGCACGGGCTTCGTCTTCCGAGGCGTTTGACAACACCTTGCTCAATTCCAGCGCACTGCGGTCGGGCAGGATGGTGATATCGCCGCTGTAAACCTGGGTTACCAGGGCATGCGCCTTTTTCAGTACCGAGCCCATGCCCGGTACCTCGAAATGCCGGTTCACCAGCTCCAGTATGTGTTCCACCTGCACCATCGGGCCACGCACCACCACATCCTGCAGGAACGGCAACAGGCCGGTCTTGTCAGGGCCGCCGCTCATGAAAGGCAGTACCAGCGGGTTGGTCTGGCTGACGATGTAATGGTTGACGTTGTGCAGGCGGTTGACCTTTTCCTTGGGAATGTCTTCGTGCACCGAACCATCCACCCAGCGGCTGCGCGGCATGTAGGGTACCGACTTGCCGGCGTAGTTGCGGGCCCGCAGCTGCACCGGTGGGAACAACCCGGGTACCGCGCTGGATGCCAGGGCGGCCTGGCGGATCAGCACGTTGGGTGAAGTAAGGTAGTTCAGCAGCCGGGGAAACTGGTTGGGGTCGGCGGGCGATACCGATATGTTCAGGATGCGCCCGGTTTTCTCGTAGGCCTCGAGAAAGGTCAGGTCGGGAATGTTGCGGTTGATGGCCTTGCGCAGCTGCTGGGGATCCAGCATGCCCTCGCCCTTGAACAGCTTGCGTATGCCAATGGTGCGCACCCACTGGTACTTCAGTACATCGGGCAACAGCGCATCGGCCAGTTCCTCATCGGTGTGCGTGGCGACGAAGCCGGCCACGATGGAGCCAGCGCTGGAGCCGGTGATCACCTGCGGCAGCAGTTGCTGTTCCAGCAATTCCTCGATCACGCCGATGTGGAACAGGCCGTACGAAGCGCCGCCACTGAGCAGGATGGCAGAACGCCCGAAGCTGCGGGCGGCGCGGTTGAAGAACCGCCGCTTGCGCGAAGGTGGAAGGGCTTTGACCGTACTGTCACAGAGGCGGTCCAGGCAGGTGGTCACCTCGTCGAGGTAGTCGTTGATCAGCTGCTTGGTGCCGCTCAAGGCGTGCTGGTAGAGCACCGGATTGGCCATGTTGCCCAAGTTGCCGTGTAACTCTTCGCGCAGGCGGAACACCATCTGGTCGTAGTCCTTCCGGCGGCGCAGGCGCTGCAACAGTTCAACCCGCGATTTGATCAGCCGCCAGTCGTAATCATCTGATGTCTCGTCCTGCCGCCACTGCAGCTGGCCGTTCAGCCGGTCCAGTTCCCGGGCTGTTTTCAGCCACTCGGCGTAGTTGCCGGCACGGTTCAGGTCACGTTCCAGGGTACGTTCCAGTCTACGTTCCCGATTGGCGGCGGTCTTGCGCATATTTCCTCAGTAAAAACAGGGCGGTGGCGAATGCGGCCAGTGCAACTCCAGCCAGCCACCAGGCGGCATGGCGGGGCAGGTAGGATGAGCGGATAAAGTCATCGCTGATGCCGTTGACAGCCCACAGGTTACCGCTTCCCCGGCCCACAACCAACTGGCCGCGCATGCCTTTTTCCATGTGTTGCGGCAGATCGCAGTGCAGCAAATAAGTCTGGTCGTCACCCGGTACGATGAACGTGCCGGTTTTCCGCGCTCCGCCCATGGCCTCGATATGGAACATGCCGGCGGGGTACAGGTATTTTGGCAGACCATGCACCATCCATTGATGCCTGACTTCATCTTCATTGACGAAGGTCAAGGTAATGCGGCTGCAGGGCTCGACGCGGATTTCCGGTTCGCTCATGCCAAAAATCATGCCGGGTTCATTCCTGGTGTATTCCCGGCCGGCGTGCACGGTGAAGGCATAATCCTGGCTGACGGTGGTGCAATTGCGCGGCAGGGTGTCGTGGTTTTCGTTCATTACCGCGCCGTCGGCATCAACCGTCATGTTGTGCTGGCCATGCCCTGCGCCATGATGCGCGCTGTGGTCCATCGCATCTTGCGCCGGTGCCGAATTGCAGGACGCCAGCAGCGCCAGCGCGGCAAGGCAGCGCAATCCCGGCATCAGCGGCCCAGCCACCGAACCAGGGCAGTCAGCAGCAGCGCCGCCAGCAGGCCCAGCGCCAGAGCCAGGCCCAGCAGGCGCCACAGCAGCCAGTGGTCTTCACCGGCATCATCCAGTAGCCCCGGTAAATAGTTGTGCCACACCGGGATTTCCTTGCGGTAGTAGGCAGCGGTGAAATAGGCGTCCCAGGGAACGCCCTGCAATTTTGGCCAACCGTTGTCTTCCAGGTATTCGCGATACACGATCGCACTCTTGTTGCCGCCTGGGCCTATGCCGTCATTGGTAACGCCGCGATTCTGGTGGTCATGGAACAGCCAGATGCCCGGGCCGTAGGCATGCAGGCCGTCGTTGACTAGATCAAGGTCCAGGTCCACGCGTTCAGCCGTGGCAATCCACCGCACGTCCTCCGGCGCGCGCGCGGCCGCGGGTAACTCAACTCCATCCTTGTGGGTGACGGTGAACTTGTGGCCGTGGGTATGCAGCGCCAGCCCTTTGACGCCACCATTCACCACCCTGAGTTTGATGTGGTTGCCCTCATCGCCCACCACCAGCGATTCGCGAAACGCATAAGGAAATGACCGGCCGTTGATGGTGAAGTAATCCTGGGTGGCATCGGTGACGTCGTAGTCGCGGTGCATCGAGCGCGTGATGATGCGCGGATCGTTGCTGCTGCGGATGCGTTCGCCGAGTTGCCTGTCGAGGTCCAGGTAGTGCAGGTCGTATTCGGCATCGTGGCTTTCGCGCGAGGCCACCGAGCGTACCCGGACCTTGCCCGCGCCCACGTTCAGCGTTTGCAGCCAGTTGTCGGGCCGGTTTTCCTCAATGATGAACAGGCCCTGCAGGCCCATCTGCACATGCACGTGGGGTTGTACATGGCAGTGGTAGAACATGGTGCCGGCCTGTCGCGGAGTCAGCTCATAGGTGCGGACCGAGCCGGGCAGAACCGGAACCTCGCTGGCCAGAGGCACGCCGTCATTGCCTTCGCCGGTGACATCCACGAAGGGATGATCCGCGCCGTGCAGGTGAATGGTGTGCGGCATGTAGTGGCTGTTTTCCAGCGTGATGCGCACCACGTCGCCCTGCTCGATGCGGATGGCGGGCGAGGGGAGGCGGATCTCCGGACGCGCCTGCTGGGATTCGAAATTCTCCACTGCCATGCCCGTCAGTTTGGGCGCGAACAC
This sequence comes from uncultured Wenzhouxiangellaceae bacterium, assembly GCA_964470455.1. Classification (GTDB taxonomy): domain Bacteria; phylum Pseudomonadota; class Gammaproteobacteria; order Xanthomonadales; family SZUA-36; genus JAWXBM01. The sequence goes on from CAYYCX010000002.1 coordinate 34,195, forward strand.
CCACAACCCGGGTTCAATGCCCGGAGCGATGGCATAGCGCGTGACGGGAGTGTCGGCGATGGGCGAACCGCCGTTCAGTTCCGCCACCTCCAGGCGTATGTGGATTTCGTCCGGGTCGCCATCGCCATCGAGGTCGCGGCCAATCTCCACCGCGTCAGCCGTCAGTCCGCTTCGCATCAGCGTATCGGCGGAGACGTTGTTGGTACCTTTGACCGATGCGGCAACCAGCCAGGGGTTGTCGGCCACGCAGGACTCCGAAGGCTCGATCTGCACGCCTTCAATTTCCTGCGCATCACGCCAGCCCTCCGGGTCCGGCGGGCAGAACACTTCCGGCTCCTCGGTGGCGCGGTGCATGTCGTGCATTTGTTCCATGCTCATGGAGGCGGGCAGTGGTCGGTCGGACGGAGCGCCGAACCAACTGGTCTGCAGGCGCTTCACCGCTGGCGGGTACCACTGCGGCGGGTAGCAGAGCAGTACCAGCAGCAGGGCGACCAGCCACAGAATCGCGCGCTTCATTGCTCATCTCCCGTAGTGCGTTTCAATCCGGCCTGGCGCCGCCAGGTATACAGGCCCAGCAGGCCGATGATTGCCAGCGCCAGCAGGGCAGCCCGGTAATGCGGGCGCCCCACTTCAAATGGAAACACCGAACGGTAGATGTTGTCGTTGCTGGGATGGCCAGCAGTGACAATACCAATGTATTCGCCCGGTTCAGTGAACTCGAGCTCGATATTCAGTGAAGCATCACCTTCCACCGAAGGCGCCTGGTAGAACACCGTCAAGGGCTGCAGGTCGCCGAGTTTGGCCACGTCGTCCCACAACGCGAAACGGCCCTGGTCGGTGGTGTTGCGGATGATGCGGAAATCCACCGGTACTTCCTTAAGGCTGGGGTGCAGGTAATCCAGAGTAAACAGGGTGAGGCCGATGTCGGGCAGGTCTTCACAGAACTCCCGGCTGCCCTGGGTTTCGGGTTGGTAGGCGGTGAAACGCGCGCTGTAGAAATCGATGTGCATGGTGCAGCGTTCGCCTTCCATTACCACGCCACCCCCGGCCAACGCTGCCGTGGGCAACGCGACACACAGCACAATGCCAATGCAAATGCTCGGGCGGAAGCGATTCATGGTTCCATGGCTCGGGCCAGCTAAGCCGCTGTTTGTTTCAGGCCAGGTTATTCCGGCGTCGCCAATACTGTACCGCCAGGTATACCGGAATGGAAACGGCGGTCAGCACGGCAGCGCTGATGGCGCTGTCCGGAGCACCCACAGCCATGATGACGGCGATCAGGGTCCAGGCCAGCAGGCAAAGCACGGTGGACCAGGGATGGCCCCAGGCGCGCCAGGGCCGTTCCGCGTCTGGCTCACGGTGGCGCAACAGAAACACGCCGACCAGCAGGGCGCTGTAGAGAACCACGAAAAACAGCGAGCAGAGGTTGAGCAGGAACTCGAAACCTCCGGCAATGATCAGCGCCGCCGCGCCCGCCCAGGTGAGGAACACCGCAAACACCGGGTTGCCGTGCCGCCCCACGGTGGATGCGCGCCGGGTGGAGAAACCATCCTGCGCCATGGCATACAGCGTGCGCGGGCCGGTCATGTAATTGATGTTCTGGTGCGCCAGCAGGAACAGCACGGCTGCGACAATCACCACGGTTCCGCTACCCGCGCCCCAGGCTGTGTCCATTGCTCCGGCCAGGGCCAGTTCATGCCCGGCAAGTTGTGGCAAGGGAATGGTGATGGCCAGCGCCAGGTTCAGCAACACGTACAGCACCAGCACCAGGGACACGCCACGAATGCAGGCGATGGCCAGGGCGCGCCCGCCGCCGCGTACCTCGCCGCCGAAATAGGCCGGAATCAACCAGCCATCGTAGGTAAATACCACTGCCGCAATGATGAGGCCCAGTTCCTTCAGGCCCGGCTGTGCCGCCGCAGACTGGTTTACCGGAACGCTATCCACCGGCCCGGCCAGGAACAGTGCCGCGGCCAGCCCGATGACAATCAGGCCCATGGCGGTTGCCGCCACCTGCTGCACCCTGGAGGCCAGCACCACGCCGCGGATCTGCAAAGCTGCGAACAGTGTGGTGATGCCCAGCGCCAGGACGGTCTTCCAGCCCTGCAATGCAGGTATCAGCAGGGCCGAGTATTCGGCCAAAACGATGGACTTGAGGGCGACGACCGCCAGGAAACTGACCCAGTCCACCCAGCCCATCAGGAAGGCTGAGTAGGGGCCCAGGCTGCGCTTCAGCAACACATAGTAACCGCCGGAGCGGGGTGTCAGGCCGACCAGTTCGGTGACCACGGTGGTGCTGAGCAGGGCAAACAACCCCACCACCAGCCACAGCAGCGTGTACAGGACGGGATCCGGTATCACCGCGGCGATTTCGCCGGGTGTGCGCATGATGCCGAGGCCAATCATGGTGCCAACGCCGGCAGAGATGGCGAAACCGCCGCTGAGAATGCGTTTCAGCCCGGTGCCAGCTTCAGAATCAGGGTCCGGCCCGGTGCCCATGGCCGCAGGTGGCGATGGTCCGCCGGAACTCAAACGGAATTACCGGACATTGTTGACCATCTGCACGGAGCGCATGGGTGGTGTTGCTGCAGCCTGGTAGTAGGGTTCCATTTTTGGTGCCAATGCGGTCAGGGCCTTGATGCGGTTGGCCGGATTGGGGTGGGTGCTGAGGAACTGCGGCGGTTTGCCGCCCGGCAGGTTGTTCATCTTGGTCCACAGGGATACCGCCGCTTCCGGGTCGTAGCCCGCTTTGGCAGCCAGTTCGATGCCGATCTGGTCGGCTTCGGTTTCGGCCGCCCGGCTGTTGGGCAGCGTTACTGCCAGGGCCGCAGCGGCGGCTGCACCGGCCATGGCAGCGCCCTTGTTGTCCGCTGCTACTCCCACCACCATCACACCCACGCTGCTGGCCATGGCCACGGACATTTTCTCGGCCGTGTGGTTGGCCAGGGCATGGGCGATTTCATGGCCCATCACCTGGGCAATTTCGTCATCGGTGGCCTTCACCTGGGTGGCCAGGCCGGAATAGAACGCCATGCGGCCGCCCGCCATGCACCAGGCGTTGGCCGTTTCCGGGTCGTCGATCACTGCCACGCTCCACTGCCAGTCGGCCGAAGCGGGCCGCATCACCACGGCCTGGGCCACCAGCCTCTGGGTGATGGTGTTGATGCGCTGGATCAGGGCGCGGTCGGTGGAAAGCTTGCCCTCCTTCCTCATGTTGCCCACTTCCTGGGCATAGGCCTGGGCCGAGGAACTGATGGCAGTATCTTCCGATACCAGCATGAGTTGCCGCCGCCCGGTCGGGCTGGTGGCGCAGGCGCTGAGCAGGCTGCAACAAAGCAGTAAGGTAATCAGGCGAAAGATGGTTCTGGACATGATCTTCTTCCACACAAGGTTTATGGGGCCGCCCCGCAACCTGGTTGAAGCCCAGCCAGGCAGCCGACAGCCGGGAACACTGTCGCACTGCCGCCGTGGAAATGCAACGCAGTGGCCTTTCCTGGTGGCAGTGGAATCTCACGTGATGATTGACAACCGGGATGCCGCGCATTCAACTGCGGTGATGCGCACCATTCTTGCCACGTTCCGGCTGCCCTTCCTCGTCCTCACAGTGGCCTGTGTGTTCCTGGGCGTCAGCACCGCGGTTGCCAGCGATGCTGCTGGCAGGATTGGCCAGCCTGGCGCTGGTGGTTGTGCTGGGCAGCTATTTCCTGTGGCCGCGATGGTGGCCATGGTGGGTGCGGTCCGCTTTGCTCGAAGCGAGCAGCCGGCAGTGAAGTTGCTGCTGCCCTTCATGGCGCTGAACGTGGTTGCTGCCAACCTGACTCCGGTGTTGCTGGGTGTAGCCCTGTGGCTGGGCTGATCGGCAAACTGCCGCTGCAGTTCGTGGTGTTCTTCCTGGCGGCGGCGGCCTTCAGCACGGTTTACATCACCCAGCCGGTATTGCCGGTTCTCACCCAGGAATTCGGTGCCGACCCGGCGCTGGTTTCATTCACCGTATCGGCCGTGGTGTTGGGCATTGCGATTTCCATCCTGCCCATCGGCATACTCGCCGATCGCCTGCCGATCCAGAATATCCTGCTGACCGGCGGGATCGCGGTTGCGGCCTGCAGTCTGGTGGCTGCGCTTACCGGCAGCCTGTGGACGCTGATCATCGTGCGCTTTGTGCAGGGCCTGTTCCTGCCTACGCTCACCACCTGCCTGGCGGCCTACCTGGCGCGCAGCCTGCCAGCGGAGAGACTCAGCGTGGTGATGGGCAGCTATGTTTCCGCCACCGTAGCGGGTGGCTTGGGAGGGCGATTGCTGGGCGGCTGGCTGCACCCGCCGGCCCACTGGCGCTATGCGTTTGTAACAGCGGCTGTATTGGTGCTGGTGGCCACCTTAATTGCCGTCAAGCGGTTGAAAGAAGCCGCCCCGGCGCCGCATCACAGCAGTACCGCCATTGGCCTGTGGACCATGGTCAGGCGGCCGGACCTGCTGCGCCTGTTCATGGTGGCGTTCGGATCGTTTTTCGTGTTTTCCTCGGTGTTCAACTTCCTGCCGTTCTACCTGGCCGCGCCGCCGCTGTCCGTGCCGGTGCAATGGATCACCGCGCTGTACCTCAGTTATGTGTTGGGCGTCCTGGTGGGACCCTTGGCAGGGCGTGTCAGCCAGCGCTGGGGCAGCGGTTTTGCCATGGCGGCCGGTGCTGTTCTGTTGGGAGCAGGATTACTGTTGACGATGCTGCCGTCGATCATCGCCATTGGCGCCGCGCTTGCCGCAGTGTGTACCGGCTATTTCAGCGTGCATGCTTCTGCCGTCGGCGCCGTAAACCAAAGCCTGGATTCCGGCCGCGGCCGCGCCAATGCTTTGTACGTGTTGTTCTACTACGTGGGTGGCTGGGGCGGAATCACCGCATCCGGCATTGCTTTTGAACGCAATGGCTGGCCGGGCGTAGTGGCAGTTTGCCTGGGGATGTTGCTGGTACCGCTGGTTTGCGGAGTGGTGCACCAGCGGCGAAGCACCGTCCGGTAATTCTGGCCAACAGAGGATATATAGCCATGAATCACATCATCCTGATGGTACCCAGCGCCTTTCCGCCCGATGGTGGCTTGCAGGCGACCAGCGACAATTGGCAGCCAGTCAATCTGCGCTATAGTTCCAGTACGCACAAACAACGGAGGCGAGCATGTCCGTTTCGTTGAAGAAATCCTTGGGTGAACTGCTGGGCCTGGCTCGCGGCATGTTGGCCGACCGGGAATTGAGCAATTCCGAAATCGAATTCCTGCAGGCCTGGTTGTCTGACCACGCAGAAGTGGCCCGGGGTTTTCCGGGCAATGTGATCCAGGCACGGATCGAGGAAGTGCTGGAGGATGGGGTGATCACCGGGGAGGAACGTGGCCACCTGGTGGAAACGCTCATCCAGCTGATCGAAGGACGGCTGGAGGATGTTTCCGGGCAGATGGATGTCACCGAACTCTGGTTCGACGACGCCGGGGAAATCGACTTTGACCGCTCCCGCTTCTGTCTCACCGGCAATTTCGTTTACGGGCCCATTCGCGTGTGCAGCATGGCCATTGAAGAGCGGGGCGGGGAAGTCACCCCCATGCTGACTGATGGCGAGTTCGCCGAGCCGCAGTTTCTCGTGGTGGGTGCGCTGGGTGTGGATGAATGGCGTCAGGGTGGCCTGGGACGGCAGATAGAAACCGCCATGCGGCTGCGTTCTGCGGGCGCCCGGGTGAAGATCATTCCGGAGGACAGCTGGGCCGCCCAGCTCTGATCCGCAAGCGGGCTGCCATTCCCGAGGGCGCGATCAGCTCCGAAGCGCAGGTTTGCTTGCCATCACTCCGCTTGTCGCTGTGAAATCCTCACGCCGGGCTGTACGCGGTCGCTCAGGTGGGCTACCACCCGGTCGCCGGCCTGCAGCCCGTCCAGAACCGCGGCATCGGTATTGTTGCGATGGTCCAGCTCAACCATGCGCTGCTCGGCCCGGCCATTGGCCTCAACCATTACTGCCCATTGCTCGCCCACCCGGTACAGCGCCGTCAGTGGAACCGTCAGCGCGTCGTCGCTTTGCCACAGGACCACCCGCGCCTCCACCTGGTAACCATGGCCCAGGGCGGTTCGTTCCTCATCCGGGCCGGTGAAATCGATGATGACATTCACGCGTTGTTCCTCGATGCCCAGGGCTGAAACCTTGGTGAAGCCGAAAGGCTCAACCAGCCGCACGCGCCCTTCAAGGGGCTCACCGCCGCCCCAGCCGGCGATGATCACTGCCTGACCCGGTTGGATTTTTACGGCATCGGAAGAGAGAAAATCCACTGAAATTTCTAGATCCAGCGGATTGCCGATTTCAAGCAGGGGCTCGCCCGCGGCCACCACCCGCTCACTGGCGTTGTAGATCCTGAATACCCGCCCGCTGACTGGCGCGGTAATGGGTAAACACTCGCAGTCCTGGTGCGCTTGCTGCGTTTGTAGCGGCGAGAGCAGTTGCGCCCTGGCCTGGTCAAGTTCAAACATGCGCACCTGCAAGCCGGCCCTGGCGGTAGCCAGCACCGCCTGCTGCGTTTTCAGGGTGCGGGCAGCAAGATCATAGTCATGTTGCGAAATAGTGCCGTTGACCACCAACTCACTGGCACGCCGCCACTCGGATTCTGCGAACTCGAGCTCGGCTTCCGCCTGGTCCACCTCTGCCTTGGCGAGCTCCTGCGCCGATTCAGCCGCCTGCAGTGCGGCGCGAGCCTGGGCTTCGCTGCGGGGGTCCAGCAGGCTGGGGTCACCGGGTTCGATTTGCGCCAGCACCGTTTCCCCGGCGCTGACCGGATCGCCCACGTGGGCGTCGATGCGCTTCACCCGGCCGGCCACCGGCGCGGAGAGCACATACATGTCATGCACGCGGGTTTTGCCTTCCTCGGCGATGGTAACCACCATGGGCTGCTGTTGCACCGTAACCAGGTCCACCGCAACGGCTTCGGGCCTGAAGCTGAACAACAGGCCGAGTGATACCACCGCCGCGACCAGCAGCCACAACACCATTCGTTTGTTCGTGGGTGACATCCGTTATTCCCGGGTTTTGAGAACGTCAAGCAGCCTGAGGCGGTCCACCCGGCGCCTGACGATCATTATGGAAACCGCCGTGGCAATCAATGCAACGGAACAGGCGCTGCCATAGGTTGAGCGTTCCACCACCAGCGGAATGCGGAACAATTCCGTATTGAACAGGTTGGCCATGACCAGGCTCAGCAGGTAACCGAGCGCGCATCCCAACGGCAGTGCCAGGATGATCAGCAGCAGCACTTCGCCCAGCAGGATGTAGGAGGTCTCGCCGCGGGAAAAACCCAGCACGCGCAGTGTGGCCAGGTCACGCCCGCGTTCCGACAGTGCAATGCGGGCGGCGTTATAGGCCACGCCGAAACCCAGGCCGCCGGCGAACAGGGAAAACAGGGTGATGAATACCATCATGTTTTCCGCCACCACCTTTTCAAACGAACTGATGGCCGTGCGCCGCAGCATCACGGCGGAAACCGCGGGCAATACCTTGAGCTGGCGGTAGAGTTCGTCCACTTGCCCGGAATCGGTCAGCAGGTTGAGGAAGCCCACCCGCGGACGTTCCTGCAGCAGGCGATTGAGCGCATCGATGTGCATGTAAGCCGGCACGCCGATGTAGGTATCCACCGTACCGGCAATCGTCAGCAGGGCTTCAGGACGCCTGCCCTCACGAATGCTCACCCATATCCGGTCTCCGGTGGAGACTTCCAGCTTGTCGGCCAGTGCCTGTGCCAGGACCAACCCTTCTTCGGGTACGGGCAGGCGCTGGTTGCGCTTCTCATCATAGATTGGCTGCAACAACGCATCGGTGCCTATACCGACGATGGAACCGCGATGCTGCAGCGGGCCGGCCGCGAAGTTGGCGCCGACAATGCGCACCGGCTCAACCGCCAGCACGCCCGGCAGGTGCGCGAACTCATGCACGACATCCGACGCCTGCGGCTCTGCCAGGCCCACCATGACATCCTGCCGCTGGGCTTCAAAGAAATAGGTCTGGGCCATGTAGTCCAGCGCGTCATCCCACTGCAGGGCCAGCACCAGCAGGGCCACCGAGCAGGCCACGCCGCCCACCGTGAACAGCGAGCGCAGCGGCCCCCTGGCGATGTTGCGCAGGATGATGCGTGTAGGCTGGTCCAGCCAGCGGCCAAAGCGGGTTTCGGCCAGCCAACTGCGCTGGAACGCGGGCGGGCTGGGCGGAATCATGGCCTGGGCGGGCGGCAGGCGGGCGGCCCGGAGCACGCTGCCCAGCGCTCCCAACAGGGCTGCAGCCAGCGACAACAGGCCGGCGATCAGGAATGCGTTGGTGCTGGGGCGATACAGCAACAGAGGAAAGCGGAATACGGCGGCATAAAGTTCCGTGTTCATGCGGCCGAACCAGGCGCCCAGCAGCATGCCCAGCGCGATACCCAGCGCCGCGATGGCCATCACCAGCTTGGCGTAATGCCAGGCTACTTCGAGGTTGCTGTAGCCGAATGCCTTCATCAATCCAATCTGGCTGCGTTCGATGGTGATCAGCCTGGCCAGTACCATATTGGTGAGAAACGCCGAAACCACCAGGAAAATGGCGGGCAGGATGCGCGACATGTTGCCCAGCTGTTTGATCTCATTCATTACAAACCAGTTGGAAATCTGGTCGGCCCGGGCAACGGCGCCCACTCCGCCGTAGGGTTCCAGCAGGGTGTCAACCTGCGGTATCAATTCGGCAGCCAGCGTGCCGTGGCTGAGCCGCAGGGCCAGGCTGTTGAACGAACCTTGCAGGTCGAAGGCGGCTGCCAGCGCCTCGCGGCCCATCCACATCACGCCAAACCGCAGGTCATCGGGCATCAGGGCGCCGGGACCCAGGCTGTAGATGAATTCCGGCGACAAGGCAATTCCCACCACTTCGAGTTCGCGGCGGTGGCCGTTCAGGATGGCTGTGATGTGGTCTCCGGGCCGGAACTGGTGCGCTTCAGCAAAGGGCTCGTTCAGCACCACCTCGTCCGGGCGGTTGGGGGCCACCAGCCGGCCGGAGCGCAGCACCAGGCGGTTCAGCAACGGCGGTTCCGATTCCGGAATGGAAACAAACTGGCCCAGTACCGGCTCCGGCATGCCCTCGATATCGAGCGTGGCGAACTGCACCACGCGGCTTTGAACCGACAGCACGCCGTCCAGTTCGGCTATGCGCCCCGCCACGTGGTCCGGCGCCCGCTTGAGGCTGGCAAACACATCGGCGAAAGCATAACGGTCGTAGTAGGCATCGGCTGTTTCCAGCAATGCTTCCTTGGTGGACAAAGCCATTACCAGAACGGCGACGCCGGAGGCCACCACCAGGGCAATGGCCAGCACCTGGCCGCGCAGATGCCACAGGTCGCGGAGGACTTTGCGATTGAGGGCGCGCATGTTCACCAGGCCATGTTCGCCGGTGAGACCCGCGCCTGGTTGGTTTCAACCGACGCGATCTGACCGTCGGCCATGCGCAGGATGCGGTCCGCCATGCCGCCGATGACGGTATTGTGCGTAATGACGGCGGTGGTGGTGCCCAGTTCGCGATTGACTTTCTCGATGGCCTGCAGCACCAGGATGCCGGTCTGGCTGTCCAGCGCTCCGGTGGGCTCATCGCACAGCAGGACGTCGGGTTGCTTGGCAATGGCGCGCGCGATGGCCACGCGCTGCTGCTCACCGCCCGAAAGCTGCGCCGGGAAGTGGTCCATGCGGTCCTTCAGGCCAACCAGTTCCAGCGCATCAGCAACCGGCATGGGCGCCCTGGCGATTTCAGTGACCAGTTCCACGTTTTCGCGGGCCGTGAGGCTGGGTATGAGGTTGTAGAACTGGAACACAAAGCCCACATGTTCCCGACGGTACAGCGTGAGTTCGGACTCGGTGGTGGCGGTCAGTTCATAGTCGCGAAAGCGGACGGTGCCGGAAGTGGGCGCGTCCAGCCCGCCGAGGATGTTGAGCAGGGTGGATTTGCCCGAGCCGGAAGCACCCAACAGCACCACCAGTTCACCCTGGTACAGGTCCAGGTCAACTCCGCGCAGGGCATGCACTTCGACCGAGCCGGTGCGATACACCTTGGTCAGTTGTCGAGCGCTCAGGGATTTAATGGCTTCTGCCATGGCGGTATTGGAACACATTGGCGCAAGGGCGGCATCTGTGGGATTGACGCGTGGGCGCCAGGGTTTTCAGTGCCGATTGGGGTCGCCTGCTTTTGAAAATCCGGCGCTTCAGCGTCTATTCAAATCCATCCGCGAACAGGAAGGACAGGTCCACCGCCAGCACCGAGGACCAGCCGTTGCCCACGCTGGTTCCGGTCTGGTCGCCGCGGATGATTTTGGCGGGAGCGATGTTGCCATTGGTGGTACGCGGCCAGAACAGCAGGCCGGGCGCTGTGGCGGAATTTTCACGATCGCTGGCCGCCACCAATTGCTGCGTCACGGGGTCATAGGTGATGGCAAAAGCCTGGTTGAGGCCGGTCTGGTTGCCGGTGATGCGGCGCAATGGGGCGATATCGCCGTTGCCGTTCGCCGCAAAGGTGCTCAGGATGCCGGCTGAGAAATCCCCCTGGGTATCGGTCATGACATACAGCTCATTGTTTTCCAGGTTGATGGCCAGGTCGGAAACGTAAGTACCCATCTGCGTACTGCTGCCGGCGATGACCCTGCTGGGTGCGACATCACCATTGGCGGTACGCGGAAACACCAGTACTTCCGCGCGGAAGTTCGATTCACCGGCAGGCTGGTAATCACCCACGTAGATTTCGTCCGTGGCCGGATTGTAGGCCAGTCCGGAAGGATTGTTGATGCCTGAAACCGGGTTGGGATAAACCCCGATCTGGCGAATCTGCGCAACGCTGCCATTGGCGTCCAGCGCATAGGTGGACACAAAATTCAGCAGCGTGATCACGATCAGTTCATTGTGTTGCGGAACCAGCACCAACTGCCGCGGCTGGCCCATGGACGGGCTGGTGATGGTACGCACCGGGGCCGCATCGCCGGACAGGGTGTTGTAAATCCGGATGGCCTGGCCGTTGAAGTCCGAGACGTAGAGTTCGCGGCTGGATTGCAGCCAGGCCATGTCCTGGGCGCCAAGCAGGCCGGAAGCAGCGCCACCAAATGTCGCGGCTGGGGTTGCATTGCCCGTCTGGGCATCGGTGAAGCGAACCAGCGTATTGCTGGCAACGGCATTGCCCTGTTTGCCGGCAAGAATATCCGCCTGGGCCACAGGCGCACACAGCAGCAGTCCGCACAGGACGCGCCCCAAAACACTCAACATTGCAAGTCTCCTGGCACGACCGTCGAACACCCGGTGCGGGCTTTGTCTGGTAGAGAAACTGAAGTGGGGCAAGAATATCCGGGCGCCGGATTTTCCGCAATCGGGCGACAGCAGGTCTTGGATCAGGTGCCGCAGAACGTGGCCGGCACGACCTCTTCCGGTTTGGGGGGCGTGGCGTAGAGATCCTTGCCGGGCTGGTATTCAAAGGGCATTTTCAGCACGTCCACCAGTTCGTGGAAGGGGCCGAAATCGCCCTCATCAATCGCGGCTTTGATGGCCGCTTCCACGCGGTGGTTGCGCGGAATGTAAACCGGATTGGCCTTGAGCATCGCGGCCAGCAGCGATCCGGGCGATTCCTGGCCCACGCTCGCGGCTTCGCGCCAGCGCTCCAGCCAGGGCGTAAAGGCTTCCGGAAACTCAAACATTGAAGCAATGCCGGGCGATTCATCGCTGAGCGAATCCGGGTTGGCCAGTTCCGCCAGTCGCCGGAATGCCAGGGTGAAGTCGCTGTGGGTTTCCGCCATCAATTCAAAGAATTCAGTGCCCAGCCGGGCCGATTCCGCCGCTGAATCCGGCAGCCCGAGCTTGCGGTTCAGTTCCGACTGGTGGGCGCGTTCGAATGCCGCCGGGAACCGGTCGAGCACGCTTTTCAGCTGCTCCACCGCCGCTTCCTTGTCGTCACCCAGGATCGGCAGCAAGGCCTGGGCCAGGCAGGCCAGGTTCCAGTGCGCAATGGGCGGCTGGTTGCGGTAGGCGTAGCGGCCGTACTCGTCAATCGAGCTGTACTTGGTGGCAGGGTCGAAATCATCCATGAAAGCGCAAGGGCCGTAGTCGATGGTCTCCCCGGACAGCAGCATGTTGTCGGTGTTCATCACGCCATGGATGAAACCGATACCCTGCCATTGCGCCACCAGGCGGGCCTGGCGCTGCAGCACCGAACGGAACATCGCCAGGTAGGGCTGCTCAGTCGCTGCGGCTTCGTGCTCCGCCGGGGCAGCCTGGGGATAATGCCGGGCAATCACATGATCGGCCAATGCCCGCAAGGCTTCGAGATCATTGCGCGAGGCAAAGAACTCCACCGTGCCAATGCGGATATGGCTGCGTGCCACCCGCGCCAATACCGCGCCGGGCAGGGCGCGGCCGTCGCGGAACACCGGCATGCCGGTGGTAACGGCCATCAGGGTACGGGTGGTGGGGATGCCGAACGCGGCCATGGCCTCACCCACAATGTATTCGCGCAGGATGGGCCCCAGCGCGGCGCGGCCATCGCCGCCGCGTGAGAAAGGGGTGCGCCCGGAGCCCTTGAGCTGGATATCGAACCGCTCTCCGGCCGGGTTCAGCACTTCGCCAACCAGCACCGCCCGGCCATCGCCGAGTTGCGGGTTCCAGGCGCCAAACTGGTGGCCGGCATAGGCCATGGCGATCGGTTCGGCGCCTTCCGGCAGCGCGTTGCCCGCCACCATCGCGATGCCTGCTTCAGAGGCCAGCCAGCCGGGGTCGATACCCAGTTCGGCAGCCAGCCGGCGGTTGACGCGAATCAGTTCCGGCTGGTCAGAAGGCGCAGGTGGTACCCGGGCGAACATGCGCTCGGGCAGCCGGGCATAACTGTTATCGAATCGGGGCGCTCTGGTTTCCATGGCTAACAGGGACGGTAACACGGGCGACGATTTGCCGCACCAGCGGAGCAACCAACGCCACGGTTGGAAATGCCACCGGCCACGTGGTCAGGCAGCTTCTCAGCCACTGGGCAGCAAAGCCGGCATGAATGCCCCGGGAGACCAACAGCACGAAGGCCGAGACGATGCAGACCATGATGGCTGACAACAGGGCGCTGAACAGCAGCGGTGAATAACGGGCGGGAATACGCATTTTGAAGCTCCTTGAAATAATGCAAACAGAAGGTTGATTTGAACTCAGCCTGGGAACACCAGGGGCCGGACCGCCAGAGCGCTGACATACAGGCCAACACCGAACACGGTATGGGATAGCAGGCTGTGCAGCCGCGCCATGGACGGATTCGGGGTACGGGATGCGGCGATGCCTGCGCCCATGCCGGGTTGCATGATGAAAAACGGCGCGGCTACCGTGGCGATGCCCACCAGCAGCGCCGGTCCGGGTGTGGGTTGGTGCAACCAGCCGGCGCCGGACAACAGCACCAGCAAAAGCGCATAGGCCATGCCGATCGCGTAATGGACCAGCCAGCCCAGTACCCGCTCACCCGGCACCGGCGTGGACGCGGCGATCGAATCCACCACCCATCGCCCACGCGGCAAACCCGCGATCCAGCGTCCCACGTGCCCGTAGTTGGGCAGGGCGACACCCAGCCAGAGCTTGCGCAGCACCGACCAGGCATCGAGAACCACTGTGGCGCCGATGCCGGTAAGCAACATCGCGAATGTGTCTGCAAATTGCGGGTTCATCACACTCTCCCGGATTGTTCCAATGAATGAGTGGTGCTAGCCTACAACTTCAAGTCAACTTGAGGTCAAGCCCCATGCTGGATATTTCTGAAGTCGCCCGCCAGTCCGGGTTGCCAGCATCGACGCTGCGCTATTACGAGGAACTCGGGCTGGTCCGCTCGGTGGGCCGCAAGGGCCTGAAGCGGTTGTTTGAAAACCAGGTGCTGGAACGGCTGGCGCTGATTGCGTTGGGGCGGGCGGCCGGTTTTTCGCTGGACGAAATCAAGCGCATGATCGGCCAGGATGGCCAACCCGCGATCGACCGTGATTTGCTCAAGCGCAAGGCCGCGCAGCTCGATGAGTCGATCCGCCAGCTGACCCGCATGCGCGATGGCCTGCAGCACGCCGCGGTGTGTTCCGCGCCCAGTCACATGGACTGCCCCACCTTCAGGCGCCTGCTGGGCCTGGCCTCGGGCAGGAAACAAAAAATGTAACCCTTTTGCTTTTCCGGTCGTCTATTCCTGCATTACACGTTTGTGGGAAGGGTTTGTGGCCATACGGGATACATCGGCGCAGGACGTTCGTGTTGAGGCGCGGCGCGGCCTGCCCTGGCTGAAATTCGCGCTGCCGGCGGCCGTAGTTGGCGTGATTGCCGTTATGGCATTTTCGGTGTTTTCCACCTGGCTCAGCGCCGAAGCCAGCGTTTCCGCCGATCGCATCCGCCTGGCGCAGGTGCAGCGCGGCGACCTGGTGCGCGATCTCAACGTGCAGGGCCGGGTGGTGGCGGCCGTCAGTCCCACGCTGTACAGCCCGGCCACCGGCACCGTCAGCCTGGAAGTGAAACCCGGCGACACGGTGAAGCAAGGCCAGGTGCTGGCCACCATCGACAGCCCGGAAGTGCGCGCCACCTACTTGCAGGAACTCTCTACCCTGGACAGCCTGGCGGCGGAACTCGAGCGTGAGAAAATCCAGGCGCGCAAGGAAGTGGTCAAAGGCCAGCAGCTGATCGACCTCGCGCAGGTGCAGCTGACGGCCGCCGAGCGCGAGATGCGCCGCGCCGAAACCTCCATCCAGACCAATGCCATTTCCCGCATCGATTACGAACGTGCCCGTGACGAACTGGCGCGCGCCCAGGTTCAGCACCAGCACGCGGTCGCTGATGCCCAGCTGCAATCCGAAAGCCTGCAGTTTGAAACCCAGACCCGCCAGCTGGCGGTGGACCGCCAGAAGCTGGTGGTGGAGGAATTCAACCGCCAGGTGGAGCAGTTGTCGGTGCGTTCGCCGGTCGACGGCATCGTCGGCAATGTGGCGGTGACTCAGAAAGCGCTGGTGGAGCAGAACGCCCCGCTGGTCACCGTCGTGGACCTCAGCGCCTTTGAAGTGGAAGTGATGGTGCCGGAATCCTATGCGGATGATCTCGGCATAGGCCTGGGTGGAACGATCAAATACAACAACCAGGACTGGCGCGGCGAACTGGTTTCCATGTCGCCGGAAGTGATCAACAACGAAGTGGCCGGGCGTATCCGTTTCAGCGCCGGCTCGCCTCCCGGGCTGCGGCAGAACCAGCGCGTGACGGTGCAGATCCTCATCGATGAACTGCACGATGTGCTGAAGCTGCAGCGTGGTTCATTCGCCGAAACCGGCGGCGGGCGCGTGGCCTTTGTGCTGGGCAGCGATGGCCTGGCCGTGAAGCGGGAAATTTCGCTGGGCGCCCGCAGCTCGGCGGAGGTGGAAGTGCTGGCAGGCCTGCAGGAAGGCGACCGGGTGATCATTTCCAGTATTTCCGAATTCGAACAATTCGACACGGTGCAGGTAGTCAACTGAACCGTGTCGCGAACCAGTTTCCAATTACGGGCAATAACAACAGGAGAGTCCCATGCTCAGAATGCGCGATATCAGCAAGGTGTACCGCACCGAACTCGTGGAAACCCATGCCCTGCGTGAGCTGAACCTGCACGTGGATGAGGGCGAATTCGTCGCCGTCACCGGCCCTTCCGGTTCCGGCAAGACCACGTTCCTGAACATCGCCGGCCTGCTGGAAGCCCCCACCAGCGGTGAATACGAGCTGGACAACCAGGACATTGGCCGGCTGGGCGACAACCAGCGTTCGCGCATCCGCAATGAAAAAATCGGTTTCATCTTCCAGGGTTTCAACCTGATTCCCGACCTGAACCTGGCCGACAACGTGGACGTGCCCCTGCGCTATCGTGGCTGGGATGCGGCCAAGCGGCGCAAGGCCGTGGGCGAGATGCTGGACCTGGTGGGCCTGGGTTCGCGCCAGTCCTACCTGCCATCACAGCTTTCGGGCGGCCAGCAACAGCGCGTGGCGATTGCTCGGGCACTGGCTGGCAAGCCGCGCTTCCTGCTGGCCGACGAACCCACCGGTAACCTCGATTCGGAAATGGCGCGACAGGTGCTGGAGTTGCTGGAAACCATCAACAGCCATGGCACCACCATCATCATGGTGACGCACGACCCGGCGCTGGCGGCGCGCGCCCATCGCAACATTCACATTCTCGATGGACGCGCCAGCGATGCCACCGCTTCGATACCGGCCCCCAACCTCCACCTGGCGGCCTCCAATGAAAGGGGAGCCGCACGTGTTTAACTATTACCTGCGCCTGGCCTGGCTAAGCCTGCGGCGCACGCCGGTGATTTCATCCCTGATGGTGCTGGCCCTCGGGCTGGGCATAGGCGCCTTCATGACCACTTTCACGGTGTACTACCTGATGTCGGGCGACCCGATACCGCACAAGAGCGACCGCCTCTACGCCGTGCAACTGGATAACTGGGACCCGAACAGCCCGCCGACCGAATCGGCCGAAGATGTGGAATTGCAGCTGACCTACCGCGACGGCCAAGCGCTGATGCGCATGGATACTCCGGCCATCCGCCAGGCGCAGATGTATGCCAGCAGCATGGTGGTGGTGCCGGAAGGCGAGGATCCGCCGTTTGAGGAGCGGGTGCGCGCCACCTACACGGAATTTTTCCCCATGTTTGATGTGCCCTTCATTCACGGCAGCCCCTGGACATCCCAGGAGGACGAGAACCGCAGCAACGTGATCGTCATCGGCAAGAAGCTGAATGACACGCTGTTTGCCGGCGAAAACAGCGTTGGCCGCAGCGTGAAGCTCAACGACGGCATTTACAAGGTGGTTGGCGTCATCGACGACTGGCAGCCGTCACCCCGGTTCTACCACACCGACTTCAGCCGTGCCTGGGCGGACACCGAGCAGATTTTCCTGCCCTTCAACCTGGCGGTACAGCTGTTCCTGCCTCCGTACGGCAACACCAACTGCTGGAAGCCACGGGATGAATCACTGGAACCGAAAGAAGGCTTCCTGCAGTCCGAATGCGTTTGGAACCAGTTCTGGGCAGAACTGGAAACACCCGAAGACGCCGCTGCCTACATGGACATGCTGGACAACTACGTGCGCGACCAGAAGCGCATCGGCCGCTTTGAGCGCCCGCTGAATACCTTCCTCTCGCCGGTGAAACGGTGGCTGGAAATCAACCAGGTGGTGAGCGATGACAACCGCGTGCTGCTGCGCCTGAGTTTCCTTTTCCTGCTGGTGTGCGTGGTGAACACCGTGGGCCTTTTGATGGCGAAGTTTTTGGGCAAGAGCGGCGAGATCGCGCTGCGCCGCGCCATGGGCGCCAGCCAGGGTTCCGTGTTTCGCCAGAACCTGGTGGAAGTGGCGCTGATCGGTGTTCTCGGCGGCCTGGTGGGCTTCGGCCTGGCGTGGCTGGGCTTGCGCGCGGTGGAGAAACTTTACAGCGGTTACCAGCACCTGGTGCACCTCGATCCCACCATGCTGCTCACCGCCATTTCATTGGCTGTGCTGGCGGCGATCCTGGCCGGGTTGTACCCGGTCTGGAAGGTCTCGCGCCAGGCGCCGGCCGGCCTGTTGAAAACCCAATGACCTGCAAACGGGGTCAGAGCCCTTTTTTTGAAAACGGACTCTGACCCCATTATTGCCATTGACAAAAAAGGGCTCTGACCCCTTTTGTCCTTTTTGGAGTAGCGAACACATGAACAACTTCGGACCCATTTTCCGTGCCTTGCTGCGCAACCGCATGGGCGCCTTGCTGATCGCGCTGCAGATTGCGCTGACACTGGCCATCATCACCAATGCGGCATTCATCATCAGCCAGCGTTCGGCGAATATCGCGCGGCCGTCGGGGCTGGATGAAGAGAATACGGCCATGTTCATCACCACGCTGTTTGACCCCAAGGTGGACCAGAAGCAGGTGTACCGGGATGACCTGGATGCGCTGCGCGCCATCCCGGGCGTCATTGCCGTAACCACCACGCAATCCGTGCCGGTCAGCGGCTCGGGCTGGGGGGAAAGCGTTTACACGCGCCCGGACATGGAATCGAATGAAAGCATCGACTACGGGCGGTTCATGGTGGATGAATACGCCCTTGAAGCTTTCGACCTCACCCTGCTCGAAGGCCGGACTTTCC
This sequence comes from uncultured Wenzhouxiangellaceae bacterium, assembly GCA_964470455.1. Lineage (GTDB taxonomy): Bacteria > Pseudomonadota > Gammaproteobacteria > Xanthomonadales > SZUA-36 > JAWXBM01. Next base: position 52,333 of record CAYYCX010000002.1, read on the forward strand.
GCGCGGATGAGGTGCAGTTCCGCAGCCTCGAAAGCAATCTCGATTCGCGCTACATGATGGTCAGCAAGGCGCTGGCGGATGCCATGTTTCCCGATGGTGACGCCCTGGGCAAAACCGTTTACGACGAGCCGCAGGGCGGCAAGCCGATGGAAATCATCGGCATCTATGACCACATGCAGAATGCCTGGCCGGATTCGCCCAACGTCAACAATACCGCCCTGTTCCCCGAGCGGCCGATGTTCGGCGGGTCCATGGTGTATGTGATACGCGCCGAGCCGGGGCAACTGGAACCTGCCATGAAAGCGGCCGAGGAGTACCTGGCGAAAAACCGCAGCCGGATCGTGGAAGTGGCCCGCTCCATTGCCGAGCAAAAACAGCGTACGTATTCCGATGATGCCGCCATGGTGAAACTGCTCACGGCGGTGATCGTGGTACTGGGAGCCGTAACCGGCCTGGGTATCGTCGGCCTGGCCTGGTTCTCGGTCAGCCAGCGCCGCAAGCAGATCGGTACCCGGCGGGCACTGGGCGCCACGCGTGGCGACATCATCCGCCATTTCATGGTGGAGAACTGGATCATCACTACTGTGGGCCTGGTCATCGGCCTGGCCGGCGCAATGACGCTCAACTGGTTCCTTGACACCCGCTTTGAAGTAGGCCGCGTGCCGCTGTGGTATCTGCCCATCGGCATGGTGGCTCTGTGGATACTCGGCCAGCTGGCGGTACTGTTGCCGGCCCGGCGGGCGGCGTCCATTCCACCTGCGATGGCCACGCGCAGCGTCTGATTCACAATCCCATTTGCCAGAGCCCCTGGTGAATCCTTAGGCGCAGCCCCTGCTGCGCCTTCTTTTTTTGTGCGATATAGAATAAGCCGCTATGAAAATCGTAACCCAGGCGCGGATACCGGGCCCGAACCGGCGCGGTGAAAAGCCCATCATCGAGCAAAGGCTTGTCTTCAGCGATGACAGCATCGACCTGTCCGCAGGCAAGCGGCATGCCCTGCCAATGGCTGTCCGCGAGCGACTGCAGCGGATGGGCTGCAACGGGAGCCTTGCTCCTTGGACGGAGCAGGATCACAGCGAGCCAGTCAACCTCCAGCTGGGCCTGTTGTTCGCACAGCTGGCGTTGCACCTGCAGCAACAGGCTGGACACCATGTGTTCGAATTGGGTGCGGTACCGGATGATGAGGGCCCGGTGTGGGCCTGGTTTGAATACGATCATCCTGAGGTTGGCCGGGCCGCGGCCCGCATGGCGCTGGCCATCATCCGGGATGCCTTGGAGCAGCATGAACTGGAACCCGGTGATGCGGACTTCAGCCAGAGCAGGTTCAACCAGTTCCTGGAGTTTGCCCGCACGCGCTGTCTGTCGATGGAAACGCGCGCCCTGCAGGCGGCAGCCAGGCGCCGCGAAATTCCCTGTTTCAACCTGGATCGTTATCCCTATGATCCGCTTGAAGGCGCTTTCCGCATCCGTCCCAACGGGTTGTTGAGACTGGGCCATGCCCGTTACCAATACGTGCTGGACGGCACCTTGTGCGTCAACTGGAATCCGCAGCAAGCCAGCGTGCTGCGCGACCCGCTTGGGTTGCGAAAGAGCCTGCAGGCCGTGGGTATTCCCATGGAGACTGTGGTGACGGCAGGCGCCCGGCGCGTGCTGGTGATCGGCGACCAGATAGTCGCCACTGCCGGGCCGGATGGCGCCAGGGATGGTTCCAGGCCGGATTCCGCCACGCGTGAGCAGGTGGCGGCTGTGTGCAGGCGGTTCAACCTGCCGGCATTCACGGCAGAGATCGCGACAAGCGGGGGCTGGCTGGGTTTGGACATCGCGCCCAGCCTGGACACCTGGTTTCCCGAGGGCGGCGCGGAGTTGGACCAGGCCGCGGACCTGCTGCTGGCGCAGCTGTATCCGCCGGGCAGTCGCTTCCGCATACCGATCATTTCAGTCACCGGCACCAACGGTAAAACCACGACCTGCACCATGCTGGGCCATATCCTGAAAGCCGCGGAGCAGTCCCCGGTGGTGGTGTCGTCCACCGGCGTGTGGCTGGACCAGGAGCCACAGGGAAAACGCAGCGAGTTCGGCCCCGCGTCAGCGTACTACGCACTGGAAGCACCTGGCGCAGGCATTGCGGTTTTTGAAGATTACTTCGGCAGTATCGTCCACTTCGGCTTTGCCTACGACTGGTGCGATGTGGCGGTTTGCACCAACGTAACGGTTGATCATCTCCATCACATGGGCGCGCATACCCTGGAGCAGATTGCCGCGATCAAGTTTGCTCCGGTGCGCCGGGCGCGCAAGGCGGTGGTATTGAACGCGGACAACGAACACTGTGCGGCGATGCTGCTGAATTCGAGGGCTGAGCGGAAGGTGGCGGTATCCATGGAATTGGACCATGCCACTTTATTGTCCCGGCATGATGCAGCAACTCATTGCTGTGTGCTCGAAGATCTGGACGGCAGGGAATGCATCGCGTTGTATGGAGATGGTTCGTGGCATGTGGTCATTGCCACCGAAGATATTCCGGCAACGATGAACGCCCTGGCCCGGCACAACGTCAGCAACGCCATGCATGCCGCGGCTGCCGCCTGGATGGCGGGCGTTTCGCCGGAACGCATTGCCGCGGCGTTGGGAACATACGCCAGCACGATTCAATCCTGTCGCGGCCGGCTGAATGAATTCACCGGGCTGCCGTATCGCGTGATCCTGGATTATGCCCACAATGCCGACGGATTCCGCATGATGAGCACTTTTCTGGACGCCCAAGAGGTTCCGGGCCGCAAAACCATACTGGCCCGGTTCACATCCGACCGTCGGGCCGCCGAACTCCGTGTAGCCATGGCCGAACTGGCCGGACATTTTGACCAGTATGTGTGTACGAATTATCCGTCCAGCTTTCGCAAGGTAATCACCAACAACGTGCCGGAACTTATTCAGGCAGCTTTGCTGGAATTTGGAGTCGAGGCGTCGGCCATCCAGGTGATACCGGATCACAGGCGAGCCCTGGACTGGACTTTGCACCAGGCCCAGCCGGGGGACTTGCTGCTCCTGCTGCTGGCCTCGGATGAATTCGAGCCGGCTTGGGACCGGCTGGAGAACATGAAGAGCGCCCAGGATATGAACCAGGAAACTAATCAGGATACGGACCGGGATACGACCCATGATTCTGTCCGTGAAACGACAGCCGTGATTTCCGCGGACAGGCCAGCATGAACGCACCGAAAGCATGAGACTTATCGATCGCATGCGCATGCCCGGCCCCAATCGCCGCGGCGAGCGCAGCATGGTGCAGTTCAAGGTCAGCCTGCAGCCCGGATGCGCCCGGATGGCGGAAGCGGATTCGCTCGCGCTTCACGAGGTGTTGCGGAACTGGTCGGTCGGGGTGACGGGAAATGCAGCGCCGGCGCTTCCCCTGCCTGCCGGCGTTGCTTCAACCGGGCCGGAAGCAGCGGGCTGGAGCATCGCGTCCCTGGCGGTTTGGATACAGCAACAGGCCGGGCACCGGGTCAGCGAGTTCGGCGCGGAGGCAGACAGTGAAGAGCCGCTGATCTGGTTCTGGACTGAATACGATCACCCCGAAGTGGGGGAACGGGCTGCGGTTCTCGCGCTGGCTGTCGTACGCCATGCGCTGGGCTTTCGCGGCGAGGATGGCTCAGCAGCCGTTCCCGGGCGGCAGCAATGGCATGAATTCCGGGAGTTCGCACAGGGCCGCTGTCTGCCACTGGAAACCAATGCCCTGGTGGCAGCTGCCGGCCGGCGTGGCATACCCTGTTTCAAACTGGATCGCTACCCCTATGAGCCCCTGGAAGGCGAATTCCGCATTCGCCCCAATGGCCTGCTGAGGCTGGGGCATGGCCGCCATTCCTGCGTGCTGGATGGAACGCTGTGCGTGAACCGCGCTGCGCGCCAGTTTGCGATACTGCGCGACCGGCAGGCTTTGCGCACAGCCTTGCGGACGGTGGGTGTTGCGCTTGAAGACGGCGAGGACGCCGGGGAGCAGCAGATCCTGGTGATAGGCGGCAGGCCCGTTGCCGTCGTAGGCGGAAGCCATGCCGCCAATTCGCCGGAAATTCTTTCCCAAATCGGTGAGCAATGCGCTGCGGTGCACCGGAAGTTTGGTTTGCCGGTCTTTGCGGCGGCAATCACCGCCCATGGCGCGTGGCGCCAACTTGACCTGGCGCCCCGGCTGGAAACCTGGTTTCCTGAAGGCGGTGCCGGGCTCGATCTCGCAGCAGACATGTTGCTGGAGCAACTCTATCCGCCGGGCAGCACGTGCCGCATTCCCATCGTTTCGGTCACCGGCACAAACGGCAAGACCACCACCTGCACCATGCTGCGGCGAATCCTGCTGCAGGCCGGCAACACCCCGGTGGTGGAATGTTCCAACGGTATCTTTGTGGGCAACCGGCCCCAGGGCAGCCGTCGCGACTTGGGCCCGGCCTCCACCTGGTTCGCGCTGGAATCCACGGATGCGGATGTTGCGGTGTTTGAAGACTACTTCGGCCGCATCAACCGCTTCGGCTTTGCCTACGAATGGAGCGACGTGGCGGTATGCACCAATGTCACGCCCGATCATTTGCATCATTTCAACGTGCATACCCTGGAGCAACTGGCCGAAGTCAAGTTCGCGGTGGTATCCCGCGCACGCCATGGCGTGGTGCTCAATGCCGACAACGCCGGCTGCGCCGGCATGCTGTCGCGTGCCACTGCCCGACGCAAGGTCGCGGTTTCGATGAGCAGCGACCGGGGCACGCTGGCTCGAGCACATTCAGGCGTTCAGCATTTCTGCGTGCTTGAGCAGCACGAGGGGCAGGACTACATCATGCTTTACGATGGCGATACGCGCATTCCGCTGCTGGCCGCGAACGACATTCCCGCCACCCGCTCGGGGCAGGCCAGGCACAACACCAGCAACGCCATGCATGCGGCCGCCGCGGCCTGGTTGCTGGGCGTGAGTGTTGAGCACATCGCTGCTGCACTGGGTGCTTTTGCGGTTGATTTCGAAACCTGTCCGGGGCGCCTTAACGAATTCACCGGCTTGCCCTTCCGTGTGATCATGGATTACGCGCACAACGAAGACGGCCTGCGCCAGATTTGTGCGTTTGCTGATGCGCAACAGGTTGCGGGCAGAAAGCTCATCAAGTGCAGTTTTTACGATGATCGGTGCGCGAGTGAAATCCGTGCCGCGGTGCGGATAGTGGCCGGGCATTTCGACCTCTTTACCTGCAGCCGCTTCGGTGAGAAGCGCCGGGTAGTAACTGAAAACATTCCGGAAGTGATGCAGCGGGTTTTGCTGGAAGAAGGCGTAGCCCAGGAAGCCATCACGCTGGGGCCGGACTCATCAACGGCCCTGCAGCTCACCCTGGACCAGGCACGGGCAGGCGACCTGGTGGTGCTGCTGGTGGATTCGGCCGAGTTCAATGGCTTGTGGCAGAAGTTGGGCCGCATGCGCGCCGCGATGGAATCGCCACAATCCGTCGCATGATCCGGAGCTTGCAGCCGAGCCGAGTGCGTTAAACTGGAGCGCAAAAGCGAAAAGCGCGCAACCGCGAGAAAGCCATGCCGTCCGACCAACCGTCACTCCATAAAACGCTTTGGGAAACCCCCTGGCCCGTGGCCAGCGCCGCCGAATGCAATTTCTATCACACCACTGACATTCCCGGTCATGGCCTGGTGACAGGCCAATGGGATTTGCGCGCCGGCGTGGCCGATTATCTGGGCCACTACGATTTCAGCGGCCGGCGCGTGCTGGAGATCGGCCCGGCTACCGGCTTCCTGACCTTTGAGATGGAGAAAACCGCGCGCGAAGTGGTGGCGGTGGAACTGCCCATGGATCGCGGCTTCTGGAATGCCGTGCCCTATGAAAGCCTGGGCCTGGCGCGGCGCGATGCCAACTGGACCGAAGCTGAAGAACAGTTCTTTGACCACATTCGGGGCATTCGCAAAGGCTTCTGGTTTTGCCACCGCATGTTCAATTCACAGGCGAAGGTGTACCACGGAACATCGGAAAACCTGCCGGATGAGCTGGGCGAGTTCGATGTTGCGGTATTGGCCGCGGTACTGCTGCACACGCGCAGCCCGGTGGCGGTGCTGGAAAGCGTGGCACGGCGCGTGACCGGCAGCATCGTCATCACCGAAGTGCATGTACCTGAGCTCGGCGAAGATGGCGTGTGCGCGCTGGTGCCCACCGCGGGCAACAAGGCCTGGGATACCTGGTGGCGCTTCACGCCGCGCTTTTTCGTGCAGTTCCTCGAAGTGCTGGGCTTTACCGAACACCGGGTGAGTTTTCACCAACAGCCGGCGGATGGGCGGATGGTTCCGCAGTTTACGGTAGTGGCCTCAAGGCCGGAGGCAAAAGTATGAAATCAAGAATTGCAGTATCCCTTTCTTATTTGTGCGCCGCTTTGGCAACTTCCGTTTGGGCCGTCGATACCGGCCCCGACACCGCCGAACCCGGATCGGTTGAAGCAATTGCCGGCTTTACTTCCGAGCCGCGCTTTTCCAGCCCCTGGGTGGCTTATGTGCCGGACTCGGCAGATGTTCCATCGCCGAAAGACTATCTCGGCTATCACATTGGAACACCCGGCGAGCTGACCCACTCGGAAAAAATTCGCGGCTACGTGCGGGCGCTGGATGAAAAATCCGACCGTGTGCACGTGGAGACGATCGGCCAGACCGCCGAGGGCAAGGACATTGTTCTGGTGGTGATCGGCAGCGAAGAGAATATCGCCAACCTTGATGCCTTCAAGGAGGCCAATGCGGCCTTGGCTGATCCGCGCAAGACCTCGCCGCAGCAGGCCGAAGAACTGATCGCGCAAAGCCGCCCGGCCTACTATTTCAACTGCAACCTGCATTCCGATGAAACCGGCAGCGGCGAGATGTGCATGGAACTGGCTTACCGGCTGGCGGTGTCTGAACAGCCGATGATCCAGGGCATCCGCGAGAAGCTGCTGGTGCTGATCAACCCGGTATCCGAACCCGATGGCCGCGACCGTGTGGTGGACTGGTTCTACCGCTACCTCAAGGGCAAGATGGATTTCACCGCACTGCCCCGGCAGAGCCCGCCGTACTGGAGCGAATACGTCTACGTGGACATCAACCGCGATGCGCACCAGAAGCTGTTTCCGTCCACCCAGGCCGTGAGCAGAATGTTTTTCGATTACCACCCGGTGGTGGTGCATGACCTGCACGAGGCCATTGCCCTGCTGTTGTCGTGGAATGGTACCGGTCCGTACAACCCTTACATGGACCCGATCGTCACCTCGCGCTGGCTGGAAATGAGTTTCCACGAGATGACGGACATGAGTTCGATGGGCATGCCTGGCGTGTGGACGTGGAACTTCGGCGAAGGCTTTGGCCACCATTACCTGGATTCCGTGGCCATCAACCACAACGCCATCGGCCGCGGTTACGAAACCTGGGGCAATGCCACGGCGGAGACGGTAACGCGCCAGCTCGAAGCCGACGATGTCAGCCGCGAGTGGTACCGCCCCTGGCCGCCGGACAAGGAGTTTGTCTGGTCGATGCGCGACAACGTGAATTACCAGCAGACGGCGGCGCTTTCCATCCTCGACTGGTCAGCGCAACACGACAAGCAGCTGTTGCGCGACTTCTACCAGACCGGCTACAACTCCTGGCAGAAGGGCGTGAATGAAAAACCGTATGCCTTCGTCATACCGGCGCAGCAGGTCGATCGCTTGCGCGTGGCGCGCATGGTCAACCGCCTGAGAGCGCAGAAAATAGAAGTGGGACGGTTGCAATCCTCGCTGCAGTTGGCCGAGGGTGAATTTAGCGCCGGCGACTTCATCGTCATGCTGGACCAGCCTTACCGCAACTTCGCCGTCGATGTCCTGCAGCCGCAGCAATTTCCGGAAAACTACGAACAACTGCCCTATGACGATGTGAGCTGGGCTTACCCGGTGGGCTTTGATGTGAATGCCATCCGCATCGAAGATGAACGTGTTCGCAAGGCCCGTTTCGAACTGCTGCAGGCCGATGTGGCGCCTGCCGGCGAAACCCGGGGCAACGGCCCGGTGTGGCTGCTGCGCGATACCGGCCAGGAAGCGCTGCTGGCGGCGCGTTACCGGCTGGCGAATTTCCAGGTGGAAATCGCCGAACAGTCATTCCGCGAAGGCAGTGCGGATTATCCGGCGGGTTCCTGGATCATTACGTCCGGCGATGGTGAAACCGGTGAACTGGATGCTGCCGTGCAGCAGCTCAGCCGCGAACTCGCGCTGGACTTCGCCGCCGTGCGCCGCGTGCCGGATGTGTCAACGCACGTCGCCGAGCTGCCGCGCCTCGGTGTGTGGGTGCCCTGGGCCGATACCGACATGATGGGCTGGGTGCGCTGGGTGCTGGATGACCATGGTGTGCCCTACACCTACCTGCGCGATGAAGACCTGCGCGCCGGCGGCCTGAAAGACAAAGTCGATGTGATCCTGTACGGGCCTTTCTCGCGGCTGGAACTGACCGGCCAGATTCATGGCATTGCCGCCACCGAAGGCCCCATGCCGTTCGAGAGCACAGCGGAGTTTCCCCACCTGGGCAAGCCGGTGGCCTCAAAAGACATCACCGGCGGCCCGGGCTATGCCGGCCTGGCTGAATTGCAGGAATTCGTTGAGCAGGGTGGCGTGCTGCTGACGCTGGGTGGCGGCAGCACCCTGGCGCTGGAGGGCGGCCTGGTGCGCGGCGTTCCGCGAGCCAGCAGTACATCGGTATTCACTCCGGGCGCCGAAATCCGCGCGACCTTCGCGCAGCCCGATCACCCCATCTCCTACGGCTATGGCCAGGAGACCGCCATCTTCCGCACCAACCTGCCGGTGTACGACACGCCGCGGCACTGGGTGACGATGGCCTATTGCACGTCCTGCCTGACCGGACCCAAGGACCCGGGCAGGGTGGTCATGACCTGGGGCGGCAGCGGACCCATGGTGACCAGCGGCGGCATGCGCGGCGCGGATGAACTGGCTGGCCGGCCGGCCGTCATCGACACGCCGGTTGGGGAAGGGCATGTGATTACCTACAACTTCAACGGCATCCACCGCGACATGAACCGTGGCGATTACCGGCTGGTGTGGAACGCCATCATCAACTGGAATGCTTTGCCCTAGAACAATAGTTCGACAAGAGTATTGTGGGAGTTCCGCCGTCCGGAGTACCATTCCAGCCAGGTAGCGCAGCGCGTTCCGGGCTGAAGCAGGTATGGACTGGGAACGACCGCTGCCTGTCCGCTGTTCTCTTTCCACAAGGGGTCTGCCGGTTCAGCCATGAAATCGAAGCTTGGGACCTTGATCATTGCTGTGAGCCTGGCGGGCTTCGCTCCAACCCTGGCCGCTGTCAACTGCGCCCTTCCGGGCCTGGCCTACATACTCGACTCACAGGCGGAGGTCGACGACTTCCAGGCCACCTATGGCAATGGCGGAATCTGCGATGTGCTGCCCAGGGATCTGGAGATTTCCGGCGCAGACATCACCAACCTGGATGGCCTGGCGGACATCACCTCGATTGGCCGCGGCTTGTTGATCTCGAATAACCCTCTTCTTGCCAACCTGGACGGGCTGCAGAACCTGACGCAGGTTGATGAAGGTTTGCTGATCTCCGGAAATGCGGTGTTGGCCAATATCGACGGCCTGTCCAATGTGCAGGCATTTCGTGCCGTGGGGATTAGTGGCAATCCAAACCTGCAAAATGTCGACGGTCTTTCTAGCCTGGTCACTGTGGACCAGTTCCTCACCATTGCCTCGAATCATGCCCTGCAGGATCTGGATGGCCTCGCCAATCTGCAACAGGTTGACGGGTCGATTCAGATCGTGGACAACCTGGAATTGCTGGACCTGGCAGGACTCTCCAGCCTGGTTATAGTGGGTGCACAGCTTTCCATCCAGCAAGGCGTCAAGCTGGAAAGCCTCAATGGCCTGCAGAACCTGGAATCCGTTGGGGGAGGGCTTTGGCTGCAGCTCAATCCTGTGCTGCTGGATGTTAATGGGCTTTCCGGTCTGCAATCAGTGGGTGGCGACCTGGAAATTGAAGGCAATGACGCGCTGCTGGACCTGGACGGGCTTGGTAGCTTGTCCGGACCTCTGAATGGCAAATTACGAATTGAAGACAATACTTCACTGACCGATGTGGACGGCCTGCTGGGCATCACTTCCATTGCCGGAAACATCCAGGTCAAGGGCAACGACGCACTGCTCAACCTGGACGGCTTGCAGAACATAACAGGGTTCGGTGACTGGCTGTATATCGCCGACAACGCTGCGTTGCTAAACCTCGATGGCCTGGGTGGCGCCAGCAACAATTCCTTGGGCACCATGCAGATTGTGCTCAATCCGGCGCTGACCAGCATCGCGGGCCTGGCGGGAATTACCGGCCTGGTTGGTGATGTAACTGTAAGCGGCAATAGCTCACTGCTGTCACTGATGGGGCTCGAAGGTATCAGCGCAACTGTGGATGATCTGACGGTTGCGAATAACAGTGCATTGGAAAACGTGGATGGTTTGTCCAGTGTTCAGGCAATTGGGGGTGACGGAGAAATATACGGCAATAGTTCGCTGGAAAATATTGACGGCTTGTTTGCGCTACACACTGTCGGACATTTCTTCATAGTCGGCAATAATGACTTGATCGTGAATTTGAACAGTCTGTCGAGCTTGACTCACGTTGGAAGGACCTTGGCTGTGCAGGCGAACGATTTGTTGACCCAATGTGCTGGTTTGTTTCCCTTGCTGGACGATATCGATGATGCTGTTCCGGGGCCTGGCCCGAATCCCAGTTTTGCAAATGTTCCCGACGTGGAAATCGTCCAGATGAGTGGTAACGGTGTTGGCTGCAATTCGATAGCAGATATATTGGACGACCCCTCCTTCGCCACCCTGACCGTGGCCAAGAGTTATACCGACGGCAATTCCAAGGCTGTTACAGTCACGCTCAAGTGCCTAAGCCCGACCACCCTCATCAGCCCCGCCAGCGGACAGGCTGCACCCGGCCTGGATGCCAGCTTTGAGATCAAGCGATTCATTCCAGGGTACAACTCAGATTGCAGCGTGACGGAAACCAGGGTGCCGACAGGTTACCTGGCCGATGAATCGGACTGCCAGTCGGTAAGCCTGGTGCAGGCCGGCGCCAGCGGCTGTGCGATCGTCAACCAGCTGAACCCGGACATTGTATTCTTCCACGGCTTTGAGGAATGAAGCGCGCTTAGCCCTCAATCGCCTTGAACATGCTCATCAGCTCAGCCTGCTGGTGGGCGAGCTTGAGTTGCTCGACTTTCTGCCGGAAGCCCGGCGGGCCAAAGCCCAGGCAGCGCACGCCAACGAATTTGCCGTCTTCAACGATACGCTCGGTGAACAACAATGGCCGGCCTTGCTCCTGGGCGTGGGCTTTCAGCCAGTCCAGCGTGCGTTCGGGAATCTTCTCGCCCACCGGCACAGCATTGATCACCTGCTGGTCCTGCCAGTCGTACCAGAGAAACACGATCGCGCCGCATTCGCTGGGGCGCATCCAGTCGGGCAGCGGGTTGTCCGGGCGCATCCAGCCGCAAAAAAAATCACGACAGGGATACTTTGGCCGTTCGGAGTAGATTGCGCAGCCACCCGGCGTGCTGTGCGGGCAGGGATGGCCTGGCCTGACCACTGCGCCATTGATGTTGGTGGACAGCCAGCCATCGCAGCAGGCGGTGCAGGGGCCGCACTCCCGGCCGGAAGCCGTTGCGACGGGCCTGGCGGAATGTTCATTGCCCGGGTGTTGGGGTGACTGGCTCATGAGTGCTTCATGGGGATTGCTTCAACTTCGTTGCCGGCCAGTTTACTGGTATCGCGCAATGAACCATAGTCGTGGACGTTCCAGGTCTTGCCGCTCGACCTTGCTGATGAATTGCCTGTTGACCCTGGCTGATTCCGGCCGCACTCTTCTTGACCCGTTGCAGGGTCAGGCTATCTGCATGGTCATCTCTTTGAGGACGGTGTGCACAATAGCCCTGAGGCAGCGGGATTCGCCAGCCAGGGTGGCGGACAAGTCGGGGCGCGCTTGGGCAATCCGGGCGTTTTCACCTTCGACCTCGGCATACAGCTTTTCCGCTTCCTGTACAGCGCGGCTACGCAGGTATTCAAGCTGCCGTTCGGCCGTGCCTTTGGCCAGATTCAACGATGCACCTGCCTCCAATAGCAGGCCACGGTTGATGTCCGAGAAGCGCTGCGCACCCAGAATCGGCCACGCCAGCCGGGTTTGTTGGGGCCATCCTTTTTTGTCGAAAGCGGGTGTGTCATACGTGGCGACGCTGAGCAGGTCGTAGAACGGTGCCAGCTGAACGCCCTCATGTGATACCAAGAAGCTCAGGTTTTTCAGGTGGGCATCGCTATTTCCGACGAGCACATTGAATACAAGCCAGCCAAAGAGCCGGGAACGCGCTATCGCCGGGCTGCGACAGGCATTGGCCAGTGCTGCGAGATTTTCCATGCTGCCCTGGCTGTATTTGAAGCTGCGATCCAGTCCCAGCAACTGGCATGCATCAATCACGTGTCGGCGTTGCCAGCCATGGCCCTCTCGAATCCGGTCAAAACGATCAATCAGGTACACCGGTGATGGCACGTAGCGACGGTGCACATCGGGCGCATCAAGCCCCAGTCGTTTGGCCAGCTGCATCACGAACCATTCATTGATCACAGAATGTGGGTAGTCATCATCCGGGTGATCTGGTTTCAGGATATGGGTAGAGGGTGTGGCGCCCGAAGGTTCAAACAATGTGCCATCGTGCAGGACAACTGCCAACTTGTGTTGGGCACCCGCCAGCGACATGCGCTTGATGGCCGCATGCGTCAACGGCACCTTGGGCAACTGACGAATGCGGGTCTCCAGGGCATCATCCGGCAATGGTCGCAATGGCTCAGCTGATGGCGGTAGAGTATCTGGCGGCAGCAAGGTGATTGACCCTGCTGATTCCGCGCCATACCAGGCCAATAAACCGAAGGCGTCTGCCGCATCCAGCCTGGCATCTCCGGCGAGCAGGACACGTTGGCCTTCTTCGGGCAGCAGGTTATCGAAGTACCACTGCACGGGACGTTTGCTTGCTCCGTCCAACAAGGAATCTGCCGTCAGTGGAAGATGCGGACTGAGCGCGAAGCACTGAGGGTTGTTCAACCAGTCTGCTGCATACTGAAAACTCCAGAGGCCCGCCACTTCGCGCAAGGTGCCAACCTCCATCTGATTGATCGATGCGTGCAAAGACCGGCCGTTCATGGCTTGTTCTTGCTGTTCGCAGGATCATGTAAATAGGCGGCCACGCTCTCGGGCACATCCACCAGGACTCGAACGCCCAAGCCTTCAAGCACCTGAAAGAGTTTGCCCCACTGCACGGTTTCGCCGCCGCGTTCGACCTTGCCCAGGAAGTTCTCGCTGACGCCGATGCTGCCAGCGGCATCGTCCTGGCGGATTTTCTGTGCCTTGCGGCTGGCGCGCACCACCTTGCCGATGGCATCTGCGTTATCGATGGGAATCTTCATGTTTAATCCTCACGTTTGTGAGGATTTTGCGCCAATCATGCGCGCTTGGCAACAAATCCTTTTGATCGTGAGGATTTTAGGTATGCGTGGTTTTGTTTTGCCATAATCCGCCTGATCGTGAGGATTTTGGCGCCCAATCTGACGGCACGTTTCACTTCTGTCGCCGGCACGCACAGTTATCACATCGGCAAACCGGCGCATGCGCCAGACGGCCAGCCGCGGCTACGAACTCAGCAGCATCGCACGGCAATTGGTGTCGGAAGACCTCGAACGCTTTGACCTCATCATCACCATGGGTGAGATCAACTACGATGAGGCCATGCGGCTGCGGAAACGCTGCTCCAGCCTTAGAGACCGTTAACCGGGGCTGTACATTTCCAGCAGCCTGGCCTGTTCGCGCTTCTGTTTCATGGCTTCAACCTGTTTGACGAAAGCCGGCGGGCCAAAGCCCAGGTAGCGCGCGCCGACATACTTCTTGCCTTTGCGCAGGTGTTCCAGATAGATGAGCGGACGCTTCTGTTCTTTGGCGTGAGACATCAGCCAGTCCAGAGTGCGTTGCGGAATCCGGTCACCTACGGGTACTGCATTGATCACCCGCTGGTTCTGCCATTCGAACCACAGAAATACGATGGCGCCGCATTCGTTGGGGCGCATCCAGGCGGGCAGGGTGCTGTCGGGTCTTATCCAGCCGCAGGCGAATTCACGGCAGGGGAACTGTGGACGCGTGTCGTAAATGTCGCAGCCATTGCTGGTGCTGTGGCGGCAGGGTTTGCCCACGGTCACCAGTTCGCCGTTGATTTCAGTTTTCAACCAGCCATCGCAGCAAGCGGTGCAGCTGCCGCACTGGCGGGCTTGAATTTGGTCGTCAAACAGCTTGATATCCAACCCGTTATCCATCTTGGCAGAATACCGAAAATTGACACCATTTATTACCAGCAGTAGCCCACGGCCACTTGCTCACAAACATCAGAGTACGATTGGCCGTATTAATAGAATGCAATTAGCCGCTATATTAGAGTACAATTGGCCGCTACATCGGAGTGCAATTGGCCGGATTGCTGTTGATGCCTTCAAAGCCAGACCTAACGACCTATCTCAAACGGCGCATCGAACCTGCGCTGGCCGCGGCTTTGCAGGACACGCCGGTGGTCTGCATCCTGGGACCGCGCCAGTGCGGCAAATCCACCCTGGCCATGCACCAGGCGCCGGATCGCAGCTACTTCAGTCTGGACGACCAGAATTTCTTTCGACTGGCGAGTGCCGATCCACAGGGCTTTATCGGTGAGCTGCCGGAATACGTCGCCATTGACGAGGTGCAGCGGGTGCCTGAAGTCGTTCTGGCCATCAAGCGAAGTGTTGACGCCAACCGCAAGCCGGGCCGCTTCCTCCTCACTGGTTCCGCAAATCTGTTGCAACTGCCGCGGTTGGCGGACTCGCTTGCCGGCCGCGTGGAATGGATCAACCTCTATCCGTTTTCCGAAGCCGAGAAAGAAGGCTCGCCGGGCAAGTTCCTGGAGCAATGGCTGGCAGGGCAACTGGTCACCGGCATCTTCGGGTCGGTTCCTCCGCAGGCATCAACCTTGCCGGGCCGGATTGTTGCCGGAGGCTACCCCGAAGCCTTTCAGCGAGAACCGGCGCGAGCAAGGCTGTGGCAGGCGCAGTACATCCGGTCGATCATCGAGCGCGATATCCACGACATCAGCCAGGTGCAGGACGGTGAAGACATCGCCCGCCTGATTGAGTATCTGTCGCACCAGACCGCAGAACTGTTGAATGTCACTGAAATGGGAAAGGCGCTTCGGCATACGCGGGCCACGGTGGAGAAATACCTGTTGATCCTGGAACGCCTCTATCTGGTACGGCGCTTGCCGGCCTGGCACAAGAACAGCGCCAAGCGCCTGGTCAAGGCCCCGAAAGTCCATGTCTGTGACAGCGGGCTGGCCTCTGCACTTACCGAGACTACGGAAGACATGTGGTTGAATGACCGAAGCCGCTTCGGACATCTGCTTGAATCATTCATAGTTCAGCAGTTGAGTATTCAGGCCAGTTGGATGGAATCCAGAGTCAGGCTTTGGCATTATCGCGATAAGGACGGGGTAGAAGTAGATTGCGTGCTCACGCGCGGCACCAAGACCTGGGGCGTGGAAGTGAAAGCTGCGTCCAATTTCAGGGAGTCGGACGCCAAAGGGCTCAAACGGCTTGCCGACCAGGCAGGCAAGGATTTCCAGGGGGGCATTGTGTTCTACGACGGCACCAGTGTATTGCCCATTGACCGGGCGCTGAATCTCTACGCAGTGCCGTTCTCGAAACTCTGGGAACTCTGAGCCATGCCCAATCACATCTCTGAAAACCCAATCGAACAGACCATAGTGTAGTGACTGCGAAACTTGAAATAGAAAGGTGCGGGTTAATGAAAGTCGCTGTGCTTTTCGTGTGCATGGGCAACAAATGTCAAACGATATAATTCAGCTAGTTACATAACTTTGAGTATCGTAATGAGTATCACTCTAACGAAGATGATCATTTGGGTTTGCACTTCCATCTACACGTTTTTCGACACACGAATCATCTGTTAAGGATAAAACCACTAACCGCACTTACCTTTGTCTTGCCGAAGCAATCAATGAGGAAAAAGGCATGGCAAGCATCGAACACGATACCGACAGAGAGATTCAAAACAGTCGGTACCTACCATCAGAAATCCGACAGAAACCGGCCATTGATATGGCCGAGCAAGCAGCGTTGGCAGGGGTACCGCTCAGCACGCTAGAGAAGATTTACAGCGAAGAGGGTGGCCCAAAGCTGTTCATGTTGGGTCGGCACCGAAAGGTAATGCAGGAAGATTTTATGGACTGGCTGAAGGGGCGAGTCACTTCACATCCATACGTTCGCCAACCTGCACGGAATCCAAATGGACGGAATGGCAAGGCAACTAGGGCCAGCGAAAGTGAAACCGAGTGATTACCACTATCGCAGCCTGTCGTCCTGGCCTCAGTGCCGGGCGTCGGTCGGGCTGCGCCCTCCCTCCTGGGCACCCGGCCAGTCCTCCAGGCCGCAGACAGATTGCCATATGTCCGAGCAGACCCCACCGGGTGCCAAGGAGCGAAGCGAAGCGGAGCGACGCCAGGCACAGAGGTGGGGATTGCGAGGACTACTAAGAGAAGAAACAAGCGCGCCCATCTCTCTATATATATGTCAAAGCAGACTAAGCAAACACGGGGCCTGCGCCAATATTTGTGAAGCAATTATTACCGCCCATCACAGGAGGTCCAGAGCAAAAATCACTCCTTTTACTCCTCCTGATCCAACGAGAAAAAAATGGGGAGAGCATCATGGATAGATTGATTCCAGCACATATCCATGTTTCAGAGGGAAGAGATGTCAGAATCTCGTCCATCGGACCGAATAAATGGTGTATGCACTTTCGAGCCTTTGGCGTTGAAAATCCCAAGCAACCAGAGTCCATAGATGCTGCCGAACATATCAGTGCATTCAACAAAGCTGAGTTGTTCCTGTTCCTAGAGGTCTATAAGCAAACAGAGGAAAGCAACAACCTCACTCTGCGCCCCAAATCCTATTCCCCGGCTGAACTGGCAAAACTCAGGACGGCCATTCCACTTTGGATTGAGAAAGGGTTACTGAAACGCATAAAGCGCGAGCACTACATGGTTAATCCCTGGTTCTTGCCTCCCAGGTCGGAGCAATCGGCAGAAATGGATCGCTGGAAGGTGCTCAAATCTTGCTGAGTGATTAAAGCCGGATATCCGATACTTAAGAGCCAGACGGTACGAAGAGAGCAGCCTGCCGATTTAACATAGTCGTGATTAGGCGGCGCAGCAGACTGTTACGAAGTAATTGCGAATAATCCCCGATTATGTTGAATCGGTAGGCGGGCCAGTGCTGCGGTGGTGACAAGCAAGTGGGGGTGTATCCGCTGTATATACGGGGCCGACCCCCCCGGGGGGGGTACCTTGGTTCTTGGTTTGGAGATTGCCTAGTACTGCACCCGGAGGTCGCTGTGAAGTCTCTGAAAAACCTGCGGTTCAATAAGAAAACAGCGTAGAGGGTGAGCGGAAGTTCTCTTTTGCCCCAAGAAGCGGTCATTGTTGTCTACATGAGGTTAATGACCGCTTCAAACTCACTACGGAATTTCACGACGCGAACAAGGCATCCAAAATTGGGCATTCTGGCACCTTGTCTCCGCCACATTTGGCCGCCAAGTCAGCCAGTGTGTGCCTGATCTTGTGGAGGTCCTGAATCCTTGAGTCAAGATCATCTATGCGAGAGAGTGCGTAAGTCTGGATTTCTTTACAAGTGTAGTTTCTTCCATCGACCAGTCCCAGCAAGGCGGCAATTTCCTTCTGGGGAAACCCAAGTTCTCGACACCGCTTGATAAACGCCAGTCGCCTGACATGAGTTTCATCATAAATTCGATATCCATTTGTCGCCCTATCGGGTTCCGGGATCAATCCAACTTTTTCGTAGTATCGAATAGTTTCACCTTTCACTCCGGTCCTTCTTGACAGAACACTGCGAGACATGGCTCCCGATTGGTGCTTCATTGATTGACCCTGTAGTTACAACGGGGTTTATGATACCAGTGTCGAAAGCTTTTGCAGTTAACGAGTTCGGATACATGGGCCAACTTCCTTCACATTCTGATGACCAAGAGAGCCGATGGGCCGTGCTGGGCGGCTTTTTGGCAGCTGTACTCGCGTCCTCGTGCTGTCTGGGGCCATTGCTTCTCGTCACGCTCGGAGTTGGTGGAGCCTGGATTGGCAATCTCAAAATGCTTGAAGCATGGCAACCATTATTTATCACGCTGGCTGTTGTATTCCTCGCTTTCGGATTCTGGCGGTTCTACTTCAAATCGAGAAGGGTCTGTCTCGACGACAGTTCTTGCGATACCCCTGTCTCGCAGCGACTGATGAAATCGATATTATGGATTTCCGCGGCCCTGATCGTGGCAGCGGCAACTACTGAAGCCTGGGCGCCATATTTTTATTGAGAGAAGAACATGAAACGAATTTATACGCTGCTCGTTCTGATTTTTGTGATTTCTAATACCATGGGATGGGCTGGAGAGAAAGACGTCGCCACTGCGATCATCTTTGTCAACGAGATGACCTGTGCTACCTGTCCGATCACCGTACGGAAAGCGATGAAAAAGGTGGATGGAGTCAAGGAAGTTTCAGTGGACTTTGAATCCGAAATGGCCACGGTCACCTATGACAGAAGCGTCACGACTGCCCAAACAGTCGCAGATGCGTCCAGCAATGTCGGATTCCCGGCAAAAGTTATCGAGGCCGACACTGAGTGAATGAATCTACTGAGAAATTTGAGGCTTACTCGACATTGACCTGCCCAGAATGCGGGCACAAAAGTCGGAACAAAATGCCGACGGAGTTTTGTCAATTTCTTTATGACTGTCCGGAGTGTGGGTCGTTGTTGAAGCCACAACCTGGTGACTGCTGCGTGTACTGCTCATATGGCGATGTAAAGTGCCCACCGATTCAGCTTGGCAGTTCTTGCTGTACCTAACCGTAGGCTGCAATGGCGACAACTGACCTCAAACTGGACGAACCTGGAACGCTGGCTCGACCTGGACTGCTCGGAAGAACCGTTCGACTTGCGTTACGTATGGATCATTCGAGACTAGGCTTCTAAGCTCAGCAATGTGGGCCTGGGAAATGTATTTGTTCACGCATTTGGGTTTGGCCTTTCTGCTTTCTTCACTGATCGGCAGCCCAGGCTGTGAGATGCGAGCATTTCACCACTTGTACTCGCTGCTGTCGGGAAAGCCTACGAAAGAACACTACTGCCCAATTGGACCACTGCACGCAATTGATCGGTGGGAAGCCAAGATCAACAATCATTGATCGTGCTCGACGTGTGGACATGCGCGACAGGACCTTACCTCGGCCTTACAAAACGACAGGTCATTACATTCTTGAATGATTGAAGGTTGAAAAGCAGTGAAATACAGCGATTCGGCTCATTTGTATCCCCTTACATAAAACTACAAAATTGCATGTTTTTTTCGTCTCAAGAATTTACATCGGAAAATTCTTTAAAACTCGAAGATAACCAGCAGGCTAGAAATCATTTCCGTAACTTGTATCCACCACGTCCAAGTTTCTGATAGATGGCGCTCGGTGTTGCGTGGTATTCCTCTGCAAGGGCTTCAATCGCGCGTGGCTGCTTCATGCCAGCTCCAAGCAGTTCCTTGAGTCGGTCAGCTAGTTTATTTGCAGAGGGTAATCGTCCTCGATTGATCGGCGCATTCCGCACCTGCTTATCGTGTTTGTGTACAGCGTGGGCGATAAACTCCAAAACCGTTTCCTCGTTACCTAAGGCCTTGGCTGTTTCAAGCCAGAGTCGTATTGCTTCGATGTTGGAAAGGGGTGGGGAGTCTTCCGGTGGTTCAATTTCCCCGGTTTCCAGAAGTTCTACTGTCGCCAGAAACTCGGCTTCACGTAGATCGTCGGGGTGTGGAGAGCCGTCCGGCAATGTCCTCGCCTTGACCTTCTTGAGGTACTTGGAAACCAGCTCATTCGGGTTCGTCATGGATCACCTTTTTCACGTAGGCGGCTACGTCCCGGCTGGCTTGTCGGCGCTCTTCGCTGTAATCATGCTGGTTGTAGACCGAAAGCATCCCCGGTAGCACGTGATTGAGGCATTTATTGATGATCTGGGGAGGATGGGTCCTGGCTGTAATGGTGGCAAAGGTACGCCGCAGGTCATGAGGGGTCCAGCGGCTTTTCTGGCGACGTAGGCGGGCTTGCACGGCTGTGGGGCTAACAGCATCGAACAATCGCCCGTTAAAGTCTCCGAACTCGGCACGAAGCTCCGGCGTTATGTGAACCCAATGGGGTCGCCTGGTCTTGGTAATAGGAATGTGGAGCGTGTCTCCATCTATGTCCGTGTGCCTCGCTGCCTGGAGTTCGGAGATTCGGCAGCCTGTAAGCAATAGTCCACGCAAGAGATTTGCGTGAGGGTGCTCAGATCGCCACAGGGCGGCTATTTCATCGTCGGTAAGGGTAACTTCCCGTTTCGATTCAGGGCCGCCAATATCGGCTGCTGTGGTGTCTGTCAGCGGCGGGGTGTTCAGGTACCCACTGCCAACAGCGAATTTAAAAATAAGCTTCCAGAAGGCAAGACATCTATTGGCGGCTACTGGGGCATCCTTTGCATAGTTTTTGAGATCGTCAGCCAGTTCACGGGTGGTCAACTGGTCTATAGGTTTATTCCCGAATGCGTTACGGAGTCGATTGGCGTACACGCTGACGTTCTTGTGATTCTTGTACTTGCGCTCAATGCGCTGCTCCCAATACTCATTGACCACTTCCCTGGTCAGCGGGGCTACCTGCGTTTGCTCCAGTAGCTGAGCCAGCTTACCTCGCGCGGTAGCCGTCTTTAGTGTTGGATAGTCCCCGATCTTGGTTACTGTCCAACTGCCGCCCTTACGGGTTCTGTAGACCCAGGTCTTGCGGCCAGTAGGTGAATGCTTGAGATACAATCCGTCTCGATCTGCGTGGAGTTTGGGGTATTTGTCGGGCTTGCGTAGCCGGTCGATCCTTGTATCTGTCAGCATGGATTGAGTATCAGTTGAGTATCGGTTGTGATAGTTTAACTGAAATTAACGAGGATTAACATAGGTATAACTAGCTGAAATATGATGAAAAAACCAGCTATATCAATACTATTTGTATGTATGGGCAACATCTGCCGCTCGCCCGCAGCCGAAGGCGTGTTCCGCCGGATGGTGATGGATGCGGGGTTGCAGGACCAGATTGAAATCGATTCAGCCGGTACGCACGGTTACCATGTGGGCAAGCCCGCGGATGAACGCATGCGTAAAGCCGCGGCCACTCGTGGCTACCAGCTCGACAGCATCGCGCGGCAGTTGGTGGTGGAGGACTTCGAGCGTTTTGGCCTGGTCATCACCATGGATGAAGACAATTACGATCGGGCCATGGCGCTGCGGCCCGGGCAGGGCGCGCAGATCGTACGCATGGTGGATTACTGTGAAATCAGTGATGTGGATGAAGTACCCGACCCCTACTACGGCGGCGAGGAAGGCTTCCACACCGTAATCGACATCCTGGAAGACGCCTGTTACAACCTGCTGAAGCGCTGCGTCAGTCTCTATCCCGCATGAATTTATTTCGCCCGCGTTCAAAATTTCCACAGGCCCTGTAGTATAGAAAGCCATCCGCAGGGCAGGGCGTTGTGAAGAAAAACCTCCAGATCAATTGGGAAAACTATCCGCTGGGCAAGCCATGGGACGAGATGATCGCTCCTGATGGCTCACCGCGTCCGGCAGCCAAAGCCCTGGTGCAGACCCTTGCCGCCATGAGTTCGAGGGAGCTGGCCACCCGCCAGCAGGCAGCGGAAAACGCCATTGTGGAAATGGGCATTACCTTCACGGTTTACTCCGAAGGCCAGAACATCGATCGCGCCTGGCCGTTCGATATCATGCCACGCACGCTGGACCGGCGTGAGTGGGACCGGACGTCCGCAGGCCTGCAGCAGCGGCTGCGCGCGCTCAACCTGTTCATCGATGACTGCTACCACGAGCAGCGCATGATTGAAGCCGGGCATTTCCCACGCGAAGTGTTCGAGAGTTCGAAGAATTTCCTCAAGCCCTGCATGGGCGCCAATCCGGCGCATGGCGTGTGGGCCAATATCTGCGGCACCGACCTGGTGCGCGACAGCGACGGTACGATGTATGTGCTGGAAGACAATCTGCGGGTGCCTTCGGGCGTTTCCTACATGCTGGAGAACCGCTCCATCACCAAGCAGGTATTCCCCGAAATTTTCAGCCACCAGCATATCCAGGCCGTGGACGAATACCCGGCCGAGCTGTTCAACATGCTGGTTTCACTGTCGCCGCGGCCCGGTGATGATCCCGAAGTGGTGGTGCTCACGCCGGGAATCTACAACTCGGCCTACTTCGAACACAGTTACCTGGCGCGGCGCATGGGCGCCGAACTGGTTGAAGGAGCCGACCTGGTGGTGGGCGATGATGACTGTGTCTACATGCGCGCCATTGAAGGGCTCACGCGGGTGGATGTGATCTATTCGCGCGTCAATGCCGAGTACCTCGATCCCGAAGTATTCGTGAAGGATTCGATGCTGGGCGTACCCGGCCTGATGCGAGCCTGGCGGGCGGGCAATGTTTCGATTGCCAATGCGCCGGGCACCGGCGTGGCCGATGACAAGGTAGTGTATGTCTACGTGCCCGACATGATCCGCTATTTCCTGGGCGAGGAACCCATCCTGCCCAATGTGCCCACCTACAAGTGCGACGAACCGGACAATCTGAAATACGTCTGCGAGCACCTCGAGCAACTGGTGGTGAAACCGGCTAATGAGTCCGGCGGCTACGGCATGCTGGTTGGGCCGGCCTCCACCCGCAAGCAGCGCAGGGAATTTGCCGAAGTCATCAAAGCCAACCCGCGCAATTACGTGGGCCAGCCCGTGATCACGCTCTCCACCGTGCCCACCGTCATCGACCGCAAACTGGAGCCGCGGCATGTGGACCTGCGGCCCTTTATCCTGCAGGGCCGGGAAATGTATGTGACGCCCGGCGGCCTGACCCGCGTGGCGCTGCGGCGCGGGTCACTGGTGGTGAATTCTTCGCAGGGCGGCGGCAGCAAAGACACCTGGGTGGTCGGCTGATGTTATCGAGAGTCGCCGCCAGGCTGTACTGGATGAGCCGCTACCTCGAGCGGGTGGAAAACACCGCGCGGCTGGTGGCGGTGTACGGTGAAATGCTGCTGGACCTGCCCACCGAGGCCGGGCTGGACTGGTCGGTGCCGCTGCGCATCATGAGCCTCGAGGACGCCTGGCAGCAGCAGGCCGAAGGCGAGGACAAGCTGGCCTTCCTGCTGGCCGGCAGGAACAATCCGGCCTCGCTGTTCGCGGCGCTGGAAATGGCCCGCGAGAACTCCCGCACCACTCGCGACGTGGTGCCGTCGGAAGCCTGGCAGGCCATCAACGAGCTGCATCTGTATGCCGTGAAGCAGTTGCCGGCGCTGGCCAAAAATCCCGGGTCCAAGGTTCCGGCGGAAATCGTCAGCCGTTGCCATGAAATCACCGGCATCCTGGCGGGCACCATGAGCCACGGCCCGGCTTACCAGTTTGTCTCGATCGGGCGTTCGCTGGAGCGCGCCGACATGACCTCGCGCATCATCGATGTGGCGGCCGATACCCTGATGCGCGACCGCACTGAGCTGGTGCACTACAGGAACACCATCTGGCGCGGCGTGCTGCGGGCGCTCAGCGCCTACCAGATGTACCAGCAGTATGTGCGGCGCCGTATTGACGGGCCCGATGTGGTGAAATTCCTGATCCAGGATCGTGCCTTTCCACGCTCCATCGCCAGCAGCCTGCTGCACCTCGAGCATGCCGTCGAAGCGCTGCCGCGATCCGGCGCCGCGGCAAAGCAACTCGGGCAACTGGGGCAACGGGTGATGGAACTGCAACCCTACATCATGGGCTATGAGGCCATCCACGTGTTCGTGGATGAGCTGCAGAAGGAACTGGCCGGGCTCAACGACCTGTTCTACGAAATCTGGCTGAATCCGCTGTGGGCTGAATGAAACGATTTTTCTGCCAATGCGGCAACGCCGTGTATTTCGAGAACACCCGCTGCCTGGTGTGCCAGCGTGAGCTGGGTTTCGATCCCGAACGGCTCACGCTGCTGTCGCTGGAACGGGATGTCCATGGCACGCTGCAGGCCAAGGACCGTGCGCGCTGGCAGTACTGCCGGAACGAGGCGCAGTACCAGAACTGCAACTGGCTGCTGCCGGCCGACCTGCCGCCCGGCCTGTGCTCGAGCTGCAGCCTGAACGAAGTGATCCCGGCGCTGGACAACGCTGACAATCTGCAGCTCTGGACACGGGTGGAGAATGCCAAGCGGCGGCTGCTGTACTCGCTGCTGGGCATGGGGTTGCCGCTGCGGTACGGCGATGGCACTGCGTTGCGCTTTCGCCTGCTGGAAGACCGGCAGCGCAACCCGAATGTGCTGGAGTCTTTTGTCACCATCGGCCACCAGCAGGGCACGATTACGCTGAACATTGCCGAGGCCGATGATGCCACCCGCCATGCCATCCGCCAGCAGATGTCGGAAACCTACCGCACGGTGCTGGGGCATTTGCGGCATGAAAGCGGGCATTTCTACTTTGCGCCGCTGACCGGCGATGGGGATTTGCTGCAGCAGTGCCGGGCGCTGTTTGGTGACGAACAGGACGATTACACGGGCAGCCTGGAGCATTACTACCGGGAAGGGCCGTTGGAAAACTGGCCGGAAACCCACATCAGCGCCTATGCCTCGGCCCATCCGGCGGAGGATTTCGCCGAGACTTTTGCCCATGTGCTGCACATTACCGATGCGCTGGAAACCGCTCGTGGCACAGGCTTGCTTGCGCATCATGCTGCCGGTGGAGAAAACGGCGACTGGTTGCAGCAGTGGGCCGGGCTGGCCGTCGCCCTGAACGAAACCAATCGCTCACTGGGGCTGGATGATGTGTATCCGTTCTGTTTGTCGATGGGTGTGCGCGACAAGCTGAATTTCGTGCGCGGGCTTATTTCTCGGCACGCGCAGAGTCTATCCGCACCGACTCAACCAGGTGCGGCACTGGCCGGCTGAAGGGCAGGGCCGGCAAGCCTTCAAAGGCCTTCACCAGGCCTTCCTGCCAGGCCAGGCGCAGCTGGCGCAGGTAGGGGTGATCCTCGCCCAGCACCAGCGGCTTTTCCAGCCGCAGGCTGCCCGTCACGTAGGTCAGCAATTCAATCGGCGGGCCCACGGTGGCATTGCTGCGCATGGTGGAATCCATCGACACCAGCGCGCAGCGGCCGGCCACCTCCAGTGATACCTCATCGCGGATGATGCGGTCGAGTATGGGTTTGCCGTATTTCAGCTCGCCGATCTGCAGGTAGGGATTGCGCTCGCTGGCCGAGATGTAATTGCCTTCGGGGTAGACCTGGTAAATCTGCGGCGCGCGCTGGCCGATCTGGCCGCCGAGGATGAAATTTGCTTCGGGGTTGAACGCATCCTTGCCTTTGCCGCCGTGTTTGCCCTGTTCCGTGCGGCTGATCCTGCCGATGTATTCGGCGGCTTCGGCCAGTTCGGAGCAGCGGTTCAGGCTGGTGCCGGACTTCTTTTCCAAATCACGGCGCAGCTGCCGGATGACCGCCTGGGTGGTAGCGAGGTTGCCGGCTGAGAGAATGCACATGGCGCGTTCGCCGGGAACCTCAAAGCTGTGCATCTTGCTGACATTGCCGAGCTGGTCGGGTCCCGCATTGGTGCGCGAATCGGCAACGAAGACCAGCCCCTGGCTGACCCGGATGGCAACACAGTATGTCAAAAGAAACCCCCTGAATCCGCAAACCCGATTGCTGCACATGATGCCGCAAGCGCGCGGCCAATGACAGTCTGTGAAAGCCCCGCAACGCGTGCTGGAGACCCTTCCGGATTAGAACTCCGCCAGGAGTTCGCGTAATCTTGCAACCTGAGTGCCCTTGCAGATGCCGCCCATGAGCCCGACCCACGCCTTTCGAATCCTCACGTTGTTATCCGCTCCACTGGCCCTGCTGGCCTGCGGCGAAGCGGCCGCGCCCCCGGCACTTCCACCGCCGGCGGTGGAGTATGTTGAATTGGCGCCAGAACCCGTGGCCAGCACCTTTGAGTTCGTGGCGCGCACCCGCGCCACAGAGGACACGGCCATCCGCTCCCGTATCACCGGCACCATCCTGGAGCGGAACTTCGAGGAAGGGCAGAAAGTCGAGGCTGGCCAGGTGCTGTTCAAAATCGATCCGCGGCCTTACGAAACTGCATTGGCTTCGGCCAGGGCGCAGCTGAGCCAGGCGGAAGCTGCGGTAAAGGTGTCGGCCCGCAACCTGGAGCGTGGCCGCGAGCTGTCGCCGCAGGGCTATATCAGCAAATCTGAACTCGACAAGCTGGTAAGCGAGAGGGATACCGCCGAAGCGCAGCTGGCGGCAGCGCAGGCCGCCGTGCAGAAGGCGGAAATCGATCTCGGGTTTACCCAGGTGCGGGCGCCGTTTGCCGGCACGGCGGGGCGTTCCGAGCTGAGCATCGGCGACCTGGTGGACCCCAACGCCGGCCCGCTGGTTACCTTGGTGCAGATGGACCCGATGCTGGTCGACTTTGATGTCAACGAGCAGGCCCTCGCCACCAGCCTGAAAGACAACCAGGCGCGCCAGGCCCGGGGCGAGCCGCCGGTGCGCTACACACCCAGCTTGAAACTGGCCGATGGCGATATCTATAACCAGCCCGGAAGAATCGATTACGCCAACAACCGCGTCAACACCTCCACCGGCACGGTAACTGTAACAGCCATCTTTCCCAATCCCGATGGGCTGCTGTTTCCCGGCCAGTTCGTGCGCGTGAATCTCCAGCGCGGTGAGGAACAGGAAGAGCTGATGGTGCCGCAGGTGAGCGTGCTGGAAGACATGCAGGGCCGCTATGTATTCGCCATTACGGACGACAACCTGGTCACCCGCAAGAACGTCAGGCTGGGGCAGAAATCCGGCACCAAGTGGCTGGTGCAGGAAGGTCTGCAGGCGGGCGACCGGATCATCGTCAACGGCGTGCAGAAAGTCCGTGTAGGCGCGCCGGTTACCGCCACGCCGGTGAGCAGCATGCCACACGAATCCGCCCGGCCAGAGTAAGCGCCAATGATCAGCGCACTGTTCATTCGGCGGCCCAAGTTCGCCATGGTGATCTCGCTTCTGATCATGCTGTGCGGCGCCATCTCGATCCCGCTGCTGCCGGTGGGCGAGTTTCCCGATATCACCCCGCCGCAGGTTTCGGTAACCGCCAGTTACCCCGGCGCCAATGCCCAGACCATCCTCGACAGCGTGGCCGGGCCCATCGAGCAGCAGGTCAACGGGGTGGAAGGCATGATTTACATGCAATCCACCGCTGCCAATGACGGCAGTTACAGCCTCAACATAACTTTTGAATACGGCGTTGATCCCGACCTGGCGCAGGTGAATGTGCAGAACCGCGTGAGCCAAGCGGAGCCGCTGCTGCCTGAAGACGTGACCCGCCAGGGCGTACGGGTGGCCAAGCAGTCCACCGACATGCTGATGGTGGTCAACCTGTTCTCGCCGGACGGCTCGCTCGGTTCGGAATTCATCTCCAACTACACCACCATCAATGTGGCCGATGTGCTGGCGCGCATCAATGGCGTGGCCTCGGCCACCAACATGGGTGCTCTGGATTTTGCCATGCGCGTGTGGCTGGACCCGAACCGCATGGCGGCCCTGCAACTCACTCCCGACGACATCATCGCCGCCATACGCGAGCAGAACGTGCAGGTGGCGGTGGGCACCATCGGCGCGCCGCCGGTGCCGCCAGGCCAGCAGTTCCAGTACACGCTCACCACCCAGGGCCGCCTGAAGTCCGTGGAGGAATTCGAACAGATCGTGGTGCGCGCCGGCGGCACGGCCAAAATCGTTTACCTCAGGGATGTGGCGCGCATCGAACTCGGCGCGCGGACCTATTCGAACTATGGGCAGCTGGATGGCAAGCCCGCTTCCGTGCTGGCTATCTACAAGCTGCCTTCGGCCAATGCCCTGGATGTGGCCACGCAGGTCAAGGACCGCATGCAGGAACTGTCGGAAAGCTTTCCCGACGGGCTGGACTACGCCGTGCTGTATGACACCACCCGCTACATTTCCATCTCGATCGAGGAGGTGATTTCCACCCTGCTGGAAGCGGTGGTGCTGGTGATCGCCGTGGTATTCCTGTTCATGGGCAGCTGGCGCGCCACGCTGATACCCATCGTCACGATCCCGGTTTCGCTGATCGGCACTTTTGCCTTCATGCTGATGCTGGGCATGAGCATCAACACGGTTTCGTTATTCGGCCTGATCCTGGCCATCGGCATCGTGGTGGATGACGCCATCGTGGTGATCGAGAACACCGAACGCCACCTGGCGGCCGGTTTGAGCAGCCGGGAGGCAGCGCTCATCTCGATGAAGGAGGTGACCGGCCCGATCATCGCCACCACCCTGGTGCTGTTTGCCGTGTTCGTGCCGGTGACCCTGATGCCCGGCATCAGTGGCGCCCTGTACCGTCAGTTTGCACTGACCATTTCCATTGCCGTATTCATCTCCATGATCAACGCACTGACCCTGAGCCCGGCGCTGGCGGCACTGATGCTGAACAGGCACACCCAGCCCAAGGGATTCTTGAAGAAGTTCTCCGATGGCCTGGACTGGCTCACGGGCAAGTACCGGACCGTGGTGGGTTTCAGCGTGCGCCGGCTGTCCCTGTCCATCGGGGTTTATGCCGTGTTGATTGGCGTCATCGGCTGGCTGCTGCTTTCACTGCCCACAGCCTTTGTGCCGGTGGAAGACAAGGGGGCGTTTTTCGTCGACATCCAGTTGCCCGACGGCGCCTCGCTGCAACGCACCGAAGAGGTGGTAAAGAACATCAATGACATTCTCCTGGCCGATCCCGATGTCAGCCATGTGGTAACGGTGAACGGCTATTCCATTCTCAAGGGCGTGACTTCCGGCAACTCGTCCTTTTCCATTGTGATGCTGAAAGACTGGGAAGAGCGCCCGGAGCGCTCGCAGCACCAGATGGCCGTTGCCCGTCGCCTGCAGGGCCAGCTGCTGGCCGTGCCCGGCGCCATGGCGGTGGTATTTGCGACACCGGCCCTGCCGGGCGTGGGTTCGGTGTCGGGGCTGGATTACCGCCTGCTGGACCGGCAGGGCAGGCCGCCGGAAGAGCTGGCTGCAGTATCCGCGGCGGTCGTCAGCGCCGCCAACAGCTCGCCTGCCATCGGCCAGGCGTTTACCAGTTTCCGCGCGGCCATCCCGCTGCTGGAAGTGGAAGCGGACCGGGTCAAGGCCAAGGACCAGGGCATCGCCCTGGGCTCGGTGTTCGGCGCCATGCAGAGCATGCTGGGCTCCTACTACGTGAACGACTTCAACCTGTTTGGCCGCACCTTCCGCGTGATGATCCAGGCCGAAGGCGAATACCGCAACGACGAGAGCGACATCAGCCGCATTTTTGTGCGCAACAGCGCGGGTGAGATGGTGCCCCTGTCAACCCTGCTCAGGACGCGGCCGGCGCTGGGCCCGGAAACCCTGAACCGTTACAACCTGAACAATTCCGTCACCATCAATGCCATCCCCGCGCCGGGGTACAGCGACTCGCAGGCCATGGATGCACTGCGGCAGATTTCCGCCACCCAGTTGCCGGAGGGCTATGACTACGACTGGTCGGGCATGACTTTCCAGTCACTGGCTGCCGGCAACCTGGCGCCGATCATCTTCAGCCTGGCGCTGGTATTTGTATACCTGTTCCTGGTGGCGCAATACGAAAGCTGGCTGATTCCGGCGGCCATCGTGCTGTCGGTGCCGCTGGCACTGATCGGCGCCTTCGCCGGCCTGAAGCTGCTGGGCATTCCGCTGAACCTCTACGCCCAGATCGGGCTGGTGCTGCTGATTGGCATGGCCGCCAAAACCGCCATCCTGATCGTGGAGTTCGCCAAGCAATTGCGCGAAACCGAGGGCCGTTCCATCCTCGAGGCCTCTACCGAAGCCGCCAGCCTGCGCTTCCGCGCTGTGCTGATGACCGGCCTGTCGTTCATCCTTGGCGTGCTGCCGCTGGTGCTGGCCTCCGGAGCCGGTGCTGCGTCACGGGTTTCGCTGGGTGCAACGGTTTTCTTTGGCATGATTTCATCAGCCATTCTCGGTACTTTGCTGGTTCCGGCGGCATTTGCCGCTATCCAGCGCGTGCGGGAGTGGGGTGGGCGCGGCCAGCACGCGGCCAGCCGGGCCCCAAGTGACAGTGCAGGGTAATTGATGTAAACATGATGATTTCCGGCGTTCGTTCCAACGCCAATCTGCCCCTAATGTAGAGGTATCGTTCTTATTCAATGCCACGAGCATCCACGGGAGACCATCCATGAAAGCATTCCTCCTTTCGCTAGTACTCGCGGGGTTCGGCTGCATTCCCGCCGCAGGCTTCGCGCAAACACCCGAAGAAGCCGTCATTGCCCAGGTCCTGGCATTCAACCAAGCCTACGAGAAGAATGACCTGGACGCCTATTTCGCGTTTTACACCGACGACGCCATGCTCTGGATGGGAGGAAACCATGTCAAGCTGGATGACTATAAAAAGGATTGGTACGAACTCATTGGCAAGGGCGGTGGGGTGGAAAAAAACACCATCACCGAGATGAATGTGCAAATGGGGCCCGGTGACTCCATGGCCATCGTCACCTACCGGGTTGAAGTACACACCCGCATGCCCGACGGTTCCGTCACTGTAGATATGGCTGATGAATGTGACACCTGGTTCCTGGCCGCCGGCCAGTGGCGTGTTGGCCACATCCACTACATGGTTGAACCAGCCACTGAGTAGCAGTCGCGGTTCTGCGCGGGAGGGCACTCAATCTGCGGCAGACCGGCAGCCCCTACAACAACAGACCGTCGGTTAACTACCTGGGGCGAAACGGCTTTGTTGCCGGTGGAACCTCGACTGGCGGATTGCTGGGTTTGGGTGGCCGGTCCGGCCGGTTTCCAGGGGGATGCGGGCGTGGGGGCCTGGGCCGGTATCCGGGTGGGTAGAGGATTTCATTGTAGTTTTCCGGCTCGGGGTAGTAGATGACCGTATTTTGCGCGGCAGCCGGTTGCACCTGCCGGCGGTTCTTGCGGCTCTCCGCCATTTCATCCCGCAAGGCCTGCATGGCTTCAGCCTGGGCAGCCACGTTGTAGCGGTCTTCATTGGGGTCGTAGCTGTCCGGCTGCGAGCCATCGACTTCCAGTGTTTCAACCGGGCTCGCGGCTTCGGGTGGGGGTGACTGGCTGTAGTGATTGATCCCCTGCTCATCCACCCAGTGATAAATCTGGTCGGTCGCAGCATGCAGCGGCCACCCCACCATCAGGCTGAAGAGAACCAATGGACGGGCAATTCGAGTAATTTTGGGCTTCGGCTGTACGGACATGATCGATAACCCCGGTTAGCTGGATACAGTATAGGAAAAACCACGCTCCGTGATTGGCCCTGCACTGCGATCAGGTTTTCAGTGGATATCATGCCCGCCATTTGCGCTAGCACTTGTCAGAATTTCCGGCCGGGTAGGCCAGCACGGACTTTTCCGGTTTGATGTTTTCGCACCGATTGTTGGTCAGAGTCTCACCGCCCATTTCCAGGTACCAGCGCGGCCCGTAATAGCCATCGTCTTTCCATTGGCTGCTGCTGGTCTGGTAGTAGTGCCGGTTGCCATCCTTTTTGCAGCTCTGTTTCTCGCCCAGCGCGATTTGGGCTTCCAGCCATACTTCCGACCCGGCCTCCACCTTGCCAAATTTTTCGATGTCGAGACAAAAACCTTCGTTCTGGGTGACATCTTTGGTGAATTGGTTGGATTTGTGGTCCCCACCCGGTGTTTTCCACTTCAGCCAGACATCTGAAATCACATAGTTGCCGGTATTGGACAAGGCGATGTAGCGGATATCCCTGTCAGCTTGAGCCACTGCCGGAAGCATCAGAGTGGCGATTGCAAAAGTTGACAGAGCCAGGAATATTCGTTGCATTTGACATATTCCTCTGGTTTGGACGCATGCTGCGACAACAGAATGCAGCCACAGGACTGTGGCTATTGATAACAAGCGCAGTGGCAACACATTTCCTGCCATGACAATTCAGCACAAGGCTGTCTGGACTCTGCTGGCATAGGCACAGAACCGGCCCACTGGTACAAGCTGAAACCTCAAACCACCTGATTCCCGTCAATCAATCCTGATCGAGCGCCGGTGAGGATCGGGCGGTTGATTTGCGTCAAGTGGGCGGCATCACGGCGCTTCTAGAATTTCTCCAGAACAGCTTTTTGATCCTGGAGCAGAGAAATGAAGAAGTGTGTATTGAAAACAGGCCTGTTGCTGGGGCTGGTGTTGCTTGCGGTACCGCCGGTACAGGCCAAGGAGCAGGGTGACTGGGTGATCCGTTTTGGTGGCTCTTATGTCGAGCCAAAATCCGACAACAGTGAGCTCGTGTCGGTGGACGGCCAGATGGGCGTGACCTTCAATTTTTCCTATTTCATGACGCGCAACCTGGCCGTTGAAGTGCTGGCGGCGTTGCCGTACGAACATGACATCAACCTGGTGAACGGACCCCGCGTGGCCAGCACCAAGCATTTGCCGCCAACGGTCAGCCTGCAGTATCACTTCCTGCCGGATGCTCGCGTGCAGCCTTATGTGGGCCTGGGCCTCAATTACACGATGTTTTTCAGCGAAGATACAACCGGGCCATTGGCTGGAGCGGACCTGAAGCTGGATGACAGCTGGGGATGGGCCGGGGAAGTGGGTGTGGACTTTCCGTTCAACGAGAAGTGGCTGCTGAATTTCAGCGCACGTTATATCGATATCGACACCGATGCCAAACTGGATGGTGCCAACCTGGGCACAGTCAACATCGATCCCTGGGTTTACGGCGCGCATCTGGGCATCCGCTTCTGATGGAACCGGCTTTCAGGCAGCAGGCTTCATCCTTCAAGGGAACTTAGCCGCCTGAGCGCTTACCAACAAGGGTAAGAGCGATGGGAAGTCACAACAGGCCGGGCTCGGCTGCCGTGAGGTGGATATTGAGCACGGCCTGTTACCTTGTAAAGGCACAGCGGACTTCCGGCCGAACCCCAGTTGAGGAGCGAAAGTCCGTGTTATTCCGCAATTCCCTGTTTCAATCCATGCTGTGCTGCGCCCTGGTTGTCGGCCTGCTGCCGGCCTCGGCGCTGGCCCAGTATGCAAGCGTTCCCGCGAGCAGGCTGGTTCATAGTGAGCAGGAACGCTACGGCCATTTGCGCTACTTCGGCTTTTACGCCAGCGCCATGGAACACTGGAACTTCACCCGTGAGCTCGCTCCGTACACCAACCTGACCTGGATTCATGTCGGCTCGAATACCGCTGAGGTTGAGGCCATTGCCGAGATCATGCGGCGGCTGCGCGAGGCGGATGAGGCCGGTGTGCAGGCTGTCATCAGCTTTGAACCCTTCCTGTTTGAAAACGATGAGGGCGATCCGAGGCCAGACCATGAAATCGAGGATTTCCTGGTGGAGCTGCGAGCGCAGGTCGAGTTTGCCGGCCTGGAGAACACCGTGGCCATGATTTATCCCAAGGACGAACCCTTTCGTGAATTCGTCAACGCGCGCCAACCGAACTTCTATGAGCAGTATGTCAGCGGAAGGGTGTATGAAGATATTCATCGTGACCTGGAACATGTGAATTCCCTGGTCAAGCTGGCGTTTCCGGATACCCCACTGGGCGTGATCCTTTCCGGCTATGAAATCCACCATAAATTCTTCAGCATTCCGGAGAATTACGACTGGGTGGGCTTTGATTGCTACGACAACCTGTTCCGGGCCTGCGACGACAAATCCTTCGTGCAGACCTATCGCTATCTGCTGGACCACATGCAGCCGCACCAGCAGCTGATGGCCGTGCCGGAAACCTGGGCCACCAACGACAACCTCAACCGCGTTGACTGGCCCGCGGTGCTGCAAAGCCGCTTGCTGCATCACTACGAAATCGCATTGAGCGAGCCGCGTTTCGTGGCCTTCATTCCCTTCCTGTGGTCATTTGATGCCGGTGAACTCGATACACCCGGCCTGGGGCTGAACCAGTTCGGCAAGCTCTATGACCTGGGCCTGGATGATGCCGGCACCGCGTTTGTGGAACAGGTTCAGGACATAGGCCGGCAAATCAAACAGGGCAGCCCGCAGTATCCCAACCTGGCCTGGGAGGAAACCGAGGCGCATCGCTACCGGCCGGCGAGCCAGCTGCGCGGTGAGCTGCTTGGCATAGACCGCAACGGCGTGATCAGTGCCTGGGCGGTGGACGACGGACTGCCGCACAAGAGCCTGCGCGTGCAGGTGCTGGTTCGGAATGGCAATGGCCAGGTGGTGCACAAGTCGAAAAAACTGCGCACCAATGTCGACGATCCCGGTTTGAGGGCGACCGGCAAGATCGGAAGCGCATTTACGGGGCTGCACGGTTTCCGCTACCCGTTGCCGCGCCAGCTGGTGGACCGTTCCGGGCTCGAGTCCGGCAATGTTTCAGGCTTGGGCGCCATGCAGCTGGAACTGCTGGTTTACCCGGACGGATTGGACGCCGAAGGGCAGGTCATTGCCAACCAGCCACTGCAGCCTTTCAGTCGACTGGAATTCGCGCCAACGGCACCGAAACTGCTTCCCGCCACAAAGGTAGGGGGAAGTCCTGTTCCGGGGCCCGGTCAGATCCGGTTATTCCGCTCTGCTGCAACCAAAGACGCATCTGATGCCGCGCATGGGATTGCCACTATTCCGGGGAGCGAAGAGGGTGATTTGCAGTAGAGGAAAAAATTCTGTCTCCGAACTTCTGGCGAGGTTCTGATGGCGGAATAAATCAGCTGAACTAAGGAAGTGCGATCACCAACATCGAAGCAGGTCGATTAGTTGTATTCTGCACAGCCCGGGTCTCTCCTGGAGGAATGAAACAAGAATCCAGAGGGCCGAGCAGCACGGGCCCGCCCTCCGTAGTCACGGTGATTTGGCCCTCAAGCACTACGTAGATTCTTTCAGCTTTGCTTGAAGATTCTTCGGCGCCGCCACCCGGAAGGAAATGAGACAGACCAACCACCACACGCTCGGTGCTGGTCTGTCCCCCTCCCTGCAGTCGGAGAGCCACCATGCCGTGATGCTTCGGGGCGTCGTAAGGGGGGGCATCGCTGAGTCGTGTGACTTCCATGTTATTCTCTGGTCAGCTGTTATTTGTCTTGGGCGTGGGCCCTTTCGAGTTCCCTTTCGCGCCCCTCCAGCCAAGCGCAAGACTGGCATCATGTGCAATCTTGCTAATGATCTTTTTGAGCTGCTCCTCTCGACCAGCAAGGCGGTCGGTTGGCATTGCGGAACTGATCGCGGCATAGTTGTTTGCGTCGTCGACAACCAGCGCTGCGATCGCACTGATACCGACTTCGTGTTCTTCACGGTCGAAGGCCACACCTTCCGCCGCAACAAGGTCCAGCTCTTCCAGGAGGCGTTCCGGATCCACAATCGTGTGCTGGGTGCGGGATTCAAGCTTTTTCGGCAGCATTCTTCGAAGAACCGACCGCGGAAGTGCTGCCAGCAAAACCTTGCCATTCGCAGTGCAATGCGCCGGGAAAGTTGTGCCGACGAGTGTGACGGCGCGCAGCCCTTGTCCAAAGATAGCCTGGTCAAGGAACCTCACGCTGAGCCCTTCCAACACCGTGAGGCTCGCGCCTTCTGAGGTCTCTCTTGCCAGATTCTCGAGGAACGGACGCATTGTGGGAGTGAGCGCGTGCCGTGAATTCCTGGCGAGACGGTCGAATTCCGGCCCGAGCCGGATGCCCCCGACACCTGCGCCCTTGGCGACGAAGTGAACACCCTGAAGAGTTTGTACAATCCGGTGAACCGTCGAGCGCGGGAGACTGGTGAGCTCAGCGAGATCACTCAACGTAAGATCATCGCCAGCGTTCCCGATCGCACGCAGAATCTCGACAGTGCGGATCACGGACTGCACCCGCTTTGTCTTGGGGACTCTGCCCTCGGCCGCGTTATCCAATTTGACTAGAAAGAATCCAGATACCGTATAGTGGGACGAGGTTATAGTCCGCCTGAATGCATGTCAACCGTTTGGTCGAATCGCTTGCTCACACAGCCCATATCTCGCTTGACATTGCGGCGAGGTAATCACCATACTGTCCCATAAAGTGGACACCAATATCCCACATCGCGAGGTTGCATCTCGGTGCGAAGACTTGGCTTCGAGAGCGGAATGTCGAACATGAATGCCAAAAAAGACCGGAACCGGCCGGACCCCCGGGCAGCTGCACCGCATGGGACACGGAGACCGGCCTATGAGGGCTTCGAAGGCAAGATAGGCCGAACATTTTCCGAGTCTACCCCGTCATGGCCTGCCATGACTTCGGCCCGGCCCGGAAGTCCGAACATCATCTTGATGCTGGCCGACGACCTCGGCTATTCGGACGTCGGCTGCTTCGGCGGGGAAATTCCAACCCCCAATCTCGATGTGGTCGCCTCTCAAGGCTTGCGTTTCACAAACTTTCACGCCACCCCCAAGTGCTCGACCACACGCGCCTCGCTCATGACCGGCATCGATCACCACCTCGCCGGTTATGCCGATGTCGTGCACTTCGATCCGGGTTACCCAAACTACAGGATGGAGATGGGGGTCGCCCCGACGATTGCTGAGCGACTTCGTGATGAGGGGTACTCGACGCTGATGGTCGGCAAATGGCATCTGGCACGGGAAGCCCACATGGCGGTCGATGCGCCTCGACACAGCTGGCCGCTGCAGAATGGTTTCGACGAGTTTTACGGGATCCTCGACGGTTTCACCAGTCTGCATGAACCCCATCAGCTGGTCGAGGGCAACACGATCAGGCATATCGATGAATACCCTGACGGCTACTACCTGACGGACGACCTTACGGACCAGGCATTGCAGATGCTGCGTGATCGTTCCCTCGGCCAGCAGTCACGCCCGTTTTTTCTCTACTTTGCGCACCCTGCGCCACACTTTCCATTGGAGGCCAGGAAGGCTGACATCGAACTGCACCGCGGACGCTACGCGATGGGTTGGGACAAGGCGCGTCACGATCGATTCGAGCGGCAGAAGGTGATGGGGATCGTGACTGAGGGAACGCGGCTGCCCTCCGGTAAGGAAGAGGGTTACGATTTGCCGGAGTGGGATTCCCTTTCTGCGCAACAGCGAGAGGTCTTCGCGCGGTATATGGAAGTCTATGCGGCAATGGTGACCAGCATCGACCGGAGTGTCGGACGACTCCGCGAGCATCTCATTGGGACGGGCCAATGGGACAACACCTTGTTTTTGTTTCTTTCCGACAACGGCGCGAGCCAGGAAGGAGGCCCTGCGGGATCTCCATACTATCTGAGCGCTCCGAGAATCGCGGGGTTGCCGCAAACCGATGAGCACAAGCGGCTGGTCTCAACTGAGTTCGCTCACTCAATTATTCATCTGATCGGCACACCGGATGCCAAACCAGCGTACAACTGGGGCTGGGCCCGGCTCAGCAACACACCATTCCGGCTGTACAAGCGTCAAACCCATGCGGGTGGGCACTCCGTCCCCGCCATCCTGTCGTGGCCAGTGGGCATTGCTGAAAGGGGCGCGCTGCGTCGCCAGTACCTGCATGTGACGGATGTGCTCCCGACATTGATAGCGCTGGCCAAGGGGCAGGACATCAATCTCGAGGGGCTCGACGGGTTCAGCTTTGTTGACTCTATCCATGATGCAGAGGCCATCAGCCGGCATCGCAAGCAATACTACGAGATGGATGGCAATCGTGGCATGTATGTGGACGGCTGGGAAATTGTGGCGCGCTACGACGGCGTGGGCCGCTACTCAGTTGACGACTGGGAGTTGTACGACCTCAACGCCGATCCGACCCAAACGGTGGACCTTTCCAGCGTTGAGGTTGAGCGCACAGCCGCGATGGCCCATGAATGGGAGGAAACGGCCTGGGCGAAACAGGTGTTTCCGCTGACGGATGACAGTGGCTTGAAGTATGCCGTTTCGCCCAGCGAGATCGGTGCATCGCGTCCCGTCGAATTGCTGCGTGGAGCCCACACGCTGGACAGGTATCGCTCCCGCATCCTCGTCCAGATGCGGTCCTTTGATGTGCAAATCGACTTCGGCGAAGGGTTCCAGCTTGCTGATGAAGGCATATTGATTGCGCACGGTGATCAGGCTGGCGGCTATCTGTTGTACATCGAGGATGCAGACCTGCACTTTTGCCACAACTACGGCGGCCGGACGCGCGACTTCAACATGGGCAGCCTGGTTCCGGCACTCGACAGGATTGACGTCGCATTTGTCGCCCGGCCCGAAGGTGTGAGTCTGGTGCAAATCCACGTTCAAGGCGAGCGGCGGGAAGTCCCGGCGCAGTTCAACCTCTTTGCTGGCGAGACACCTTTCCAGGGAATTGATATCGGGATTGACCGGAGATCGCCTGTCTCACGGGAACTGCGGTTGCGGCGGGGGACGTTCGCTTACAGCGGGGCACTTCGTGCAGTAAGGATCATTCCTGGGCAGCGCTTGAGTGAAATGTTGCATTCGTCCCAAAGCAATATAGACAAGGAACACAACAAACTGGTGGAGCGTTTTGATGACTGATTTATCGCCCGATACGGATCGTACCGACATTGCAGGGGGAACCAAGCCGTCCTATCACATGGACCCGGACGAATTCCGCCGTCATGGGCACGCCCTGATTGATTGGCTGGCGAAATACATGGAAACCGTCGGTGAACGCCAGGTGATGCCGGACGTTGCGCCTGGAGACATAGCTGCGAAGATTCCCGCCAAGGCTCCGGAAAAGCCCGAGCAGTTCAAAGACCTGATTGATGATCTCGACAAGGTCGTGATGCCGGGTATCACTCACTGGCAATCACCTGGGTGGTTCGCCTATTACCCGGCAACCACATCCGGACCCTCTATCCTGGGCGAACTCGTCAGCGCGGGCCTTGGAGTACAGGGTATGCTCTGGTCGACGAGCCCGGCCGCGACTGAAATCGAAAATCGGGTGACCGACTGGCTGGTGGATCTGCTTGGCCTCCCGGCCACATGGCAGAACAGAAACGGTCCTGGCGGTGGCGTGATCCAGTCGAGTGCTTCGGACTCAACTCACCTGGTCCATGTGGTTGCACGCGAACGGGCAAAGACCGGGCAGAAAAATCGACCAGAGTTCGTTGCCTATGCTTCGGGCCAGGCACATTCATCTGTGGAGAAGGGCGCCCGCGTTGCTGGAATAGAACATTTTCGAGCGATCGGCGTCGACGAAAACCTGAGCCTCGATCCCGATGCGCTGCGCGCGGCAATCAAGGCTGATCGGGACGCGGGGTTGACGCCACTCATCGTCACAAGCGTCCTGGGTACGACGGGCACTGCGGCGATCGATCCCATCGCCCTGATATCCGGAATTGCCAGCGAAGAGGGGTTGTGGCACCACGTTGATGCGGCCTATGCCGGTTCCGCCATGGTCTGTCCGGAGCTCCGGCATCTGCAACATGGGATTGAATCAGCAGACAGCTATACGTTCAATCCTCACAAATGGATGTTCACGAACTTCGACTGCAATGTGCTCTACGTCGCCGATCGCACTTCGTTGATTGATGCCATGTCCATCACACCTCCTTACCTCAGGAATGCGGCTTCGGAGTCCGGCAAGGTAATCGACTATCGCGACTGGCAGGTGCCTCTGGGCCGACGTTTCAGGGCGCTAAAGTTGTGGTGGGTGCTACGCAGCTATGGAGCTGAAGGAATTCGCCACCACCTGCGGGAGCACATCCTTCTCGCGGAGGAGATTGCCGCGAAGATCGAACAGCACGATCACCTCGCCCTGACCGCTCCGGCCCACTTTGGATTGGTGTGCTTTCATCATCAGTCCGGAAACCAAGCAACGACGGCGTTGCTGAACAAGCTCAACTCGGTGCCCAACATCTACCTGACCGGCTCGAGCTTCGGCTCCAAGCAATTCATCAGGTTGTCTGTAGGTTCAACTTCAACGACTGCGGAGGATGTTGGCCGACTATGGCGCCTCATTGACGAGGCGGCAACGGCGGTCTGAATTCGAAGGACGGAGCGGGGTTACAGCGGAACTGGCATCTGCAGTGAGGCACTCATGCAACTCCAGGGAAGCAGTGTGGAAAACAAACAGTCAGGAGCGAGAAATATGATTTCA
Source organism: uncultured Wenzhouxiangellaceae bacterium (assembly GCA_964470455.1). Taxonomy (GTDB): domain Bacteria; phylum Pseudomonadota; class Gammaproteobacteria; order Xanthomonadales; family SZUA-36; genus JAWXBM01. Next base: position 92,587 of record CAYYCX010000002.1, read on the forward strand.
GAACAGGAACTTGAAGCACTGTCATTCTCCGGTGCACCGCAGATAACCACTCCCGTTCCGGGGCCAACAACCACGGCCTTGCTCGAGGAAGCGGGAAATTACGAATCCATGACTCGCGGTGGCGGACGCTTCCCGTTTGTCTTCGCCAGGGGCAAAGGGGTAACTGTCCAGGATCCGGAGGGCAACCTCTATATTGATATGACCGCCGGCGTCGCGGTCAACAGCGTCGGGCGAGTCCATCCCGAGGTCGTCGCGGCCATCGAACGCCAATCCAAAGTGCTGATGCATGGATCCGATATCAGCAATACAAAGCGCGGTGAGCTCGCCAAGCGACTCGCGTCGATAGCCCCTCCCGGACTTCGCGACAATTGCATCGCTTACTTTACCCAGAGCGGCAGCGGCGCAGTGGAGAGCGCGGTCAAGTTCGCCAAGAGAATCACCGGAAAGCACCAGATTGTTGCTTTTCACGGGGCATATCATGGGACCTGGTACGCCGCTAACTCGCTTACCACGGGTGATCAATACCGGCGTGGCTATGGACCCTTCATGGCCGGAGTCATCCACCTGCCTTACCAGTACTGTTATCGCTGCCCCTTCGGATTGCAGCGCAGCAGCTGCGGGATCGCCTGCGCGGACTACGCCGAACACGTGCTGAACACTCCTTACACTGCAGCCGATGACGTAGCGGCGGTGATCATCGAGCCACTCCAGGGCGAGGGTGGCTATGTACCGCCTGATCCGGAGTTCCTGCAGGCGATCAGGGCAGCCTGTGACAAGCACGGCGCATTGCTGATCGCCGATGAAGTCCAGGCGGGCGCCGGTCGTACAGGAAAGATGTGGTCCATCGAGCACGCCGGAGTGGCTCCGGACATGATGACTTTCGGCAAGGGTATGGGCGGTGATGTGCCCATGGCCGGATTGCTGATGCGCCGGGACCTGGCTTTGCAGCTCGACGACCACTCGCAACCACAGACGTTTGCCGGCAATGCGGTATCGGCTGAAGTGTGTATGACCAACATCAATATCATTGAGCGTGATGGTCTCATCCAGCGCGCCGCTGAGGTGGGCGCCGAAGTCATGCAACGGCTGAAGGCCGCGGCCGAGGACCTTGAGATCATTGGTGATGTTCGTGGTCGCGGGCTGATGATCGGCGTGGAACTCGTCGCCAACAAGGAAACCCGTGAACCGCTGTGCCGTGACAAAACCGGGGATATCGTGCTTGCGATGCTGAAGAGAGGGGTGATCATGGTGCCGTGCGGACGATACGGCAACGTCCTGCGCCTGATGCCTTCACTGACGATACCCAGGTCGTACATGAATGCCTCTATCGACATCATGCTTGATGTGCTTCGTGATGCCCAGTAGTTATCGCTCGCCATCAAGGGCCCAGGATTGGAAAGTACAAAAGGCATGATTCCAGGCAAGAACATATTTTATGGTTGGAAAATTGTTGGCACGTCAATACTCGGCTATTCGGCGGCGCCGGGCCAATTCGCCGTTGGCATTCTGGGTGTTTTTGTCATTCCCCTGCAGGCTGAGTTCGGTTGGTCCAGAACTGAAATCTTTCTGTCGATAACTTTTGTCACGCTGGCCCAGGCGATTTTTACCCCAGTGCTGGGGCGCCTGGTTGATAATTACGGCAGTAAGAAAGTCATGATGCCGTCAATATTCGCCTTTGGCCTTCTGCTCGGCGGTATTCCGCTGCTGGTTGGCGACCTGAAGGATTTCTATCTGTTCTACGCCATCATCGGGGTGATCTGTGGCGGGGCCGCAGCGGTGCCCTACCTGAGGCTCGCCGGAGCGTGGTTTAAAAAAAGACGTGGCCTTGCTTTTGGACTTGTGATGTCGGGAGGGGGGCTTGGCTTCGCCTATACCCCACCTCTCGTTCAATACATGGTCGATAACCACGGATGGCGCTCTGGATATTATGCATTGGCGGCCATTCTGGTTTTTCTCATTTTGCCGTTGATACAAATATTCATTCGTGACCACCCAAAAGATCTCGGGCTTTTACCCGATGGTGATTCGGTTGATATCGATGAAGCAGTTGTTGTGGCTGAAGAAGAGAAAAAAATCACGCTTGTCGAGCTTCTGAGGTCGCCATTGTTCTATCAGCTGTTCGTTACTTTTCTGCTGCTCACTTTTTGTCTTTATGGCTTGTTTTCAAATCTGGTTCCCATGCTGTTGGACAGGGGAATGGACACAACCAAAGCAGCACTTGCGGCCTCAACTGTCGGCATGACCATCATTGTTTCCCGCATCGTCATAGGGTTTTCATTGGATAAGTTTTTCGCGCCGCGAGTAGGTGCGATTTGTTTCATCCTTTCCGCAATAGGTACGGCGATGCTTGCTTTCGGCGCTGTCGGGCCTGCGGTATTTTTGGCGGCTATATTTTTCGGTTTGAGTATTGGAGCAGAGCTTGATTTGCTGGCTTATCTGATAACCCGCTATTTTGGCCTGAACTCTTTCGGTTTGGTTTATGGGATGTTGTTCGCCGCCTTCTTGGGTGGCGTATCACTAGGGCCGGTTGTTTACGGCCGGCTGTTTGATTTTTACGGCTCTTACGTCCAGATACTCAGCGCATGTTCCGTTTTTCTGGTGTTGATAGCCGTGTCGATGATGTTTCTCCCGAAATACAAAACCAGTTAGATTTTACCGTGAAATTTCGGTTTGGGTGAGTTTCCCTGTCACTTCGGGTTGCGGTCGGCGGCCTGATCGGCAGGCTCGTCGTGCCTGGGTATTTGCGCCGCGAGTTCTTCTTTCACGCTGTTGAGTTTCGGGTCATTCGCCAGGTTGTACCACTCGTTGGGATCCGCTGCCAGATCATACAATTCCTCAGCGCCGTCCGAGTAGCGGATGAAGCGATATCGATCGGTCGATACCGCATGACTGCCGAAGCCGTTTGTCGAAATGGCTGCATGATCCCACTCAGCCGCTGGATCCCTGAGAAGTGGCACCAGGCTGACTCCCTCCAGGTGCTTGGGCGTTTCGAGCCCGGCCAGTTCGACCAGGGTGGGGTAGAGGTCCAGCAGCGAAACAGTGGCCGGGGAGACACTGCCTGCCTCCGTAACTCCTGGGGCAACAACAATGAGTGGGACGCGTGTGGTTTCGCGCCACAGAGTTTCTTTCCGCCAACGCGCTTTCTCGCCCAGGTGCCAGCCGTGGTCGGACCACAATACAACGATGGTGTTATCGGCCCGACCGCCTTGTTCCAAAGCATCGAGAATATGACCCAACATGGCGTCGGCGAAGCTGATGCTGGCAAGATAGGCTCTGACTCCCTCGCGCCATCGAACCTTGGTCTCGTCTTCGACGATCCAGTCATTGATTGCTGAAGGGGACAAATCACCGCCCTCACGACCGTGCTGAATAATGATTTCAGGGATGTCGTCAAGGTCATTTTCAGGCACCTCGGGAAGAACGATATCCTCAAGCGGATACATATCGAAATACTTTTGTGGCAAATACCAGGGAAGATGTGGCCGATAGATTCCCACGGCGTTGAATTTCGGCGCATCACTCCTGGCCAGAAGCTGGCTTACAGACCAGGTCACAACCTGGCCATCCCCCATCGCCATGTCCGCGGTCGATACTGCGGACCAGTCGAACTTTACGGACAGTGGATTGCCGTTAGCTGGCCGGTCGTGAGGTGTGGGCTCGTCAGGAAGCTGGCGCTCCAGGGACGGAAAGTAGGCATCCCATGCAGTGGTGTCGTTGTAACCGAAGTAGGCCCAGGCATTGAAGGTTGAACTGTGGAAGAGTTTGCCGGCGCCGAAGGTTTGGTAACCGTGCTCCCTGAAATAACGGGGTATGGTGGGAACCCCTTGCAGGGGTTTGGCTTTGCGCCAATCGGTTCCGTTACCGTAGACCCCCGAAGTCGCAGGTGAGATTCCCGTCATCACTGCCGTCCGCGATGGATTGCATAGCGTCGCGGGCGCATGCGCATTGGTAAAGACCACACCCTGGGCCGCAAGGCGATCCATGTTCGGAGTCTTTGCCTGCGGATGCCCGCCCAGCGGGCCAACCCAGTCGTTGAGATCATCGATGGATATGAACAATACATCCGGCGGGTCGCTTCTCTGTGCCTGAGCAGGAAGGCAGGCCATTGACAGGAGAGCAGATGCAGCAAGACGGACAAACAGTCTGGTCATGGTGAGATCCTTTGCCGGCGGGGAAAGCCGGCCTCGCTTCGAATGATTGAAGCCCAGTTCAGCAAGGGGATGGCCAACCTTTCGAAATTCCCATTTTGTGGGCTATAATATCCCACATAGTAAGCTAAAGCCAGAAATGAGGACCTCAAATTGATCCAAGTGAAGGGGAGAGCATGAGACTCCTCGTTAATGTTGCCCTGTTGCAATGTGTTACGTCCTTGTGGCTATGCCCCGTTGCAAACAGCGACCAGGCTACGGAGTTGCCCAAACCACCTGAGACCGGAAGAATCGTCTTTTCGAGCCTGGATTACGACAAGACGAATTACGGCACCATCAATATAAACGGTTACGATCGTTATTTTTCCATCACGTTCCCGTCTTTGTACGAACACAACCTGGCGCACCCGGTCGTGCTGTTTTTCCACGGCTGCATGTGTCGCCCGGGTTTGACTGAAAGGGAAATCAAGAGCTACCTTGATTGGGATCCAGGGCTGGACGCCTACAAGGATGGCTTCATCACCATCAAAATGTCGGCTTACTCGAAAAAGAAGCCGGAGGTTTCCCGGGAGGTCGAAAACGGCGGGTCCCGCGGCATGTGGTTCTGGCACGAGGGGTTTGAGTCGGAGCGCGATGACTACGCCTTCGTGGATACCCTTTTGGGTGGCCTGCTTGAGTCGCCCGACATCAATATTGATCCGGAGAACATCTTTGGGGTGGGCCATTCATCCGGAGCAATTTTCCTGCTCTCATACGTAACCGGCGGCCCTCCTGATCTGGCCGACATCACGATCAATGATGACTATTCTTTCAGGGCGATCTCACTGACCGGCGCTGCGACGTTCAGGAAGGGAATTGCCGACTTCAAGGAAAATACGCCCGCCCGCCTGCCGTCCGTATTGCTCATCATGGGTGAGCAGGATCCGGGTTTATGGTTCAACGGCAAAGAAACCGGCAAGAGGGGCATCGACTTCACACAGTTTGCCGCGGCTGAGAATGGAACAGCAATAGTCGACGGACTGAGGGACACGATCCATGGACTGACATATTCCGCCTGGGATGAGAATGATCCTGCGAACCCCAGCACCCTGCAAAAATGGGCGGAGCATCTCGGCCTGGTGTATTCAGGGTACGAGGATTATTCCCAGTATTACATTTACAACTTCGAGCCGATGACGAATTCGAAGAAGGTGCTCATTGGCATGAGGATCAAGAATTGCGGTCACAGCATAGCCGCGGAGCAATATCAATCAGACTTCTTTCGAGTATTCTCCATGAAAAATGGCGATCTGTCGGTTTATGACAGTGAGATTTCCCGTGACACTGCGTTCCGGTTTTGCTGATAGCGGCGTCCAACCGGCATTCATGCAGTCAAGGGCAGGTGGAAGGATTCTCACCATGAACAAGCGAGCGGGAACCAGCATGAAATTGAAGACACCAATTACGCCATTGTGCCTGACGCTGATGCTGGTGATGTCCGGGTGTACCGACCCGGGTTCCACTCCGGCAGCGGAGACCACTCTTCGCACCGATGCTGAGACCATACATGACAGCGTAATTGCCATCGACTCCCATGTTGATATTCCTTTCGACTTCGCGACCGAGTCCGTCGATCCCCTGAACAGCGTCAGCCAGGTAAATCTCGAAAAGATGCGCGCGGGTGGGCTCGATGCTGCGTTTTTCATGGTTTTTGTGGCGCAGACTGAAAGGACAGAAGAGAACTACGCCCAGGCAAAAATCGATGCGATGACGAAGTTCAACGCCATACATCGTATGGCGGACGAGATGTATCCGGATATCATCGAGTTGGCCTACTCCGCTGATGATGTTGAGCGCATCCATGCTTCCGGCAAGCTCGTGGCTGCCATCGGGATAGAAAACGGTTACGTCATCGGCAAGGACCTCTCCCTCCTCGGGCAATACCATGAACTGGGTGCCCGCTACATGACGTTGGCGCACGGAGGCCACAACGACATCGCTGATTCCGCACGGCCGCGTCCGGAACTCGGGGATGCGCCGTCGGAGCATGACGGGATCAGCGCGTTCGGCGAGCAGGTCATTGCCGAAATGAACCGGCTCGGCATGATGGTCGATATCTCTCACGTCTCAAAGGCTGCAGCGCTTGACGCCATTCGGCTATCGCGCGCACCGGTCATTGCATCCCATTCCAACACGCGTTCAGTCAATGACCATTTCCGCAACATGGACGACGAGACATTGCTAGCGTTGAAGGATAACGGTGGGGTGATGCAGGCGGTGGCTCTCGCTGAGTTCGTCAAGGTCCTGACGCCTGACCAAAAGGCTGCTGCCGGGAAGGCGCTGGAAGATTACAAGTTGGCCAAGCCCGGCGATTCGCTCTTGCTTTCGGCTGATGAGCGCAGTGAGGTCATGGCTCGCCTCCATGAGATCGGTTACGCCGATGTCGGCGATTTCATCGACCACGTGGACCATGCGGTGAAACTGATCGGTATCGATCACGTAGGGCTCAGCTCGGACTTCGGGGGAGGTGGTGGCGTTGTGGGCTGGCTCGACGCCGGCGAAACTGTCAACGTCACTCTGGAGTTGCTGGACCGGGGATACAGCGCTGATGACATCAAAAAGCTCTGGGGCGGCAATCTGCTGCGAGTCTGGCGCGAGGTTGAGCAGGTCGCCGCAGAGTTGAAGCTACCGAATCCGGCGGCTGCTAATGGCGTCTCGAGTCCCGCGCCGAACATCCTCCTCATCATTGGTGATGATATGGGCGTGGAGACCCTGGCCTCATATGGCCTGGGGGAGAGTCCACCGCATACGCCAGCGCTGGACCAGCTGGCCCGGGAAGGAGTCCGGTTCAACAATTTCTGGGCGCAACCGGTTTGTTCGCCCACCCGTGCGACGCTTTTGACAGGCCGCTACGGCTTCAGAACAGGAATCGGCCGTCCGGTTGGAGCGGGCCAGATGCCGGCTCCGCCCGAAAAGCCGGCGTGGGCGCCTCCCGAATCGACGGATCACAGTTATCGTCATGAGGCTTCAGCGGCTGACCAGGCTTTGCCGCGACCCTTCCTGTTGCCGGGAGAATTCACTTTGCCGATGGCTCTGAAGACCATGCCCGGTCCCGGATATTCGACCGCGGCCATAGGCAAATGGCACCTGGCGAGTGAGGGAAACGGCTGGATAGATCATCCCAATCTTGCGGGATTCGATCATTTCTCGGGCTTGATGGGTGGCGCTCCAGAATCCTATTTTGCCTGGAACAAAGTCGTTGATGGAAAGGTGATCGGGACGGTCGGTTACACAGCTGAAGACAAAGTCGATGACGCGATTGCGTGGCTGGAGGAGCAAGGCGACCATCCCTGGTTTCTCTGGCTTGCGTTCAATCTGCCACACACGCCGATGCATATTCCTCCACGAGAATACGTGTATTCCGACTATTCGGGAATTGATCAGAGCGAAATGCACCGGAAGGACTGGCAGGCAGCGTTCAATGCGATGACCGAAGCCATGGACAAGCAAATTGGCCGGATGTTGGCGGCGCTGGATGCGGATGTCCGGGATAACACCTATGTCGTATTCCTCGGCGATAACGGCACCTGGGACCCGGTGGTCAGCGTGCCGTTCAGGCACGGGCGTGCCAAGGGGACTATTTACGAGGGAGGCGTCAGGGTGCCGCTGATCATTGCGGGACCAGGCGTTGAACCTGGCGCCGTGTCAAAGGCGCTGGTAAATTCGACGGATTTATTCGCAACCATCATTGAGATGGCCGGGGCTGATCCTGATGAGGTGATCCCGGACGAGATCACCCACGACTCAGTCAGTTTCTTCCCGGCGCTGAAGAACACTGCCGCGCCTTCACGCCGCGAATGGATCTACGCGGACGAATTCTTTGGCGGCTTTGACGGCATCGAGACGGCTGATTACGCCATGCGGGATTCGCGCTACAAGCTCCTGCGGTTTGAAGGCCGGGAAGAATTCTACGATCTGCAATCCGATCCTTACGAGTATAAGGATCTCCTGCTGGGTGAGTTGTCTGCCGAACAGCGGGTTTCCTACGAACGCCTCAAAGCGGAAATTCTTCTCCTGCGGAACACGAGTAACCGCTGATATCCGCCCGGCGTCAACTTCGCTCCCTGACCCCCCAGACTCCAAGCAATGGTTCCCGGTAGCGGGGACTCTTGCTCGCAATCACTTGACAACCATTCAAATTGTGGCTAGTTTTATCCCACTATACGGCACACATATTCTTGCATAGTGGGATTTCTGGAGAAACATGAACACGCAAAGCAAAATATTGGGGGCAGTGATCGCAACGGTACTGGCCGTTGGAACTCCACCCGGGGCCTCCGCACAAGATTCCGCCGCTGGGGCACTGGAAGAAGTTATCGTCACGGCGCAGAAACGCAGCCAGGACATCCAGGACATTCCTTTCGCCATTACCGCAATGTCACAAGAGACCATGGACAGGGCCGGTATAAAGCATCTTGAGGATTTCCCTTATAAAGTGCCGGGCCTGGCGATTGCAGGCCAAAGCAATGGGCGCACCCAGTTGAACATTCGCGGTATTTCTTCGGGGGAAGTACGCCGTGATAACACCAGGGCAACGGAGACGGTGGGATTCTATTTTGACGAAGTTCCCTTGTCCGTAGCGCTCTATAATCCGAATCTGGAGCCCTTTGATCTGGCGCGAGTCGAGGTGCTACGGGGGCCCCAGGGGACGCTCTATGGCTCAGGATCCCTCGCTGGCACCATCCGGCTTGTTTCCAACGCGCCGGTGATGAACGAGTTTGAAGGATTGATCGATGCCGATATGACGTCAGTCAAACATGGTGACATGGGCTACTCGATCAAGGGTATGTTAAACCTACCCATATCTGAGGATATGGCAGCCGCCCGTGTGGTTGCCTACCAGGTTGAAGAGGCAGGATGGGCTGATAACCTCAGCGATGGCCCAGGCGGTGGTAAAGATGTCAACAGTGGCACCCGGTCTGGGTTGAGAGCATCGCTGCTTTGGACTCCAACGGAACGATTGTCTGTCAAGCCCATGTTCATCCATCAGGAAGCCAACTTCGACGGTACTGCAGACGATAGTTTCCAGGCGCTCGGAGTCGATCGCCTGATAACGGTAGGTACATTGACACCCGACCAGGCGTTTGACCCCAGCAGCAAATACGAGCAATGGAAATATCATAAAGAGTTCTATGATGATGAAATTGATATCGCCAATCTACTCATCGATTACGATTACGATAACTACCAGCTGGTCTCTTCAAGCTCATATACAAGCCGTGACATAGCGGTAAGAAGTGACGTTTCAACCAATAATATTGCAGGCGCGTTCTTTCCCGCCCCGGCACCGGCAACGGGTGGCAGGGTCAATGTCCTGGGTATCTATCTTGATGACCTCAAGGATGTATCGTCATTTGCTCAGGAATTCCGCCTGGCATCTACCACTGATAGCGACTTTCAATGGATTGCGGGTCTCTACTACAGCGATATAGATGTTGTTTACCATCAGGAAATGGTCGTAACTGATCCAAGGGGAATAACTGGCGTACCACCCAGCCCGCTGGTGATGGCTTTATTTGAACCTTACGGGAACCCACCCGGCCATATGGTGGAGCTGGATGACGAATTCACTACTCAGCAATTCGCGGTTTTTGGCGAAGCAAATTACCGTTTTGCAGACAAGTGGCAGGCAACCGTGGGTCTGCGTTGGTTTGATGTAGAGCAGGAGATTACCCAGAGTAAAAAGGGCAGGCTGACGGGTGAATTCGAACCAAGTATCAAAACTACAAAGTCGAGCGAGGACGGTGTCAATCCCAAGTTTCTCCTCAGTTATGAACCATCGGAAGACATGCTCATATCTCTTCAGGCCGCCAAGGGATTTCGACTGGGTGGTCCTCAATCATTCGTCCCGACCGTCGCAGTTGGCCCTGCAAACGATTGCCCTGGCGACCTCGCAGAGCAGGGCGTGCCGGTTGATCCCGATGGTTTAGACTCCGAGACTTTGTGGAACTACGAATTGGGCCTCAAATCAATGTGGGCTGAAAACCGGGTGATATTCAATGCGTCGGCATTTTACCTCGATTACCAGGATCTCCAGGCATCGACCCGGTTGAATTGCGGAAGCAGTTTTACCTCCAACGCCGGTGGTGCTGAATCCAAGGGTGTTGAACTTGAGCTCCAGGTCCTGGCCACAGATAACCTGGTTCTCGGCTTCGGCGGTTCCTTCATTGACGCGGAACTGACCGACGATTTGCCATCCGGAGAAGGGCTCAAGGGTGATGAACTCAACTATGTTCCCGATGTAAAGCTCAATGCATCAATTGATTACAGCCGGCCCCTAAGCGATTCACGCAGTGCTTATGTGACATTGGCCTATCAATACACAGGCTCCGTGCCACTTTTTTATCCGCAAGCACAGAATTTGCCCACCACCAGGGATCGTTATGCAGATGCCTACAGCACCGTCAATTTGCGCATTGGTGTTGAAGCAAAGAAATGGGAACTGGCCGTCTTTGCGATCAATTTGCTGGATGAGTACGCCACAGTTTATTCGGACTCCATTACTCCCGAGGGGCCCGGTGGCTGGGTCAACGATACCGTGATACGACCAAGGACAATCGGAATCAATGCGAAGTTCAAGTTCTAGGCACTGAGCGGTACCAGCTTCCGTATTCATCGATCCAGGTTGATGAAGTAGTATCAATTTTTCTACTATGCAGGATTAATCGCTTTGACCAAAAACACCAAGAAAACGGGCCATCCGGCATCACACCCCCTGGACCGATTCTCCGTTGAGGGAAAGAGCGCTGTAATTACCGGCGCCTCGGGTGCTCTGGGGGCTGGCATTTCTGAGACTCTCGGGGCGATGGGTGCCAAGCTCACTCTTGCCTCTGGCAGCGCCGAACCGCTTGCCGACCTCGCCCGCCGTATCACGGATAACGGTGGTGTGGCCCAGGTTGTCAACCGTCGTCCCGACAATCCCGAGGACGCTGAAGCCATTATCGCGCAGGGCGTGGATGCATACGGTTCCGTAGACTTGCTGGTGGTCGCTTCCGGGTTCAACCAGGCCGGCTTCATTCACGAGCAGGACCTGGCGGACTGGGAAAGGGTCATGGATGCCAACGTCCGTGGCGCATGGCTGATGGCGCAGGCATTCGGCAGGCGCGCGCTCGCACAGAGAACGGGTGGCAAAGTTCTGCTGATTTCATCGGTGCGGGGTCGTCATGGCAACTACTCCGGCTACACGGCCTACTGCACTTCGAAAGGCGCCACGGATGCGCTAACACGCGCTCTGGCGACGGAGTGGGCCAAGTACGGCATTACCGTAAATGCAATTGCGCCAACGGTGTTCCGGTCGGGTGTGACCGCGTGGATGTTTGGCGACAACGAGCTGGGCCAGGCCACACGGGAACGAAGCCTGGCACGCATCCCTCTCGGCCGGCTGGGTGAAGTCGATGACCTGCTCGGCATGGCAATCTACTTGCTTTCACCCGCCTCGAATTTCTGCACCGGCCAGGTCATGTACGTCGACGGCGGCTATACAGCGGGATGATGACCGGAATTCCCACTGTTGCAGTGCTTGGCGCCGGACGCATGGGTACCGCCATCGCCAGTGTTTTCGCGCGAAGCGGTCACCAGGCCCGGATATACGAACCTGTTCCAGCGGCCCGCAACAGGGCGGGTGATCGCCTTCAGGATTTGGCCAGACTGCTGGATTGTCCATCGGTATCCGACGTGCCCATTTCCGACAATCTAGCAGAGGCGGTCCAACAGGCTGACCTGATCATTGAAGCCGCATCGGAAGATAACGTCATCAAAGAGACTCTGTTCGACCAGCTCGGCGAAACGGCGAGGCCGGATGCCATCGTTGGCACGAACACCTCGTCTTTGCCGATCGAGAGTTTCGCGCCGGAATTTCCCAACCCCGGAAGACTGGTCTACGCGCATTTCTGGAATCCGCCCTACGCTATCCCACTGGTGGAAGTCGCACCTGGCCCGAAATCCGAAAAGCAGGCAATGGAGACCATCGCTGGCTGGCTCAAAGCTGCCGGCATGGCGCCTGTGTTGCTTCAGCGGGCGGTGCCCGGACTCATCGGAAACCGGCTCCAGCATGCCCTGAAGCGAGAGGCCATTGCGCTTATCGCAGAGGGTGTCTGTGACGCCACTACTATTGATGATGTAGTCAAGCTCGGTTTCGGCGCCCGCATGGGTGTTCTTGGCCCGATGGAGCAATCGGACCTGGTCGGGCTTGACCTCACCCTGGCAATTCATAACAGCCTTATGCCGATGCTGGACAGAACACCCGAGGCTCACCCTTATCTTGTAGAGAAGGTCGATAAAGGCGAACTCGGCATGAACACTGGCGTCGGGTTCCGGTCCTGGACTCCAGAATCGGCACAAGCCGTCCGCGACCGACTCGATCGATGGAATATTCAAGTGGTTGCAGAAAGAACACAAACCTGAACTGTAAGCGTCTGAGAGAAGACTATGAATCCCAGCGTCACCCGTCACCAATCGATACCTGCGACGAGCCCGGTAATCGATCCCCAGACTGGCCTTGAGCTCTACGAATTGAGTCACCCGTGGGGCCATGGGGCACCGGCCTATCCCGGCTTTCCGGACACACGGATCGAGCGTTCCGTGACGCACGCTCGTCATGGCGTCATGACCCAGCGTATCAAGACCGTCATGCATACCGGGACTCATGTGAACGCCCCGATTCATCTTGTACAGCAGGCGCCGGGTATCGGAACGCTTCCACTCGGATTGTTCTTTGGCAATGGTGTCGTGCTCGATATTCCGAAACAGAAATGGGAACTCGTTACCGTGGCAGACCTGGAGGCGGCAAGCCCGGCGGTTGAATCCGGTGACATCGTACTGATCATTACCGGATGGCACCGACGCTATTCCGACAGCCAGGATTATTTCGCCCACGGTCCCGGCATTGCTCCGGAAGCCGCCTCATGGCTGGACGAAGCCGGGGCGAAGCTCGTGGGTGTCGACACACCGTATGTTGACCACCCGTTGGCGACCCAACTGGCTGATCACAGAGGTGGTCCACTCGCACCCTATCTGGTCCCCCGCTATGAGTCGGAGACAGGCAGAGTCGCGAAGAACGATTTTCCGGAACTCAATCCGGCTCACCGGATTTTGCTTGAGGCGGAAATCCCTACCATCGAGAACGTCGGTGGTGATGTCGACCTCCTTCTCGGCAAGAGGGTCACGATCCATTCATTTCCGTGGCGGTGGCCGGAAGGTGACGCCTGCCCGGTACGACTGGTTGCCCTGCGGGACGAACGAGGTGATTATCGAATTGAAACGGGAGATGCAAAGTGAGCGGCCTTCAATTTTACGACCTGAGCCATCCCTGGGGCCACGGAATGCCAGAGTGGCCCTCCAATCCGGGCGTCCGGGTCAACCGGATTCAGTTCCATGTCAAGAACGGGCAGTCCGTCCACGAAATGGACGCGATCATGCATCGCGGAACACACATGGATGCACCCATACATGTAACGGCCGACTGGCCGACCATCACAGGTTACGAATCGTGGCGCTTCTTTGGCACCGGGGTAGCCGTGTCGATTCCGAAAGGCCGGTGGGAGGTGATCACCGCCGCTGATCTGGAAGCAGCCGTGCCGCGCATTCAGCCTCACGATATCGTGATGATCAACACCGGGTCGCACCGGCTGTTCGGCGACAATGACGACTACTTCAACTACTCGCCGGGCCTGTATGACGATGCTGCCCGCTGGCTGGTGGAACGCCAGGTAAAGCTGGTTGGTATTGGCGTCCAGGCCCTGGACCACCCGCTTGGCACGAAACTCGTCAAGCATGGGCCTGGGCCTTCCCATCCTCATCTCATCGAAGAGTACCGCAAGGAATTCGGACACGATCCCGCCGAGGACTTTCCGCACTGGGAACCCGCCCACAAAATACTAATGGGGAACGGGATACCCGGAATTGAAAATATTGGTGGCGACCTCGATGCGGTTACGGGCAAGCGCTGCACGTTTGCGGCATTCCCCTGGCGATGGACTGAGGGCGATGGATGCGGAATCCGTGTTGTTGCCATCCTTGATCCGGAAGGGTCGTTCAGAATCAGTCCCACCGAAGGCCGGTAGAAGGAGGCGCGACCATGTCAACGCCACAGCAAGCGAAGCCGGTTGGCGATGCACCGCGCGAGGTTCAGGATTTTTTGCGACGCGCACCGGCGCATGTCGTTGGAGATACGAAGCGACCTTCCGTGTCGGGCGAGGAAATTGAAGTTGTCGATCCGTCCACCGGAAATATTATTTCACGCATCGCGCGCGGGCGAGCCGAGGATGTGGACGCTGCCGTCCAGGCTGCGGATGCTGCATTGCGTCGCTCTTCCTGGACCCGGGCGAGCCCGGTCACCCGCGAGTCGCTGATGCATCGGCTTGCCAATCTCATTGATGAGAAAATCGAGACGCTGGCCTACCTGGAGTCGCTCGACAACGGTATGCCATTTCCCCTGGCTCGAAATCTCGACATCGCAGGAGCAGCTGATGTCCTGCGTTACATGGCGGGATGGCCGACGAAGATCGCAGGGCGAACCATGGCCCTTCAGAGTCCCGGCGGCAACTGTGTGATGGGTCAAACCCGCAGGGAGCCGGTTGGTGTCGTGGGCGGCATCATTCCATGGAACGTGCCGTTCATGCTCGCCATCTGGAAAGTAGCACCTGCACTTGCCGCAGGATGCACCATCGTGTTGAAGCCGGCCGAGGATACGTCACTCACTGCGCTCTTTCTTGGGGACCTGGTTCTCGAAGCGGGTTTTCCGGCGGGGGTCGTGAACATCGTCACGGGAACCGGGCCCGAAGCCGGCCAGCCACTGATTGAGCACCCGTTGGTCAGCAAGGTGTTCTTCACGGGATCGACAACGACCGGGATTGCGGTTGGCCGGGCGGCTGCTTCGCACATCAAGCCGGTGTCCCTGGAGCTTGGCGGCAAGTCGCCGACCATCATCTTCGCTGACGCGGACCTCGAGGCGGCAGCGGCTGGTGCGGCGGAGGCGATATTCCTGAATTCCGGACAAATCTGCGTCGCCGGCTCCCGGCTGTACGTGCAGAAAACTGTCTACGATGATGTCGTAAACCGGGTCGCGTCGCTCGCATCCAAGCATGTGCTCGGCGGCAGTTTTGATCCGGCCACGACTCTCGGGCCGGTGATCAGCCGGCGCCACCAGGAACGGGTGTGCAAATACATTGATGACGCGGAGAGCGATGGAGCCGAGCTCATTTCGAGCCACACAGTTCCCGATCAGGGTTTTTTTGTCGCACCCACGATCGTCACCGGCGCCAGGCATGAGGCCGCAATAACCCAGGAGGAGGTCTTCGGTCCGGTGCTTTCGGTTTATCCGTTTGAAGACGAGGCCGACGTGCTGCAGGCTGCCAACGGAACCCCTTACGGACTCGCAGCCACCGTCTGGACATCAAGCCTGGGTCATGCCGAGGCGATGATCGACGGGTTGGAGTGCGGCAAAGTCTCGGTGAACTCACCCGGCTTCCCCTACCCCGGACTGCCTGAGGGTGGCAAAAAAGCTTCCGGCTACGGCAGGGACCTGGGGCCGGAATCCCTGGATGGTTATCTCCATTCAAAGACCGTTATCCTGCAGCGTTCGTGAGGCATCAGGCTACGATTTCATCCAACTGGATCCTGTTCAACGAAGTGGAGCTAGATGGAACTCGATGATACGACGAAGCCAGTGCGGCGATCGTTCATCCCTGTCAACGAAAATTCCTGTTTCCCGATCCAGAATCTGCCATTTGGCGTATTCAGGCCGGGCAAGGGTAAGCCCCGTTGCGGCGTCGCAATTGGCGGTTTCGTGGTGGACCTGGCAGTCCTGGATGAAGCAGGCTTGCTGCCATCATTTGGCGAAGCGGGATTATTCAGGGATTACACGCTAAACCGGTTTGCATCTTTGGGCCGCGCGGCGTGGCGCAGTCTGCGTTGTCGATTGAGCCAGCTGCTCGATATCGACGAGCCCACGATTCGCGACAATGCGTCACTTCGTCAGCTCGCTTTGTATCCGCGTGACGAAGTCCGAATGCTACTTCCCGTAGCAATAGGTGACTATACCGATTTCTATGCATCGAAAGAGCACGCGAAAAAAGTGGGAACTCTGTTCCGGGGTGCAGATAATGCGCTGCATCCGAATTGGCTTCACCTGCCGATCGGATACCATGGTCGCACCAGCTCAATAGTCGTAAGTGGCACGCCGGTGCATCGGCCATCGGGTCAGTACAAGGGAGCGCAAGACGAACGGCCGTGTTTCGGCCCAAGCCGAGCCATCGACTTTGAACTGGAGGTGGGTTTCATCATCGGCCCCGGAAACAGGCTTTCGCAGCCAATTCCGGTAGAGCAGGCTGAGGATCACATTTTTGGGTTGGTGCTGGTAAACGATTGGAGCGCCCGCGATATCCAGGCCTGGGAATACGTTCCACTGGGCCCGTTCCTGGGCAAGAACTTCTGCACATCCATTTCGCCGTGGATTGTGACTCTCGATGCCCTGGCGCCTTTCCGATGTAACAGCCCGGAGCAGGCCCCCGCGCCGTTACCGTATTTGCAATCATCCCAGCCGGGAACATTCGACATCCATCTGGAAGTCAGCCTGAAGACCCCGTCGATCGCCAAACCCCAGCGGTTGGCACGCTCAAATTTCAAATATCTGTACTGGAGTATGGCGCAACAGCTGGCGCATCACACCTCCAATGGTTGCAACCTGCGCCCCGGCGATTTGCTGGCATCAGGAACCATCAGCGGTCCGTCACCTGATTCTTGCGGCAGCATGCTTGAGTTGGCGTGGAATGGTCAACGCCCGATCGTGCTGCCTGACGGTGACACTCGCGCGATGCTCCACGATGGCGACTCGATCACGATCCAGGGCTGGGCGCAGGGCGGAGGGTATCGCGTCGGTTTTGGCCATTTAACCGGAGCCATCGCGCCACTGAGAGCCCCTGAAACGTGACCGGGAGTCCTCCGCGCAGGTAGTTGACAACCCTATAAAACGAAGGTAGTGTGATCCCACAATGCGGTACATGGATTCTTACTATGAAGGATTTAGGGAGATAGCTGGCATGATCATGGTTCGAGGTGTCTGGGCATTTGTTTTTGCGGGTGTATTAGCCGCCGGTATTCCAACTGGTGTTTCCGCACAAGAGGCCGAATCAGCAGATGACAACTCATCAATGCTCCTGGAAGAAGTGATGGTGACCGCTCGAAAGCGTGAAGAAAGCCTTCAGGACGTGCCTGTATCGATATCGGTTGTCGGCGATGATTTCATCAAGGAGGCTGGCATCTTTGACATGTTTGATCTCTTTGAGAACGTACCTGGCATCCAGTACAACCAGGACCATGATCGCCAGGGCGTCCGCGCTGCCGTGCGTGGTGTCCAGTCAGAAGCACAGAATCCCGTCCGCGCCAAGGTCACATCCTTCATTGATGGCGTTCCCATACTTGGCCAGACCGGTTCACTCCAGTTCCAGGGCGTAGAGCGTATCGAAGTGATGCGCGGACCCCAGAGCGCGGCCTTTGGCCGTGCAACCTTTGCCGGCGCCATCAATTACGTCACCAAGAATCCCGGCGATGAATTAGAAGGCGAAGTCTATGTCGCCACTTCTGATCTGGACCGAAACATCATTGCTGCATCCTTGAGAGGCCCGATTACGGACACATTGGGCTTTACCGTTGATGCGAGCTTCGATGAGTTTCGAGGGGACGATGACTGGGTGACTTCGGACGGCCGCACCCTGGGAAAAACATCGACGGAGTACATCACCGCCAAACTGGTGTGGGATCCAAGCAACCGCTTCGACATGAATGTTCGCGTCATGCACCTGGAGACCGACGATGACCCCCCGCTGCAATGGAACCTCCCCCCAGAGGAGCGGCTTGCGTGCAGCAACTTCACATTGCCCAACGGACAATTGTATGTGCAGGGCGCCTGGAGATGTGATCCGTCCATCCCGGAAGGAGGCGCTCCGCAGAACGCTCATCCGGAGGAGACTCTCACCCCTGGTACGAACGAGTACTACCAAGCGCAGACGTTCAGCGTTCTCGAGCCCGGCAGCTTCCTGAAACGCGATCGTATCCAGGGAGAACTCAACTTTTCCATGGCGAATGACAGCCTGATCCAGGTCCTGGTGTCTTATTCCGAAGACGAGCTTCGGCGTTGGTTCGATGTGGATCGAAGCGCCCAGACGCCCCGGTTCATGGGTGGAATGATTGTCGGCGGATTTACCCGGGCCAGAGCCAACCCGAATACCATCGAAGAGACCTATGCTGAGGTACGCTGGGTATCGCCAGGAGACCAACCGCTCCGCTGGCTAGTCGGCGCATCCTATTTCGACTACACGTTCAACACCGATTTCTGGGACCAGTTGGCCGGTGTGTTGCTGGGTCTTGAAGACGAGGCCAATGGCGGCAATCCGTTCCTGCCGGTTTCCATCAACTCTGACATTGCGACCACCATCGGCATTTTTGGAAACCTGACCTGGGATATCACCGACCGCACCACGGTTTCCGCGGAATTGCGTTACCAGGATGACGACGTCACCAACTTCAGCAAGGTCACCGGGTTTACGTATAACAACGTGACGGAGTCCTGGCAACCGCGTCTGGGTATTAACCATACACTCAATGACAGCTGGTCGGTTTACGGTCAGCTTTCCAGCGGCACCAACCCGGCGGGCGTGAACATCAGTGTTCTGGATGAGGAACGGCAGGCATCCCTGGCCGCAGCCCAGGCGGCAGGATTCATCAACTACGGTACTGACTATCTGCTGTCATTCAAAGAGGAGCAGCTCACCAATTACGAAATTGGTATCAAGGGCAGTGCCTTCGGAAACAGGCTGCGGCTTGCTGCGGCGCTTTACTACATGAAATGGGAAGATATGATCCAGCCGGGTGAAGCCAACTGGGACGGTTCGTGGAACGACGGAACCTATTCGGACGGGAGGATTTTCTCGACTGTAAGCGGCGGCGGCTTCCTGAATCAGGGCGATGCCGATTTGTCAGGCATTGAAATTGAAGCCAACTGGATCGTGTCCGATAACTGGAACTTCCAGGGATCATTGGCCCACGCGAAAACGGAGTTCGCCGACAGCTGCTCGACCGAACCGCTGGCGTGGGGCTACGAGCCTACGGATTTTATCGAAGATGGGGCAATCACCGATTGTTACCGTGTTGATGGCAATGACCTCATACGACAACCCAATACGACGATATCCCTTTCAGGAACTTACATGGCAGCGCTGGGTCTCGCGGACTGGACCTGGTCCGCACGACTTGCCGGCCGATATTCGAGCAAGGAATACATCGATGTGCTGAACCTGGCCTATCTGGATTCGCGAACGATCGTCGATGCTTCGGTAAGTTTCTTCAATGACAACTGGAATATCACCCTGTTCGGCAACAACCTGACAGACGACGACACGCCGAGGAACCTCCAATACCTCAGGGATTGGACCTTTAACCAGAACATTCTCGGATTTAACGTCCGGCCACGCACACCGATGGAATTGGGTGTTCGAGTGAGATATCAGTTTTAGATAAGGCAATGGCAGTTCCTGCGACGAAGAGCCCGGGCAATGCCCGGGCTTTTTCGCTTGTCAACCCCGAGGAAATCCAGCCGGTTAAGACCACCGGTAAGAGCAGGCCTGCCGCGAAGCCCAGCTTTCATTTGCGAGCGAAACTCGCGCAAGCAGTATACTTTCGCGCCTTACCCGATATTTTGAATAGCAGCCGACCTCTATCCAACCCAACATCGTGACTGTTACTGATAGCACTTCTGTTCGTCTCGACATCCGGATTCTCGCCGGCGTTGTCGCCTGCTTCGTGTTATCCGGCTTCGCGGCATTGCTGTACCAGACTGCCTGGATGCGGCAGTTCTCACTGGTGTTCGGAACCTCTGAACTCGCCGTTGCGGCGGTGTTGTCGGCCTACATGGGTGGCTTGGCCGTGGGCGCAGCAATCGCTGCAAAGTACGTTGACCGGATTCGGCGTCCGGTCCTGTTTTACGGCTTGCTTGAGGCGGGTATCGCCATTTCGGCGCTTCTGGTGCCGGCGTTGCTGCAAGTGACCCAGGGGCTCTACGTTGCGTTCTTTGGTGGCCAACCGGAACCGGTGGATTCGAGCGGCCTTGGACAATCGCTTTTCTATTGGGGTATGGCATTCATCGTCCTGATGATTCCCACCAGCTTCATGGGGGCGACGCTGCCCCTGCTGACGAAATATGTAGTCCGTGCTGATGAGCAAATCGGTCCACGTGTAGGCCTTCTGTACGCGACAAACACCCTGGGTGCTGTGGGTGGTACCCTCGTTGCTGGCTTCCTCCTGCTGCCCATGTTGGGATTGATGGGCACGGTCTATGTTGGAGTGTTAGTCAATTTCCTGGTTTTCCTCATCGCTGCTTTCATCGCCAGGGCCGCCAGCAGTCCCCGGGCGGAAACTGCAGCACCGCAAGCAGCACTGTCGACCGTGGGTCAAACAGCGACGGCGTGGACCAGACGACACCTGATACTGCCGCTGATGCTGGTGTCCGGCGCAAATTCGTTTGTGTATGAAGTGCTGTGGACCCGGTTGCTGGGCCATGTGCTTGGCGGAAGCGTGGCGGCGTTTGCGACGATGCTGGCAAGCTTTCTCGGCGGCATTGCCATTGGCAGCGCATTCGCCTCCCGATTCGCCATCTCCCGGACGCAGGCCATCCATGGATTGATCGTTGCACAGTGCGGCGTTGCCGTCGCATCGGCGCTGATCTATCACTACCTGCCGCTGGCAATTCCGGAGCAGATGGGTCTCAAGGGCAATGTGTTGCTTGCAATTCTGATCTTGTTGCCTGCAACGCTGTTCATCGGTGCGTCATATCCTTTCGCCGTTCGCATCCTGGCACTGAGCGAGAAAGAGGCCGCACCGGCGGCGGCGAAGGTCTATTCGTGGAACACTGTGGGTGCAATTTTCGGTGCTACGGTGGCCGCCTTTTTCCTGATACCCGTGCTCAAGTATGAAGGCGCCGTAAAATTCGCTGTACTCGTGAACCTGGCTTTGGCTATTGCAGCGAGTCTGTTGATGGATTCACAGCGCGCCAGGTATCGCCTGGCCGTCCAGGGAGCGGCTGTCCTGTTGCTGATTGCAACGCTGTATGGATACCAGCCGGATGTCCCGGAAGACATCCTGCGCACCTCGCCGGTCAATGCACAAAAAGAAGGCAAGTTGCGCTATTACGAAGTGGGCCGTTCGGCAACTGTCGTAGTCATCGAGGAAGACGGTTTCTTCAATATCCGCACCAATGGACTTCCGGAGGCATCGACGAACCTGAAAGGGGCACCGCCGTACAAGCACAACCAACGCCTGCTGTCGGTGCTGCCGGTCCTGGCCCGGCCGGATATCGAAAGCATGTTGGTGGTCGGGTTTGGAGCAGGTGCAACCCTGGAAGGTGTTCCGCCATCGATCAAGTCCATTGATGCCATTGAGCTGGAACCCGAAGTGATTTCAGCCAATCGATCCATCAGCGCTGAGCGGCAAATCGACCCGCTGGCCGACCAGCGGATCAATATCATTATCAATGATGCGCGCAGTGCGCTGGCGCTGACCCAGAAAAAGTATGACGCGATCGTGTCACAGCCCTCGCACCCGTGGACGGCGGGAGCGTCACATTTGTATACGCGCGAGTTCATGTCGCTGGCCAGTGATCACCTGGAAGAGGATGGTGTTTTCCTGCAATGGATGAATACGCAGTTCGTGAGCGAAGAACTGCTCAAGAGTCTGTGCGCGACGATGCTGGCAGTGTTTGACAACGTCCGTGTCTACCAGTGGGATCCGGAGGTACTCTTTTTCCTGGGGTCATCCCAGCCACTCGATGTGGAAATCGATATTGCCAGGACGGGACGTCCACTCACCGACTATCCTGCGCATTACCTCAAGGCGGGAATAGGCTCTGTGGAAGACGTCGTGGTTGCGCTGGCCATGGATCATGAAAACGTCGTCCGTTTTGCGGGTGGTTCTGCGCCGATTACCGATGACTTCAATCAAATGGCAACGCAGTCGGCGCGGGCAATGGAAAATGGCCAGACGTTGATGGCAAGTCGCCTGATGAACTTACTCGCGCCGTTCGATCCACTGCTGAAAGGCGATAGCTGGTTGTACGAAGGCTTTCCAAAGCCGCTCAATTACACCTATATATCGCGCCGGCTGGAGGGACTGCAATTCAAACCGAGAGCCATTGGGCTGGCTGATACGCTGCTGAAAAAGGGAGACCCTGAGGCGCTCCTCATGATTGGCCTGGGACAGGAACGCCAGGGAGAATCAGATGAAGCGCAGCGCAACCTGATACGGGCGATCGATATCGAACCGGAGGCGCAGCAGGCGCGTTATGCGTTGTTACGCCCATGGTTTTCACAGTATGTTCGTGATCCGGACAGTTTGCCGCAGCGCCTGAAAGATGAATTCGCAGCGGCGAAGGGGTCCAGCGCTGCGGTAATCCGGGCGTGGGTTGCTGCAGCGACCGGCAACTACAATCAACTGTACAGTCTTGATTCGCAGCTGGCCGATGCGCTGCCAACGGACCTTTGGTACCTCGATAGCGTGAAGTTGCGCGCGGACTGGCGGATCAAGGTAAGCAACCCGGATCGGCAACCGGGAATGGCCAGGGACGCAACACGGCTTATTGATAATGCCATCGCCATTTTCCAGGACCCTGATTTTTACAGCATGCGCCTCGCATCAACGTTCGTCGCGGGTGATGTCCTGGATGTGGTTGAAACTGCGCGTCGATTCGTCAGTATTTTTGAAGCCGAAGTGGAGCGCGCGGAACAGGGTGAGGTCACGCTTGATGCACAATCAATCAGTGCCCAGCTTCGCTACATTGATGCAGTGAGGCAAATTCTGAATTCACTTCGCGAAGACGATCGGGTTCCACCCTACAAACTGTCAGGCCTGGAAGCTGCAACCAACAGCGTTGCGGAGCGCCTCAGGAGTTTGCCCGCGTTTGCAGGGTAGTGCCGCCGCGGTCAGTTGCTGAGGCCGGCGATCCGCTGTTCGATTTGCTCCCAATCCTCCATCGCAGCCTGCCATCGCAGCCGAAGATCCGCGAGCCGGTCGCGCTGGCCTTGGGTCAGGCCGAGCACAGCTTCATCGATGATCCCGTAGATGTTTGCCAGAAAGGCTTCGAGTTTTGGCGGAAAGTGCAACACGTCCTGGGTGTTTGTGGCCTCAGGTGTGGAGACGCTGTCGCGCCAGGTGTCAATATCGTCGAGTAACACCTGCGTGTATTGGGCCAGTTCTGCATCGCCGGCCTCGGCGGCAGCCTTGTACCGAAGCTCAACACCGGATCTCACGCCTGGAAGGGCGTCCAGCCGGCGGTAGATTGAGTCCAGCATGTCGAAGGCTTCGGCGACAGCCAACTGTTGTTCAGCGACCCGTTCCGGACCATAGTCATTGACCGGATCCCACGCTACTTCCACTGCCGACTCGCGCACCTCATCGCCGTCGGTGAGTCGGAGACGGTAGGTACCCGGCGCAACGTGGTAGCCCGCCGCGGACTTCCGGCCAGGCTCGGCGCCTACCACGAACGGATAGGTTCTGACCTCGGCGGTCGGGGCGGTACGCAAATCCCAGAGGGCACGGTTGAGCCCGGCCTTTGCTGGCAGAGCATTGGAGGCACTACCGCCATTCTTGCCGGATGCAGCGTACGTCGTAAGCCGCCGAATCACATCACCGTCCGCATCCAGGATATCGAGGACGATTTCGCTCTCGTCGGGAGCGGGCTCACTGTCCAGCGCGAAGTAAATCACCGCGCCTTCCGGTGCGGTGGGCGCAAACATTTCGCCGCCGGTGTTCCTTCCGCGCGTTGGCGTCAATCGAAAGGCTGGTGCAGGCTCATACAGGTGCAGGTCGGCTACGACCTGCGACGGGTCGTACTGTCGAAGAGGAGAGATATCATCGACGATCCAAAATGCGCGCCCTTGTGTCGCCAGTACCAGGTCGCCGCGGCGCACCATAAGATCTGTTATCGGCACGATGGGAAGGTTGAGTTGCAAAGACTGCCAGCTTTCCCCGTTGTCGAAAGACACAAAAAGGCCACGCTCCATGCCCGCGTACAGGAGACCGCGACGTTCAGGGTCCTCGCGCACGACACGTACAAAGTGCTGCTGGGGCAGGCCACCGGAGATGAGCTTCCAGCTTCGGCCGTAATCGTCTGTGCGCCATGCGTAGGGGGTGTTATCGCCCTCCTTGTACTTCAAAGCCGTTACGAAGGCGACCCCGGGCGCATGCTCCGAGGCGTCAATCGAGTTGATGAGCCCGCGGCCAACGCCCTGCGGTGTGACCTCGGTCCACGTCTTGCCGCCGTCGCGTGTTACATGCAGCAGGCCATCGTCGGTACCCGCCCACAAGGTGTCCGCATCCTGCGGGCTTTCTTCCACTGAGAAGATCGTGTTGTACATTTCAAGGTTTTCGTTCGTGTATGGGCCGGCACCCTTGCCATGCTTGTCAAGCTCATTGCGCGTCAGGTCGGGGCTCACAGCCTGCCAGTTGTAGCCGCGGTCAGTTGTCTTGAGCAGCACGTTCGCCGCGTGATAGATGACTTTGCTGTCGTGCTGCGACACGATAATTGGTGCATTCCAGTTGAAGCGGTATTTCTGTTCGCTGGGTGGCAGGCCGCGACCGAGTGTCTCGTAAGCTCTGACCGATCGCACGGTTCGAGTTACTGTGTCGAACTCCTCGATGCGCCCCCAGGGAGATCCGGCGTAGGTGTAGCGTGGATTCTCTGGATCGAGGGCGACATATGCACTTTCGCCGCCACCATGCACTTCCCAGTCATCGCGGCCGATCGACCCATTACCGGAGCGGCTTCGAATTGCCACCGTTCCGTAGTCCTGCTGACCACCGTACACCCGGTATTCGAAGTGGTTGTCGGTATTGACACGATAAAATTGTGCCGTGGGTTGGTTGTCCTGGCGCGACCAGCTCATACCGCCGTCAAGACTGACATTGGCGCCACCGTCGTTGGCGTTGACCATCCAGCGCGGTTCGTCCGGGTTGATCCACAGATAGTGGTTATCGTGGTGCGGAACGGCGATGCGCGAGAAGGTCATGCCGCCGTCAATGGACTTCCAGAACTGTTCATTCATGACGTACACGGTGTTTTCATCCACCGGGTCGGCGAATACGTGCATGTAGTACCAGGAACGCGTGTGCAGGTCCCGGTTCGCGTTCAGCTGCACCCAGCTGTCGCCGCCATTGTCGGAGCGGTACAGGCCAGCCTCTTCGCCCTCAGCCTCGACGATCGCCCAGACGCGTCCGGCTTGCACGGGCGAGGCAGACACGCCGATCTTGCCCATGCCATCGGGTAGTCCCCTGGTAAGTCGCTCCCAGCTTTCGCCGCCATCGACCGAACGCCAGATGGCGCTGCCAGGACCGCCGGAACGCAAATTCCACGCCGTCCGCTGGTTGTCCCACATCGTTGCATACAGTTTGCGTGGGTTGGCCGTGTCGAGCGACAGGTCAACCGCGCCGGTAGTTGGATTTTCGGGTTCAATGACGCGTCGCCAGTTCGCGCCGCCATCAGTTGACTTGAAGATGCCGCTGTTATCCGTCGCTGCATAGGCATTGCCCTGGGCGGCGACCCAGATCACATCGGGATCATCGGGATGGATTCGTATCTCGCCGATCTGGCGCACGTGTTCGAACCCGATGTGTGTCCAGCTTGTTCCGGCATCCGTAGACTTGTAAACGCCGTCACCCTGAGACGACATGGTGTTCCGAAACGGCGACTCGCCCATGCCGACCACTATGACATTCGGGTCCGACGGTGCAACCGCGATGGCGCCGACGGCTGAACTGCCGAAGCCCTTGTCTGATATTGGCCTCCACGAAGCACCGGCGTTTGAAGTCTTCCACACACCACCCGTCGTGCCCATGTAGAAGACGTGCGGATCCTGACGTACGCCCACGGCCACCATGGCGCGGCCACCGCGGTAAGGTCCGATCATGCGGGCTTCGAGTCCGTCGAAAAATCCCCGCTCCTTTCCAGCTGCCGGCAAGTCCGTTGTGGTGAGGGCTGCGACCAGGCTGAGTAGTAAAACGCTCCATTTCATCTGCTATTCTCCCAGCCTGTTGGATTAACTTTGATGCCAGCCCGGCGTGTCGAACCCATTATGTAACCTTGACCGGTTGTCTTTGCGCCTGAAACTGCAGCAGGCTGTTACACCACGAACGCGGAGGATTCATCCTGTATTCTGCATTGGAAAATCCTATACAGTAAGAATTTTAATTTCACATAGTGGGAAAAGGCTATCTCTGTGTAAAACTGTTGTCAACTGCTTGCCCTGCTCAAGGGATGGATATCCAATGAAGTTGAAATCGATAACACTGCTGTTTTCAATCTTGCTTCCACTGGCCACCCAGGCAGCGGAATCTGTTACCGTCTTCAGGACGGACCGGGTTTTCGACGGCGAACAAATGCATACCGGCTGGCTGGTCGCAGTTGCTGGCGACAAAATTGTTTATGCAGGTGCTGAAGAGCAAATGCCGGATATCCTGGTGGCTGAGACCGTTGAATTGCCAGACCACACATTGATGCCCGGTCTGATCGAAGGCCATTCGCACATCCTGTTGCATCCCTATAACGAAACCACCTGGAATGACCAGGTATTGGAAGAGTCGGAAGCGGAACGCGTGGTGCGCGCGGTCAATCATGCAAGCGCTTCATTAATGGCGGGCATTACCACAATGCGCGATCTCGGTTCGGAGGGCGCGGGTTATGCCGACATTGGAATTCGAGACTCAATCAACAAGGGTCTGATTGCCGGTCCAACTTTGCTGGTTGCAGGCCGTGCCCTGGTGGCGACCGGGAGCTATGGTCCGAAGGGGTTTCATGAACGTGTCGAAGTTCCGTTGGGAGCGCAAGCCGCAGACGGGTTTGATGGGTTGATAAGAGCGGTCAGGGAACAAATTGGCCGCGGCGTTGATTTGATCAAGGTCTATGCGGACTATCGCTGGAGCCCTGAAGGCACGGCAGCGGCGACGTTCACTCAAAACGAGTTAAATACGATTGTCGAAGTTACCACCAGCAGTGGTCGATACGTGGTCGCTCACGCCTCCAGCGCTGAAGGAATGCGGCGCGCGATTTTGGCTGGCGTTGAAACGATAGAGCACGGCGATGGCGCCACAGATGAAATCTACAAACTGATGAGGGAAAGGGGGGTGGCGCTCTGTCCGACGCTGGCGGCAGGTGACGCTGTTTCCCAGTATGGTGGATGGAACAAAGGCGTAGATTCGGAGCCCGAGCGTATCGTCAGCAAACGCAAGAGTTTCAAAGCTGCGCTGGATGCCGGCGTTACCATCTGCTTTGGCGGGGATGTCGGTGTTTATGCACATGGCGACAATGTGCGCGAACTGGAGCTGATGGTGGACTACGGAATGAACACCATGGATGTTTTGCGCACTGCCACTTCAGTTAATGCGCAGATTTTTCACCTGTCAGGTACGGTCGGGCGCGTGCAGGCGGGTCTGAGGGCAGACCTTATCGCCGTGGAAGGTGACCCTGGCAAGGATATTTCGAATCTTCGAAACGTGCGCTGGGTGATGAAATCGGGTGTGACCTATCGTTCCGAATAAAAAATTCCTGCCTTCACAAGGCTGGAGGTCAAGTACCTGGTATTGTGGCGGCCCGGGGCTCGCACCCTCCGGTTGTCAGCCAATAACGCCGTGTCGGTGACCAGCCCACTTTCCTCAAAACCATGGGTACCTGGTTGGATGCACACCTGCAACCAGGCCTGAGCCGCTTCGCGGCTGCGATTCCGGGCCGGGTGCTGTTACAGTAGAGTTCCCCAACTACTGGAATGACAGCGAGTACTTGCATGAAGCCCATCCATAAACGGGCCAGCGACGGGCTGGCGATTGTTCTGTGCCTGGCCGGCGCCGTGGCCTCGGCCGCCTCGCCGGTGTTGGCTGTTGACCGTGAAACCATCGTCAGCAGCATCGACGCCCGTTACGCCGAGCACCAGGACATTGCGCTGCAAATCTGGGAACTCTCGGAACTCGGTTACCTGGAGGAACAGAGTACAGCCCTGTTACAGCAGAAGCTGCGGGAACAGGGCTTCAGCGTGAAGAGCGGCCTGGCGGGCATTCCGACATCCTTTGTCGCTGAAGCAGGGTCCGGCCAGCCGGTGATCGCCTTCCTGGCGGAATTCGATGCACTGCCGGGCATCACGCAAACGGCGTCGCCCGAACGTGAGGAGATTCCGGGCAAGGCCGGGGGCCAGGCCTGTGGGCATCACCTGTTCGGCACCGCCTCGCTAGGCGCCGCCGTGGCTGTGCAGCAATACCTTCGGGACAACAGACTGCCGGGCACTGTGCGGGTTTATGGCACTCCGGCGGAAGAGGGTGGCAGCGGCAAGGTTTACATGGTGCGGGCTGGGCTGTTTGATGATGTGGATGCGGTGTTGTCGTGGCATCCGGGTTCGGTGAATCGCGCCAGTATCGCTCCATCGCTGGCCAACCGCTCCGCCCGCTTTGATTTTCGTGGCGTTTCAGCGCATGCAGCCGGCGCGCCGGAAAAGGCCCGCTCGGCGCTGGATGGGGTGGAAGCCTTCAACTACATGACCAACCTGATG
This sequence comes from uncultured Wenzhouxiangellaceae bacterium, assembly GCA_964470455.1. GTDB lineage: Bacteria > Pseudomonadota > Gammaproteobacteria > Xanthomonadales > SZUA-36 > JAWXBM01. Next base: position 121,346 of record CAYYCX010000002.1, read on the forward strand.
CGTGAGCACGTGCCGCAGGAAACACGGATTCACTATGTGATCACCTCAGGCGGTGAAGCGCCCAACGTGGTGCCCGATTTCGCCCAGGTGTATTACTACGTGCGGCATCCGGACCCGGACGCTTTGCGGGAAATCTGGCAGCGCATGGAGGCAGCGGCCCGCGGCGCGGCAGCCGGCACCGGAACCACGGTGGACATTGAAATCATGCACGGCAACCTCAGCCTGTTGCCGAATTCCATCATTGCCGGGCGCATGCAGGCCAACCTGGAGGCCCTGGGAGGCATCCGGTACAGCGCCGAAGAGCAGGCATTTGCCGAAGAGATTTTCGCCACCCTGAACGCGCCCGAATTCGGACTTGGCTCCGAAGCCGGTATCGAGCCGATGGAAACCGAGCTGAGCATGGGCTCAACCGATGTCGGCGATGTCAGCTGGACTGTTCCCACGGCGGAATTCACCACCGCCACGTGGGTGCCCGGCACTCCGGCGCACAGCTGGCAGGCGATTGCCGCCGGCGGCACTGGCATCGGCATCAAGGGGCTGCAACTCGCGGCCAAGACCCTGGCGCTGACAGCAGCCGATTTTTACGAGAACCCTGAATGGTTGCAGGCCGCGCATGATGAACTGCAGGAGGAGAGGGGAGGGGGCTATGAATACCGCCCGCTGCTCGGTGATCGTGAGCCCGCCCTGGATTATCGGCTCAAGCCCTGAGCCACGCTGAATTCTCTGGCATGAAAGCCCTGATGCTCGGCACCGCGAAGCACCTGTTGCGCGTGCTTGGCTACGGGCTGGTGGGCGCATTGCTGGCGCTGTTGACGGTGGCGGTGGTGCACCTGAACAACCGTCCCGACCTTTCTCCCTGGCACACCGAATTCCTGGATGAAGAGTTCACCGCGGACACCGGGCTGCGCAGTTTTACTGAATACCTGGCGCTGGAGGATCGGTTATTCCGGCAGTTGGATGATGCGGTTTACGCTGCAACTGAACTGAGCAACGGCGACCTCATCAACCGTTACAGCCGCGGCAGCCTGTCCGATCCGGCACTTTGGCCACAGAACTGGAACCGGAGTTACGAGCTGGCCAGTTCCGCACCGAATGCCACCGTGTTGTTGCTGCATGGACTGTCGGATTCTCCCTATAGCCTTCGACACCTGGCAAAAGCCCTGCACGAACGGGGTGACCATGTCATCAACCTGCGTTTGCCTGGCCATGGCACGGCACCCTCCGGACTGGTCCGGGCCACCTGGCAGGATATGGAGGCAGCGGTACAGCTCGCTGCCCGGCACCTGTACCAGCAACATCCCGGTGTACCGTTTTACATCATCGGTTATTCCAATGGCGCGGCCCTCGCCCTTTTGTATGAACTGGATGCGCTCATGGATGCCCGCTTGCCCCGGCCTGATCGCCTGGTGCTTGTATCACCGGAAATTGGAGTAAGCAGGCTGGCGCGGTTTGCGCGCACACAGGCGCGGTTGGGGCGACTGCTGGGCCTGGAGAAGCTGGCCTGGAATGACCTCTCGCCGGAGTATGACCCGTTCAAGTATGGCTCCTTTGCCATCAATGCCGGCAATCTGTCCTACGAAATCACTCATGTCATCCAACAGAAAATCACCCGGGTGGGCGAGTTGGGCAAACTGCAGCAGGTCGCTCCCATGCTGGCGTTTTCATCGGTAGTGGATGCAACCGTAGATGTGAACGCGCTGGTGGGGCAGTTATTCAATCGCCTGCCTGAAGGCGGCCATGAACTGGTTCTGTTTGATATCAACTACCATTCAGGAATACAGGAATTGCTGCGCTGGAGCTCGCAGGACCTGGTGGAATTGCTGACGCATCATCCGCAGCACACCTATATGCTGCGGTTGCTGTCAAACCGCGAAACAGGAAGCCGGCAACTGGCTCTGAAAAACTGGGCTCCGGGACAAACCAAGCCGACCGGGCGGCCACTGGACCTGTACTGGCCCAACGACATCTATTCGCTGACCCATGTCGCATTGCCGTTTCCCCCGCAGGATCCGTTGTACGGAGGAGAGCCTGAGGAAAAGAGTCCAGGGATCGAGCTGGGTACGCTGGCGCTGCGTGGCGAACGGGGCGTGTTGCAGATTCCCGCGGCGCAGATGTTGCGCCTGCGCTGGAATCCGTTCTACCCGTATCTTGAAGACAGGACAGTGGAGTTTCTTGATCCCGCGAAGGCAATGAGTGCGCGGTGACGCGGTTTTTTTCCGGGGGATTGGAATTATCATGACGCCTTTCGTAATCTAGCGCTAACCCGTACAGGAGTTGCCCACTTATGGAACCAATGCATAACACCCAGGCAGGAACCAGTTCCGGCAAGGACGAAAAAGTACAAGCCCTGGTCAAGGAAGCTCAGCGCCGGGCGCCGCTCGATGTAGCCCGAATCCTGCTGGCGGAATCCGACGAAACGGTCGGCGAAGTCCTGCAGCAATTGCACCAGGCGCCGGCCTACCGGATCCTTCTGCGTTTTCCCAAGGACCGGCGGGAAGCGGTGGTGAAGTTCGCCGGCAACCACATGGGTGACCCATGGAAGGACGCGCAGAAGTATCCGGAAAACAGCGTCGGCCGGTTGATGGAGCCGCCGGTGGCTGTATTCGCCCCCGATACGCGGGTTGACCGCGCGGTGGAAATGATTCGCGAGTGGACGCACGACACGCTGATCACCTATGGCTATATCGTCGATGGGGATAACAAGCTGATCGGCATCGTGGCCATGCGCGACCTGTTGCTGGCGGAGCCTTCCGAACAGCTGCAGGATGTGATGCTGCGGGAACCCTTCTGGTTGCGTCCGGATGAGGAGGTGGGGGAAGCGATGAAAGAAGTGGTTTACCGCCACTACCCCCTCTACCCGGTATGTGATGCCGACGGCCACCTGCTGGGACTGGTGCAGGGATTCATGCTGTTCGAGCACCAGAATTTCGAACTCAGCGCGCAATACGGCAGCATGGTTGGTGTCGACAAGGAAGAGCATGCCGATACCGGCTGGATTGCCGCGTTCCGGATGCGCCATCCCTGGTTGCAGGTCAATCTCATCACCGCTTTTGTCGCGGCGTTCGTCGTCAGCATGTTTGAAGATACCATCGCGCAGGTAGTGGTACTGGCAGCCTTCCTGCCGGTGCTGGCCGGCCAGTCGGGCAATACCGGCTGCCAGGCGCTGGCTGTCTCCATCCGGGCCATTACGCTGCATGAATTAAAGCCTGGTTCAGTCAGGCGGGTGCTCACCAAGGAAACCCTGCTGGGTTTGACCAACGGCATTGTGGTGGGCATCGTGGCTGGCATTGCCATGTACCTGTATGCGAGCCACGCCGAGGCTTCCGAGCCCATGTTGCTGGGCTTCGTGGTGTTCCTGGCCATGACCGGTTCCTGCCTGGCCAGCGGCATCTCCGGCATCCTGATTCCACTCACCCTGAAGCGCCTGGGTGCCGACCCGGCCATGGCATCCAGTATTTTCCTCACCACGGCTACCGACGTGGTGAGTATGGGCCTGTTCCTGTACCTGGCGAATGTGCTGGTGTTGAGCTAGGTCGCGAGCATGGCTCGCTCCTGCAGAATCTGGCATTGATCCCTGTGGGAGG
>CAYYCX010000003.1:0-20196 GCA_964470455.1 uncultured Wenzhouxiangellaceae bacterium
CATGCGCGCCATTGGCGAATCCAACCGCATGACGCTGTTGTTCCGCAAGCCCTAGCTCCGCAGGCGTGAGCGCTGGTGTTTCATAACATATTGACGCGAGCAGCCGGGCGGCAGGAGTTTCTCGGACGTTCGAGACATCCATGTGCGTCACTCGGTACAGATCGGCGTAATTTTGCACCACTTCGAATCGCATCCGGTCGCAGGCAGTTCCTTGCCGGGCACGCTCAAGACATCCATGTGCGCTACTCGGCTGTTCCCGACAGCCGAGTGCCCGGCAAGAAACTCCTGCCGCCCGGCTGCTCGCGTCGAAAGACTTTGAAACGCTAGCGGGAGTGGTGCCACATGCTCTTCCAGCGGCCTCGGATGTCGGGAACATCCGAGGAGCGGACAGGGAGTCTCGAGCGTCCGCTGGAACAGGAAATCCCAGCGCTCCTGCGAAGGTGCTCGATCAACCAGTCTGGGCCAGAATCATCTACCGTTTTCTTCGTATTTTCACGGCCTTAGAGTGAATCAGGGCAGGACGCTCCTTCGTGTCGGTGAAGCGAAGCGGGAATCGGTCAAGCCGTCTTGTCACTACGATGAACGACAGTCCGCATGCCGGGCTTAGCGGGTAGAATGCCCGCATCATGTTCAAGAAATGGTTGAATGATCCGCAGCACCTGTTCTGGGTGCTGCAGCTGGGTGGATGGGGCTCGTGGGGCTTCTTCTACAAATATTGGGGTACGCGGCTGTCGCTGGGCGAGGCCGTGCCCGACTATGCCCTGTACGTTTCCATCATCACCGGCATCGGTATCGTCCTGACCCTGGGGCTGAGAATCCTTTACAAACTGTTGTGGAACCGTGCCATATGGCTGCAGGTGTCAGCATTTCTCGGCGGCAGCGCCTTGGCCGGTTATATCTGGATCACCGTACGTGGCTACTTGTATTCGGGCTGGATTGAAAAGGCCAGGGACATGGAAGAGTGGTACGCCAAAATGGGCGCCGCGGCCGAGATTTACGAAAAGGTTTCTTTCTATTCCAGCAATGTTTCCAGCATTACCCTGATCCTGGCCTGGAGCTCGCTGTACTTTGCCATCAAGTACTACCGGGTCTTCCAGGACATGCGCGAGAGCGCGCTGAAATCCGCCGCCATGGCGCATGAAGCGCAGCTCAAGATGTTGCGCTACCAGCTCAACCCGCATTTCCTGTTCAACACGCTGAACGCCATCTCGACCCTGATCCTGGAAAAGGACAACGAACTGGCCAACCGCATGGTCACCCGGCTTTCCAGCTTCCTGCGCTACTCGCTGGATAACGACCCGATGCAGAAGATCACCCTGCAACAGGAGATATCCGCCTTGCAGCTGTACCTGGATATCGAAAAGGTCCGCTTTGAAGACCGGCTCAACCTGGAACTGGATATTTCCGCCGAAGCGGAACAGGCGCTGATTCCCAGCCTGCTACTGCAACCGTTGGTGGAGAACGCCATCAAGTACGGCATCGCCCGCTCGGAAGAAGGCGGCACCCTGCGCATCGCCGCCAAGGTGTTTGCGGGGGACCTGCTGATACAGCTGAGCGATGATGGCCCGGGTTGCAGCGTGGAGAATGGCCAGATTCCCGAAGCCAAGGGCGTTGGGTTGCGCAATACGCGCGAGCGCCTTGCCGAACTCTACGGCCACGATCACGGTTTTCGCCTGAGCAAAACCGACCCGCATGGCCTGACCATCAGCATCCGCATACCCTTTGAGGGTCGCTGACCGGCGTCCGTTCGTGGCGTGCTCACGCCCTGCCGTCCTTCAACTACAGTGCATTCTCGCGAGTGCTGATTAGGGGGTTCGAGTCTTGTCGCATATGGGCCGACAGGCTCATACTTGCGCCAGGCAACCATATTCAACCCACAAGTCCGGAGGGACCACCATGGCCAGTTCGTTCTCGATTCATCCCGCAGTCGACAAAGGTATCAAACCCGCCAAACGCAATTTCAAGGGTGGTGTGTTGCGCTGCAAGTGCGCGAAAGATCCGGTGGAAGTCACGCTCAGTTCGCAAACGGCGCACAACCATGTGTGCGGCTGCAGCAAATGCTGGAAGCCGCAGGGCGCTCTGTTTTCGCAGGTGGCGGTGGTTTCACGCGACAAGCTGCAGGTAACCGCCAACGGCAACAAGCTGAAAATCGTCAACAAGAAAGCACCCATCCAGCGCTATGCCTGCAAGGGTTGCGGCGTGCACATGTTCGGCCGCATCGAGAACAAGGATCATCCCTTCTATGGCCTGGATTTTGTCCACACCGAACTGTCGGACCAGGATGGCTGGTCCCCGCCGACATTTGCGGCATTCGTGTCTTCCATCATCGAGTCGGGCTTTGAATCGAAAAACATGACCAAGGTGCGCAACCGTTTGCGGAAACTGGGGCTGGAGCCATACGACTGCCTGTCGCCCCTGCTGATGGATGCCATCGCGGCGCATGTCGCCAAATCAAAAGCGGCCTGATGCATTTGTTGCCGTAGGAGCGAGCCGTGCTCGCGACGGATGGGTGAAATGTCGGCAGCATGGCTGCCTCCTACTTCGGCGCCTGGTAAATCACCTCGCCGTTGTAGAAGGTGGTCAGCACCTTGGCGTCGGAAATCTCCGCCGGCTCGATTTCAAACAGGTTGCGATCCAGCACCACCAGGTCGGCATACTTGTTGACTTCGATGCTGCCGGTGGTGCCGTCAATGCGGTTCACATAGGCGGCATTCAGCGTGGCGGCCTTGATGGCATTCTCGAGGCTCATGCGCTCCTGCGGCATGAATACCGGAACTTCGGGGTCAAACACATTGCCGCGGGTGACGGCAGCCTCGATGGCCTGCAGCGGGTCGGGTGATGAAACGTTCCAGTCCGAACCAAAAGCCACGCGGCCGCCGGCATCGATCAGGCTTTGCATGGGATAGGTCCAGCGGTAACGCTCCGGCCCCACGCGCGGCAGGGTCAGTTCGCTGAGGAATTCATCCTCGCCGCCCGCCCAGATAGGCGAGAACGTGCCGGTTACGTCCAGGTCGCCGAAGCGCTTGAGATCATCCGGGTGGATGAACTGGACATGCGCCAGGTGATGGCGGTAACGGCTGGCGCCGTTGCGGTAGCGGGCATATTCAAATGCATCCAGCGCGGCGCGAACCGCGGCATCGCCAATCACATGGATGTGCACCTGGAAGTCATCCGCCTCAAGTTGCTGCACGGCTTCATTCAGGGTTTCCTGGGGAATTTGCAGGTTGCCCTTGAAACCGGGCTGGTCGGAGTAATCGTCAATCAGCGCGGCGGTGCTGGGCTCCACCACGCCATCCAGGAACATCTTGACCGTATCGACTTGCAGCCCCTTGCCATCGTACTTTGCGCGCGCCGCCTTGATGTCCTCGATTTGGTCCAGTCCTTTGCTGTTATCCCAGCGCAGGCTGATGGCAGTGCGCATCTTCAGCTCATCGCGGTCCGCGAACGCGCGGTAGGTTTCCAGCGCGTGCAGCGGGTCTTCCGGGTCGACGCTGGCGTAGGCTTCCTGCATGCCGGTGATGCCCAGGCTGTGCAGATAGTCCAGCGCATAGCGCATGGCATCATTGCGCTGCTTCTCTGGCGGTGGCGGCACCAGGTTGCCCACCAGGTACATGGCGGATTCCTGCAGGCTGCCTACCGGTTCGCCGGTGGCCGGATCGCGATCGATGCGGCCGTTCTGCGGATCAGGCGTGTCAGCGGTGATCCCGGCTTTTTCGAGCGCCACGCTGTTCACCCAGGCGGTGTGGCCATCGGAGGAATAGAAAATGGCCGGCTTGTCGGGAATGACCGCATCGAGCAGGGCCTTGTTGGGAATCGGGTTGGCGCCAAAGGCCGTCAGGTTCCAGCCGCCGCCCTTGATCCACTCACGTTCGGTCATGGTCTCGTAGCACTCTTTGGCCTTGGCCACGTAGGTTTCCGGCTCATAGGGTTGCAGATCCATGTTGCAGTCGAACTGGTCGATGCCGGAGGTATAGGGATGCAGGTGCGCGTCCTGGAAGCCGGGTAGCAGCATGCTGCCGGGATAGGAGAGCGTCAGCGTGTTCGGCCCCACCAGCTTTTCAGCTTCTTCCAGGGAGCCGGCAAACTGGATACGCCCTTCAAAAATCGTCACGGCTTCGGCCCAGGGTTGATCAGGGTTGAGCGTGTAAACAGCGGCATCGCGGATCAGCACATCCGCATCGGGCGTGACGATTTCAATGGCTATGTCGGGCTCATCGTCAGTTGCGGCTTCCTCACCCGCCGCGGCCGGAGCTTCAGCAGCCGGCTCGGGCGCAGGCTCCTCCGCGGGTTCGCAGGCCAGCAGCGCCATGCTGATGAAAAGGATGATGAACAGGTTCTTGAATACATTCATGTTGGTTTGATCACCGGGTTGTTGGTTGTCCATTTGTACCATGAATGCCGGGTTGAATGCCCGCCGGATGCCCACGACGGGATGCCAGCGGGTTACACTCACCATCCTGTTCATGCTGTCAAAGGCCATTCCGGATGTGCGGTTTTGCGGGATTGATCAATCTGTCGGGTTTGAGCGCCAGCGCGGTTGAGCGCCAGGCCCACCTGGCTGCCATGGGGGCGCAGCTGTCGCGCCGTGGTCCGGATGATGAACAGTTTTACGACGACGGCTATCTCAGCCTGGTGTTCCGGCGCCTGTCCATCATCGACCTGGCGGGTGGGCAACAGCCCATCTGGAATGAAGACCACAGCATTCTCAGTGTGGTGAACGGGGAGGTCTTCAACCACCTGGAAATTCGCGAGCGCCTGAAGTCCCGACACCGGTTCGGCAGCCGCTCTGATTCGGAGGTGGTGGTTCATCTCTATGAAGAGAGCGAGGATGAACTGCTGCAGTCATTGAACGGCATGTATGCCCTGCTGGTGTGGGATACGCGTGAACGCAGATTGCTGCTGGCCCGCGACCGGCTGGGCATCAAGCCGCTGTTTTACGCCGAGACACCCAAAGGCCTGCTGTTCGGCTCCGAACTCAAGGCCCTGCTGGCGCATCCGGATTGCCCGCGGGACCTGCAATGGGCCGATTTCGAACCCGGCTGGGGTTTTGAAAATCCGCTCAAGACCTTTGTACGGGGAGTCCATCAATTGCCCGGTGGCCGTGCCCTGAGTCTCAGTGAAGCAGGCGGCCTTCGCCACAGGACGTACTGGTCGGTGCGGGAATTTTTCCCCCGAAGCGGCGACGACAGCAATCGGGATCCCCTCTGGTGGAGCCGGCGTTATGGTGAATTGCTGCAGGACAGCGTCTCACGGCAACTGATGAGTGATGTACCGCTGGGCCTGTTCCTCAGCGGCGGCATCGATTCCAGCTTGCTGGCGGCCATGGCGGCCGCTTCCGGTCAGGAGCTGCACTGCTTTACCGTAGTTGAGGAAAACACGCTCGTCACCGGCGATGTCGAGCAAACCTTGCGCCTGGCCGAGCACTTCGGCTTCCACCACTACCCGGTGCATTACGACACGCGCACCCTGCTGCAGGAGTTGCGGTTCGACCTGGAAGATTTTGAGTTCCTGGTGTGGGCAGTGGAGCGGCCCCAATTCCACCCGGAGTGGATGCTCAAGCTGGAACTGCATCGCTATGCCAAGACGGCGCTGCCGGGTTTGAAAGTGATCCTGCTGGGCCAGGGCGCCGATGAATTCAGTGGCGGGTATTCGCGGGGCTTTGGCAGCGATACCCGTGACTGGCAGCATTATTCAAGCAAGCTGGTGGCGATGCACACCGACATGAGGCGCATCGACCGCGGTGTTCCCGCTTACATGCGGGCATCGCTGGCAAAAAGTTTCATGGCAGCACCCACCGATGACTGGCCCAGCGATTTCCACCGGGAGATGGTTTCCCGCACCAACCTGCTGATGAATTACAACCTGTGGCATGAAGACCGCACCAGTTCCAGCCAGGGCGTCGAGGCACGAGTGCCGTTCCTGGATCACCGGCTGGTGGAGCTGCTGGCCTCGGTGCCGGCGGACTTGCATGAGTCGTTGTTCTTTGACAAGCGCATCGTGCGTGAGCAATTGCTCAAGGCCGCACCCATTTACCCGCCCTCAAAACAGAAAGTGGGTTTTTTCAACGGTGGCCGGGATCACACCATCAGGCACCTGCGGCTGGATGTAGTCCGGCGGATTTACCCGGCCTTCCGCGAAAAGTACCTCGCCACGCCTCACGCAATATTCGCCAGCGAAGCGTTGGATGACCATTACGAGTACCTGTTGCAGAATCCCAAGGCCAGCACACTGGACATCAAGGAAATGCTGTCCTGCATGGCCATTTCCGTGTTTGCCGCCTGGTGCAGGGAGCTGGCAGTTGCAGTGCCACCGCGGGATCGCCAGCGGTCATCACCGTTGCGGTTATGGGCTCCGCCGGCGCCCAAGGCTGCAGGTGGGCCGCTCTCGAGCGAGTGGTCTATGGAGCTGTCGCTCTAGCCTGGCGTTGCGCGTCAGCCAGCTGCCAGAACTGCGTGGTGAGCCGGTTGATGCTGGAGGATTCGGCATTCAGCAACACGGTGATGCCCAGCCCATCGACGGGGGAATAGGCGATATCCGCGCGATAACCCGAGACCCAGCCGCTGTGATAGGCGATTCGCCGGTCGCCCAGCTGGTACACGCGCCAGCCGAGGCCGTAGTAGGCATCGGTGAGCAGCTTGTCCCATTCACGCCGGCGCAGTTCACGCGGCGTGCGCACGCGCGGTTCCACCAGCGCATGCCGGGCTTCAGGGGCGAACACGGACGCATCGCTCAGCTGCGCCTGTAGCCACTTGGCCATGTCGGTGATGCTGGCATTCACGCCCGCGGCGGGCGCCACGCGGTAGTAGTTGGGCAGTACTTCCACGGTGAGCCAGCGGCTTTTGCCTTTCACATGCGGCTGCGCGCGGTTGGTGTTGGCCACGAAGGGTTCAAAGCCCACTGATGCCGTGTGCATGTCCAGCGGTTTGAAGATGCGCTGCTCCACCAGGGACTCGTAAGAGCTTGCTGTGACTTTTTCCACCACCGGCTGGATCAGGCTGAACACGCTGTTCTGGTAGGTGTAGCAATTGCCCGGCACGCAGGAGTACGGCAGCTCGGCCAGGCGCTGGTAAATCTGCTCGGTGGGCACGCCGTCCTCGATGAGGTTGTCGTAGGCGTGCGAAATCAGCCCCGAACTTTGCCCCAGCAAGTCCTCGATGCGGATTTTTGAGGCGTCGCCCTTGATGCGGAAGCCGGGCACGTAGCGGTTCACCGGGTCGGTCCAGGCCAGGCTGCCATCGGCCACCAGCAAGGCCGTCAGGCCGGCGGCAAATGTCTTGGATACCGACGCGATGCGAAACACCGTGTCCGGGTTCACCGCCTGCCGGTGGCTGGTGTCGGTATAGCCGAAGCTGCCGATGCGCAGAATGCCTTCGCGCGAAACCACGGCGAAGGCGCCACCCACGAGGTTCTCCAGCATGAACTCGGCCTTGAACCACTCGGCGTACTGGTCGGCGATCTGCTGGTCATGGGCGGATGCCGGCCAGGCGGGGCTTGCGGGCAGGAAGGCGAAGCAGGCGATCAGGCAGTATAGCGAATGTCTAAAGCGTGCGGCTCTGTGGCGCATTGATGATCCCGGCTGGTTCCGTAGCTGGTTTGCCGGGGATTCTAGCGTTAACGGGCCAGGAGCTGAAGCCTCAGGCTCAACCTTTCAATCGTTAGCCTCCTTATGTGTCCAACGCTTTTAGCGCCTCGAGATGGGCGACTGCTGCGCGTATGGCCTCGGGCCGCGTGTCATAGCGTTCCGATTCGCGCACCAAATCCAGCGAGCCGAGCCGTCCCAGCAAGCGCGTCACGTGGTAGGTCATGCCGGTGATGATCACGCGTTTGCCGTCTTCGCTGGCGCGCTGGATCATTTCCTCCAGCGCCAGCGCGGCGCTCACATCCATGCGCGGCACGTCCAGCAGGTCGATGATCAGTACTTTGTACTCGCTGACGCGGCTGAAGCCGCGGGTCATCTCGCTGGCGGCGCCGAAACTGATCAGGCCGCTGAGGTGCAGGAACAGCAGGTCCTTGCGGTGTTTTTGGTACAACGCAGCCGTGGTTTCATCGAACAGGCGCTCGTGCGCCGGGTCGTTGATGGTGCGCATGGCTTCCATTTGCACCTCGGCCATATCCTTCACCAGCACCAGGCTGGCGATCACCACGCCCACGCCCACGGCGGTGATCACATCGACGAACACCGTCAGGCCCAGCACCACCAGCATCAGTACCAGGTCGATTCGTGGCGCCCGGTGCATGCGGCGGATGAAACGCCAGTCGATCACGTCAAAACCCACCTTGATCAGGATGCCGGCCAGGGCGGCATGCGGTACGGACGACGCCAGTGGCCCGAGGCCGAGCACGAAGGCCAATAACACCACGCCATGGGTCATGCCGGACAACGCGGTGCGGCCACCGGCATTGATGTTGGCCAGGGTGCGGATGGTGGCGCCGGCGCCGGGAATGCCCCCCGCCAGCCCGGCCACGAAGTTGCCGATGCCCTGGCCCACCAGTTCCTTGTCGGATTCGTGGAAGGTGCGGGTCATGTTGTCCGCCACCAGCGAAGTCAGCAGGCTGTCGATGGAACCCAGTGCGGCCAGCACCGCAGCCGACACCAGCATGCTGTTCAGTTCGCTCAGGCTGATGGCCGGCAGGGTCCATTGCGGCAGGCCGGTGGGAATTTCGCCCAGAATGGCGACTCCGGGCAAGGTCAGGCCGAGCAAAGAACAGGCAATCAGGGCCACCAGCGGGGATGGCACCACGCGTGTGAAGCGTTTGGGCATCAGGAACACGATGGCCAGCGACACCAGGCCGACCAGCACTGCCTGCCACTGCGGCGCCGTCAGCTCGGCAGGCAACACGGACAGTGCATTGACCACCGAACCGTGGGCGGGATAACCCAGCAAAGGCTCGAGCTGCATGATGATCAGGATGGCGCCCACGCCGGTGAGAAAGCCCGAGATCACCGGGTAAGGCATCAGGTTGACGTAGCGTCCCAGCCGCAACCATCCGAACAGCATCTGGAAGCCGCCGGTCATCATCACCACGGTGAAAGCCACAGCGGGTTCGTCGGCAAATTGCGTGAACACCGATGCTGAGACTACCGTCATGGGTCCGGTGGGGCCGGAAACCTGGCTGGGCGTTCCGCCAAACAGGGCGGCAAACAGGCCCACGCAGACGGCGCCATACAAGCCGGCCACCGGGCCCGCGCCGGAAGCCACGCCAAATGCCAGGGCCAGCGGCAGGGCGATGATGGCAGCGGTCAGGCCACCAAAAAGGTCGCCACGCAGGTGGCTGAAGCTCAGCGGGTTGGGCTTGAGCAGTTGCAGGAAGCCAATGGTCAGTTTGGATTTCATCGTGCTGTGGGATGCGCCGGTCCAGTCCGGCATGGACAAAGTCGTGCTCCAGTTTAGCCGGGACGAAGTTCCGAAAACACGACCTGGATCAGTTCAGGACGAAGTTTCCCGCAACAGCGCCAACTTCTGGTTACGCCCGAGTTTCTTGATCGCGGCTTCGCGCTGGCCGGCGCTGCTGCGCGTGTGGCCCGATTCGGTGTAGACGATGGCCACCGGCTTGCGGCCATTAAAGTACTTGGCGCCACGCGGATGCTGCGAATGCTCCCGAAAGCGTCGCTCGGGGTCGGTGCTCACGCCGGTGTACAGCGTTCCGTCGTCACAGCGGATCATATACACCCACCAGTTGAATGATGTTCCTGGTTCTGCCGGAGCCGGCTCAGCGGCTTGGCCGCCGCCGGGCGGAGCCGGGTTTGCGGATTGCTTCATGGGGCAAGCATACCCCGTTTGTGCCTGCAGATTATTCCCCGGGGTTTGGGCCCGGGTTTGTTCAATTCGGCATCCGGACTTTGGACTTGTATTCCGGTTCTGCATGCCGTGTGCACCGGAACCCCACCGGCCTGCCTGGGGGAGTTCCAGTCTGCGGGTGCTTCGGGTATGGTGCGACTTGCCGCTCAACCGCCTGGACCTGTGCTTCCATGATCTCATCGATTTTTCCGCGCTGTACGCAAACCCTGGGTCGACCTGCCCTGCTGCTGGCCGTATGGTTGATGGCCCTGTTGCTGGTCATGTGGCTACAGGTTGGCGCCGCCATGGCGGCAGACGCTCCATCCTACCCACGCGAAATCACGCTGCCCGGCGGCAAGGTCACAGTGCATCACCCCAGCGTCAGCGACTGGAAAGATTTCACCGTGCTCTCCGCCTGGGTTCCGGTGGAAATCGAGCCGGTGGGCAGCTCTCCCTGGACCGGCTCGGTGATGGTGCAGGCAGTCACCGAGATCCGTTTTGATGAGCGTGTGGTTTTGCTGGACGGGTTGCGCCCGGTGAAAGCCGTGGCGGATGAGACCATGCCGGAAGCCGCGGCCTCGCTGAAGAATTCCCCGGGCGCGTACCCTTTGTTGCAGGAAGCACTCGGGCAGGCGCAAACCACCGTGTCGCTGGAATACCTGCTGCGCGCCCTGCCCGAGGGTATTGCCGATACGCTGCCGCAGCCGGCGCCGCCGCGGCAGCAGGATGTGCCCGATATCATTTTCTCGGAACAGCCCGCCGTGCTGGTCCTGTTCGATGGCCCGCCGCAAACCGCGCCCATTCGCGATTCACGGCTGGAAATCGCCGTGAACACCAGCTGGACGCTGTTTCACGACACCTCCGACGACTTCTGGTACCTGGTATTCGGCGATTACTGGCTGCGGAACAGCAGCCTGTCCGGGGGCACGTGGGAAGTTGCAGCGCAGCTGCCACAGGAAATTGCCAACCTGGCCATGGCCAACGGCTGGGAACGAATGAAGCGAATCCTGCCGCCAAAGCAGACCGATCGGGTACCACCGCCATTGAAGATCAGCTACCAACCGGCGGAGCTGGTGGTGTTTGACGGGCCGCCACAACTGCAGCCATTACCCGGAACCGCGTTGCAGTACGTGGTCAATACGGATCATGACCTGTTCCAGTACGAAAACCACTGGTACCTGCTGCTGGCCGGCCGCTGGTTCAGCGCGCGCGACCTGAAGGGGCAATGGAGCTTTGAGCCGCAGCTGCCGCAGGCTTTCGCGGACATTCCCGCCAATGGCGACAAGGCGCATGTACTGGCCGCGATTCCCGGTACGGAGGAAAACCGCATTGCCCTGGTGGAAGCCGCCCTGCCGCGCAGCCGCATGATTGACAGCCAGGATGCCAGCGCGCTGTCGGTGCGCTATGACGGCGAACCGCAGTTCACCTGGATCAACGGCGTGCTGCTGGAACGCGCGGTGAACACCACCAGCCAGGTGCTCAGGCACAACGACAATTACTACCTGCTGGACAATGCTGCCTGGTACGTTTCATCAACCCCAGGCGGCCCCTGGCGCGCGGCCCTGCAGATCCCGGACGTGGTCTATTCCATCCCCCCGGATGATCCGGCGTACAACATGACCTTTGTGAAGCTCGCCGGTTTCGATAACAAAACAGGCCGCCAGGCCTACATCCACACCTATGGTTACAGCGGCACCTACACCGCCGACAAAGGCCTGATCAAGGGTTACGGGCCCACCGGTTCCGGCAAGTACTACGACCCGACCTACGATCCACGCCAGCGTGACCCGTACTTCTGGAGCACCTTTGGGTACGGCGGATACTGGCCGCCCTACGGATATGGCGCGCGCTACTACCCCTGGGCCGGTGGCTGGCGTTACGGCGGTTGGTACGATCCGTTCTGGGGTAACCCCTATCCATACCCGGTATCCGTTTCCACGGATGTCAATGTTCCGGAAGGCGATACCGACTGGGTGATGGATGACGAGGGCCGGAAACATGAGGTTGTCATTCGCGACGACCACAATTACGTGGATGCGGGTGGATACCGCGTCAAAGCTGCGCCTGCAGCCACGAACGATGAGGCCTTGTATGCCGGTCCGGACGGCACCTTGTACCGCATGGGCGCGAATGGCTGGCAGGTAAGACAGGGAGACGCGTGGCTGACCGTCGCCGGGCCCGTGCCGGACGCCGTATTGCGGGAATACCAGGCACGGCAGGCGGGATATGCCGGTTACCAGCAATACCAGCAGGAAAAGGAGGCAGTCAATTGAACCGGATTATGGCATGCGGACAGGAACCGCTGGATTTGCGAAACCCCGGTGTTTTGCGAAACCGCCATCGACTGGGCGTGGTGGCCATGCTGGCGCTGGCGCTCAGCCTGGGCGGTTGCGGCAGCACCAAGGTGTATACCGCCGACAAGACCGTGGTTTACCAGGAGTCGGTTTACAACGTATCCAATGTGAAAGTATTCACCCGCAAGAATGTTGCCATCCAGCCCGACGGTTCCACGGTCAATCTGGCGAACCTGGATGAACCGGGCTTCAACCAGTTACTGGGCGGCGGCTCCGCCGTCGCCGTGCAGCAGGGATTTCTGCTGGATGACATCGAAGTGCTCTACCAGCAGGCTGACGTTTCCAGCTGGAAGGAATTCAAAAAGCTGAACAAGCGCTTCATGTCCGCTTCCAAAGACCTGAACAAATTCCTGGCCAACAGCAAGAAAACCCAGCTGAAGCTGAAATAGTATCGCCAGGGAATGCTTGGTTCTCGTTTCCCTTGATCAGCAGGGCTCCGGTTAAAGGGGAGACATGAAGTTGTTCGGAGTTTCAGCAGTGTTGCATGGCGCAGGCTTGCCGCCTGGAACCGGTCGAAGCCGTGACTACCCGGCCAGAGTCCGGATCAGCATGCGAATGGCGACGATCAGAAGGAAGCTGCCAAACAGCAGAGTCAGGTAACGCCTGTCCAGGGCATGGGCCAGGCGGGCGCCCAATGGCGCGGCCAGCACCGTGGTTGGAGCAATCAACGCCAGGCCGATCAGGTTGACATAGCCGACGCTGCCGGGGGGAAGCAAAGGGTTGCCATACCCGGCCATCATGAAACCCAGTGTGCCCGGGACAGCGATCACCAGGCCAAACAGGGCGGCGGTGCCCACGGCGCGATGAATGGGCTCGCCAAAGGCAGTCAGGGTGGGCACGCTGAGCGAACCTCCACCGATGCCCATCATGGTTGAGATCAGCCCGATCAGCGTCGGCACCGGGAACATGGCCGGGCTTCTTGGCACACCCTGGGTGATGGTTTTGTCATCGAGGGGCAAGATCATCTTGGCCGCCACCAGGAAAGCCACGCCGGCGAAGATTCCGGACAGCACGCGGCTGTGTACCTGGCTGGCCAGCCAGGTTCCGGCCAGTGCGCCGATGAATATCCAGACCGCCCATCTTTTCGCCAGCTCGATATCAACGGCCTCACGCCTGAAATGGGCACGGGAAGAGGAAAGCGAAGTCGGGATGATCGTCGCCAGCGATGTGGCGACAGCGATGTGCATGCGGATCGAGGGATCCGTGCCGACAAAGCCCAGGGCGAATTCCAGCATGGGAACGATGACGATGCCACCACCGACACCGAGCAGGCCGGCGAGAATGCCGCCGACCACGCCGGTGAACAGCATGGCAACCGCCAGCGTTATAAGGTCAATCACAGGCTTTGTCCAGGGTTTGCGGGATGGCCAGCCAAGTCAGTCGGTTTCCATGATGTTGCTGAGCTCCACCCCATGTTTGCCGAATGGGAATGCACGTCACTGGGCGTGTATTCAATAACATAATCAGGTATACGTAAATGCCGGTGGCATTTGCCGCGGATTTCGACGGTTGGTGTTGTGACAGTGGAATGGCCTGATGAAGCACAGCAATAAAGAACTGAGAGTAGGCATCGCCGGCCTCGGTACCATTGGCGGCAAGGTTGCCGATGTACTGGAGGAGGGCATTCCCGGGCTGCGGCTGGTGGCGGTGCACACGCGCACCGAATCCACCGCGCAGGAACACATGCGCAACTACAAAAACAAGGTACCGCTGGTGTCAGCTGAAGCGTTGACGGAGTTGGCGGACATCATCGTCGATTGTGTTCCCAAGCAGGGCTTCCGGGCCGTGGTGGAGCCCGGCCTGAAGGCCGGACGCACCATCGTGACAGTCAGTGGCGCCGCCTTGCTGGCCAATGAAGACCTGGTTGACCTGGCGAAGGACCACGGTGGCCGATTGATCCTGGCCAGTGGCGCATTGCTGGGCCTGGATGCCATCCGGGCGGCGGCCGAAGGAAAGATCTTCTCCGTAACCATGATTACCCGCAAGCCTCCCACGTCCCTGCAGGGCGCGCCCTACCTTACGGAAAACCAGGTTGACATCAGCAACCTGGCCGAACCGCTGCGGGTATTCGAGGGCAGCGCCTATGACGGGGCGCGCGGGTTTCCTGCGAATGTGAATGTGGCGGCTGCAGTCGGCCTGGCCGGAATCGGCGCACGCAACACCCGGCTGGAAATCTGGGCTGATCCAACCCGGACGCGCAACACGCACACCATCAAGGTGGACGCCGACAGCGCGCGCTTTGAAATGACGATCGAAAATTTCCCCTCCGAGTCCAACCCCGGTACCAGCAGGATCACTGCCCTGAGCGTGATCGCTACATTGCGGGGGTTGGTGCAAAGCCTGAAGGTGGGCTCCTGATGAGAGTCGGCTGACCAGGAAAGTGCCTGCTCCTGAACGGCCTGCAGCACTAAACAATCGCCAGGCTGTGGGAAAGATTTTTCGTGATCATGTAGTTGTGCAGGCCTTCAGTGCCACCCTCGCGGCCGTAACCGCTGGATTTCACGCCGCCGAAGGGCGTTTCGGGCAAGGAAGCTTCGAGGGTATTGATGGAAATATTGCCTGCTTCGATGCCATCGAGCATGCGATCCACGTAATCCGCCCGGTTGGTGAAGCCGTACGCTGCCAGGCCATAGGGTACTGAGTTGGCTTTCTGGATTGCCTCATCCAGCGAGCCTACCGGGTTGATGATCGCCAGAGGCCCGAAGGGCTCTTCCTGCATCACCCGCGCTGAATCCGGCACGTTGGCCAGCACCGTTGGCTCAAAGAAATAGCCTCGGGTGCCTTTCCGCTTGCCGCCCGTTTTCAGTTCGGCCCCTTGCGCCACCGCGTCTTCAACCAGTTCGGTCAAAGCTTCAACCCGGCGGCCGTTGGCCAACGGACCCATTTCCACACCCGCATCAAACCCGTTACCCACCACTGTTTGGGCGGCACGTTCAACGAACAGCCGGGTGTAATTTTCGTAAATGCTCTGGTGCACAAAGAAGCGCGTGGGCGAGGTGCAAACCTGCCCGGCATTGCGCATCTTGCGCACGGCTCCGGAAATGGCCGCGGCTTTTACATCCGTGTCCTCGCATACGATCACGGGCGCATGGCCACCCAGTTCCATCAACACCGGAGTCATGTGCTGCGATGCCAGGGTGGTCAGATGCCTGCCAACGGCCGTGGAGCCGGTAAAGGCCACCAGCCGCACCGAGTCGTGCCGGATCAGGTGTTCCGATATGTGCGCCGGCTTGCCAAATACCAGGTTCAATACTCCCGGTGGCAGCCCGGCATCGTGCAAGGCGCGGGCGATGTGCAGTGCGCCGGCCGGTGTTTCCTCGGCGGCCTTGAGAATGATCGAACAGCCCGACGCGATGGCTCCGGCCACCTTGCGGCAAGGCTGGCTCATCGGGAAATTCCACGGTGAAAACCCGGCGACCACCCCAATGGGTTGGTGATGGACGATGTAACGCACGCCCGGAGCGCTGGGAATGACCCGGCCGTAGGTGCGAGTCGCCTCGCCGGCGTCCCATTCAAGAAACTCGCACCCCCGGATGACTTCCAGGCGCGCCTGCGGAAGCGGCTTGCCGTGTTCCGCGGTAATGGCGGTGGCGATCTCTTCCTGCCGCTCGCGCATCAGCGCGGCGGCCTTGTTTAATACCAGGGCGCGTTGTGCGGGCGCCGCCTGGCGCCAGATCCGGAATCCCTTTTCCGCAGCTGCCAGCGCATCGTCCAGATCGCTGTTTTCAGCAACCGGCAGGCGGCCAATCTCCTCTTCCGTCGCGGGATTCAGCACCGGCATGTCACTGGCCGTCTTGCGCCATTTTCCGTTGATGTAAAGCTGCAGGTCCGGATAGTTGTTCATGACGTTTCCTGGGTCGGATCTGCCCTGTGTCGGGCGGTTTGAGGTTTCAGCGGGCAAAGACTGCCATAAGGAAGATTGAAATATGTAAATGCAGATATGTGATTTGTTGATATCAGAAGGCCAAGGTTGCTTTGGGTTGTTGCGGGTTGTTGCGGGTTGTTCGGGCGTTTTGACTCAGGTTTTCACGCGCTGGCCTTCATCCGGTCTGCCGTGCGATGCAAGGCTTTGAGAAATTCCGTTCCCGCCGGTGACAGGCTGTCTGCGCCACGGTAGGTGATCCCCACCGGGCCTTTGCCGAACGGCACCTGCCAATCCACTGCGGCGAGGTTCCGGCTCTTGATGTCATGGGCAACCACGTGTTCAGGCATCAGGCTGACCAGGTCACGTTTCTGCAGCAGCGAACGGTTGGTCAGGTACGATACCGATTCAAGCACCGCAGGTGGTACGTACTGATCCTGGGCGACAAAAAACTGGTCAATCTGCCGCCGCAACGTGGTTTCCTGTGGCGGCAATATCCAGCTGAATTTTTGAATCTGGTCGAACGAAACCGATGACTTTCCTGCCAGCGGATGCCGCGGGCCAACCACCGCCAGTATGCGTTCGTCAAACAGCCGCTCCTGTACCAGCCTGGCGCGGGCCCGATAGGCCGGCAGCCGGCCGACTATCATGTCAATCTCGCCGGAAAGGAGCGCCGGCATCAGCGCATCGTTGGTGCCCTCGACCACTTTGATGGTGACGTTTGGGCGCTCTTCCAGCACCGCGTTGATGGCCAGGGGCAGCAGGTCCGCTGCCGCCGCCAACAGGGTGCCCACCACGACCCTGCCACTGCTGCCTTCAGTGAGATCATCCAGTTCCTGTGCCGCAATCGAAACCTGGGCAAGTATCTGCTTGCCGTGCCGGATCAGTGATTCCCCAAAGGCCGTCGGGACCACGCCCCGGTTGGTGCGATCGAACAGTTTCACTTCAAAGTCGTGTTCAAGATCGTGGATCAGTTTGGAGGCCGCCGGCTGGGACATCCGCAAATCGCGGGCCGCGTTCTGGATGTTTCCATAACGACTGACGGCCACCAGCAGTCGCAGCTGCCGGAGCTTCAGCCGGGTGATGGCGCGATCGACGATACGAGTGTGGCGGGTTACCAAGGCAAATCTCCGATAAAAATGGCGCCGAAGCGTGTTCCGGCTAACCGGCCCTTGCTGTCCAGGTGGTTCAGGGCCACGTTCCCAGTCCAGCCGTGGCCAGGGAATTTCCATTATCGCAGGATCAAGCGAACTGGATATACAATTTATCTATATCCATTTATCGCCCATGAAGAACCGGTTCGAGTATCGTTCAGCTGGTACTTTACAAAGCCGGCGTTGATGCATTGCACAGCCCACCGGCCGCTCACCTCATACACACACCAACAGCAACGGGAACATGGCCACCAAATACTCTAAACGGGATGCAAAAGATTACGCCCGCGAGAACATGCGCGGAATCTGGGCGGCAGCGCTGAACCCCTTCAACGAGGACCTGTCGCTCAATGAAGCGGGCTTGCGCTCAAACATTCGCCACTGGATAGACGACCTCGACATCAAAGGCCTGTTCATTGCCGGCAAACAGGGCGAATTCTTTTCCATGAGCCTGGAAGAGAGGAAGCGCAATTTTGAAATTGCGGTTGAGGAATGTGACGGCAAAGCAGGCGTTATCGTTTCCGTTTCGGACCAGAACTTCAACACCGTTCTTGATCTTGCGCTGCACGCGCAGAACTGTGGTGCAGACTACATCGTGGTGCATGCGCCAGTGTTGAGCTTTGTGCACGAACGCGGCGAAGTCCTGTACCAGTATTACAAGGCCCTGTGTGATCGGCTGGACATCGGCATCGCCATGTGGAGCCATCCGGATTCGGGCTATCTGATGAAGCCTGAAGAATGCGCCCGCATTGCCGAACTGCCCAATATCGTGGCCATCAAATATTCGGTGCCGCGTGAGATGTATGTGCAGCTGACCCGGATGGTGGGCGACAAAATACAGGTGTCCACGTCCTCGGAAGAAGAATGGCTGGACAACATCGAAGAACTGGGTTGGCGGCTGTACCTGTGTTCTTCTCCGCCGTACCACCTGCAAACCAGAAACGACAAGCGCATGGATGAGTACACCCGCCTGGCGTTCGCCGGGAATTTCGCCGAAGCGCGGCGGGTCCGCGACAGCCTGAACCCGGTGCGCGAGGCCATGGCCCGATCGCGGCCCGCGGACAAGCCCCAGGCCTTTGGGAAATACTGGCAGGAGCTGCTTGGCCAGGTTGGCGGACGCGTGCGCCCACCGATGCTGGAATTGACGGATGCGGAAAAGGCAACCATCCGCGATGCATTTCTCGGTTGCGGGCTGAAGTTGTAGGGGCCCTTTTTCCTGGCCAGGAAGCGATGTCCTGGCTGTCGAAGTTCCACTCCTCGGAGGTTCGACACTGGCAAGCCTGCCGGTGTTTGCTTATGCTTTGAAACAATCCATCGCCCGGCACTGCCGGGCGATGTCGTGTTGGCCGCAGAACCTGCGAACAGGAGAGGAAAGTGGGCTTTCATGCCTGGTTGACGCTGGCGGTGGTATTGATCAGCCTGGTGCTGTTGGTGCGCACCCGCCTCGCCCCGGAATTCCTGCTGGGTTCTGCGCTGGCTGTGCTGGTTTTCAGCGGAGCCGTTGAGCCCAAACAGGCTTTGAATGGCTTTGCCAATGAGGGCCTGATCACCGTCGGCTTGCTGTTTGTGGTGGTGGCGGGGCTGGTGGATACTGGCGCCGTTCATGCCCTGGGCGCACGCCTGCTGGGTCGACCGAGGTCGGTGGCTTCCGCGCAGGCACGGCTGATGCTGCCGGTTACCGCCATCAGCGCATTCCTCAACAACACTCCCGTAGTGGCGATGCTGATCCCGGTAGTTGAAGACTGGAGCCGGCGCTGCCGGATCTCCGTTTCCAAGCTCATGATTCCGCTCAGTTATGCGGCCATTCTGGGTGGCACCTGCACCATCATCGGCACCAGCACGAACCTGGTGGTGCACGGCATGGTGTTGAGTGAAACACAGCTTGGCCCCATGGGCTTTTTTGAAATAGGTGCGCTGGGCCTGCCTTCGGCGGTTTTGGGTATCGCGATCATACTGATTGCCGGCCGCTGGCTGCTGCCGGAACGCAAGCCGCCCTTGTTGCTGCAGGATGACCCGCGCGAATACGCCATCGAGATGCTGGTCGAACGCGGCAGTTCACTGGTGGGAAAAAGCGTGGAGCAGGCGGGATTGCGTCATCTGCCGGGAGCCTTCCTGGCGGAAATCGAACGCGCCGGACAGTTGCTGCCGGCGGTTTCCCCGGCTGAAGTGCTACGTGCCGAAGACCGGCTGGTGTTCATCGGCGTGGTGGATTCGGTGGTCGACATACTGCGTTTGCGCGGCCTGATCCCGGCGCCCGACCAGGTGTTCAAGCTGGATGAGCCGCGCGCCGAGCGCCGGCTGGTTGAAGCGGTGGTTTCGAACACCAGCCCGATGGTCGGCCGCACCATTCGCGACAGCAATTTCCGCACCCGTTACGATGCCGTGGTGATCGCGGTGGCGCGCGATGGTGAGCGCATCGCCGGGAAACTCGGTGACATCGTGTTACGGGCCGGCGATATCCTGCTGCTGGAAACCCGGTTGTCGTTCGGGCGGCAGAACCGGAACTCGCGCGACTTCCTGTTAGTGAGCGAAGTTTCGCACGCCAAGCTGCCACGCCATGAAAAAGCCTGGCTGGCGCTGGCGATTCTCACCGGCATGGTGCTGTCGGCCACGCTGGAGCTGGTATCCATGCTGGAAGCTTCGATGGCCGGTGCACTGCTGATGGTCGCCACCGGCTGCACCCGCATGGAATCCGCCCGTGCCAGCATTGACTGGAATGTTCTCGTGGTGATCGGCGTGGCGCTGGGCATCGGCTCGGCCATGTCCTCCACCGGTGCGGCGGAAGCGGTGGCGCATTCCTGGCTGTCACTGGCCGGCGACAATCCCTGGCTGGCGCTTGCGGCCGTTTATGCCATCACCAGCCTGATGACCGAGGTGATCACCAACAATGCCGCTGCGGTGCTGATATTCCCGATCGCCCAGGCCGCGGCCGAGAGCATGGGCGTGAGCCTGTGGCCTTTTGTAGCCTGCATCATGATGGCGGCTTCGGCCAGTTTTGCCACGCCGATCGGTTACCAGACCAACCTGATGGTGTACGGGCCTGGCGG
>CAYYCX010000003.1:20296-124182 GCA_964470455.1 uncultured Wenzhouxiangellaceae bacterium
GGCGCTTTGGCGCGCGAGCGCAGGCTGATATAGAGGATGCCGCTCAGCACCAGGCCGCCACCCACGAACAGGTTCACGCCCGGCCGGTCGCCCCAGATGACGATGCCGAAGATCACGGCAAACACCGGCATCAGCAGCATGTAAGGCATGATGGTGGTTACCGGATTGCGCTGCACCAGCAGGAAGAACAACCCGTAGCCCACGATGGAAGAAACCAGCCCCGAATAACTCACGCTGGCCCAGTCCAGCCAGCCCGCGGTTCGTATGGCCTCGGCCTGGCCGCTTTCAAACAGCAGGCTGCAAACCACCAGCAGGGGCAGCGACAGCAACGCTGTCCAGGCCTGGAAATTCAGCGCGCCAACCCCCTTGATACTGCGCATGAACGTCGAACCCAGAGCCTGGGCAACCGCCGCGACCAGGGCCAGCACCAACACGTTCAGCTGGTGGAATACCAGCGGGTCGAAACTGAGTACCGCCACCCCGCAGAAGGCCACGGCGATGGCGGCCAGCGTGCGCCAGCCCACCTGCTCGCCCAGGAAAGCCATGGCCAGCAGTACCGAAATCGGAATATAGGTTTGTTGCAGGATGGCGATGGGTGATACATCGCCGGAAATCGCGATAGCCCAGAACAGCAGGGTGAAATGCACCGCGCCGATGCACAGGCAGACCATCACCAGTCGCAACCACTCACCCCTGGGCGGCAGGCGAAGGAAAGGCAACATCACCAGCAGCACGGCCACAAACCGCAGGCTCATGAACACCAGCGGTGAAAAATGCTGCATGCCCTGGGCGGCGGCGATGAAATTGAAACCCCAGATCAGGCAGACAAGGAGCAACAGGCTGATATCACGAACAGACATGAATTCGATGCTGGGCCGGAAACCGGCAGATTACTCGAATTCCCGCCGGAAAAGTAATTGGCTGGACGGGTTTGGAACGCCAGTGCGCTCAATTCGCCGGTGGTCGGGTAATCGAACGGATTACGGGTGCCCCGAACAAACAAGGTGCCCGCTAAAGGCCTGTCGGTATCGAATTTGGTCGCAAGTCTCTTGAATCGCTTCCCGGGGCACTGGCTATAATCCACTTCTCACCGACTACCAAGAAGCCATAATGCGTGCAAAATTGGTTGGGCGCGTTCACGATCGAACCGTTGCCCTGTTGTTTGTTGTCGCAATACTGCTTTTTTCTCCCTCTGTTTTGGCTGACGTTTTCGTTGTAACGAACACCACGGATGCCGCCGCAGGTTCGCTGCGGGCCGCGATTCTGGCTGCCAACGCGGACAATACGCCGCCACACAGCATTATCTTCAATATTGCGGGAACCGGGCCGTTTACCATCGCGCTGGCTTCCGCACTGCCACTCATTACCCGGGATACCGATATAGATGCATCGGGAGAGGCTATTTCTGGCGCCCCTGGCATTCGCCTGGATGGCTCATCGCTGGCCTCAGGAAACGGCCTGAGTTTTTCGGCTGCAGCCGATGGTTCGTCCGTGGCTTACCTGTCAATCACCGGTTTTCCCGGGTCTGGTATCACCATTGCCAGTGACAGCACCACCATCACCAATAGCTACATCGGCGTGCGAACGGATGGCACCACGGCTGACGGTAACGGTCAGGATGGCATTTGGCTTACTGGCCAACTGTGTTCGATTGGTACCGCAAGCAGCACGGGGAATGTGATATCCGCCAACAAAGGCAATGGCATTGCTGTAACTGCCGGGGGATTTTCCGTGATACGCGGTAATCGCATCGGCACCAATGCGGCTGGCACATCGGCATTACCCAATCTGGAAGGAGGAATCACCGGGTCTGGAGGGGCTGGAACGCAGGTCGGCGGCAATGATCCAGGGCAGGGCAACCTGATTTCCGGTAACACCCGGGACGGCATTGCGCTCAGCTCAAGTTCAGCATTCTGGGGGGTGCACGGCAACCTTATTGGTTTGAACGCCAGTGGCGGCGGCGCGATTCCCAATGGCAACAGCGGTATCTCCATCACCGGCGATAATCACCTGATAGGTGGAACCGATCCCGATGGCCGCAACGTCATCTCAGGTAACACCGATAACGGAATCCTGGTGTTTACGGGTGCAAACAGCAACGTCATCACCGGCAACCATATTGGTACGAATCTGGCCGGCACCGCGGCCCTGGGTAGCCAGGACATGGGAATTCGCGCAACCGGCAGCGTGGATGGTTTGGTCATTGGTGGAAATGTGCCGGAGGCCCGAAACGTAATTTCGGGCAACAGCAGTTATGGCGTTTCCATCGAATCAGAAACCCAGAATGTTACGGTCTACGGCAACTACATCGGTACCAATGCCGCGGGCACAGCTGCTATTCCCAACGATGTTGGAGTCAGTCTCGATGGCACGGGCAATCGAGTGGGCGGCGATACAGCCGGAGAACGCAACATCATTTCCGGCAATGTATTCCATGGCGTCACTATGTCTGGCACCGGCAACTTCATACAGGGTAATTACATTGGGCTCGATGCCGCGGGGACGGTTGCCATTGCGAACAGTTCGGCAGCCATGCGCGTTTTTGCGACGGTTGGCGGTTCAATCGGCGGTACGGTTGCCGGCGAGGGCAATGTCATTTCGGGAAACAGTGGAGATGGAGTGACGCTGGACGCCGAATCGCTGGCAATAACCATTGCCGGCAATTTCATCGGTACCAACCCTTCAGGCACGGCCGTCATCCCCAATGGCGGAAGCGGTGTAACACTGAATGGCACCAACCACGTACTGGGCGGCGCAAGCGCAGCGGCACGCAATCTGATCTCCGGCAACCTGTATGAAGGCGTCGGTTTGTACGGTTCAGGTAACACCGTCAAGGGCAATTACATCGGGCTTGATGTGACTGGCAGCGTGGATCTGGGCAACGGCAGCAATGGTATACGCGCCATTGGCTCCACCAACGGTGTGATCGGCGGGACCGCAGCGGGCGAAGGCAATGTCATTTCAGGCAATGTCTCATCCGGCATCGTGCTTGATAGTGACGTCAGCGGAACGGTTATTCAGGGCAACAAAATTGGAGTAGATACCGCAGGCGTGGCCATCATCGCCAATGACGGCGGCGGAGTTGAACTGGACGGAACCAACAATATCCTTGGCGGGGCCACTGCCGCAGCCCGCAATATCATTTCCGGCAATGCGTTTGGTGGCGTGGGTCTGTTTGGCTCAGGGAATGTCATCAAAGGCAACACCATTGGCCTTGATGCAAGTGGAACCGTCGATCTTGGCAATGGCAGCAATGGCATACGAGCCATTGGCTCCATCAATGGAGTGATTGGCGGCAGCGCAGCTGGCGAGGGTAACGTCATTTCCGGAAACGATTCGCTGGGTATTGTGCTTGATTCGGACGTCACCGGAACAACCATCCAGGGTAACCGGATTGGTACCAATAGCTCCGGAACTGCTGCGATTCCCAACGGGGAGGGTGGCGTGGATCTCGGTGGATCCAACAATACCCTGGGCGGCAGCACAGCGGGTGCACGCAACCTCATTTCAGGGAATCTGAACAACGGTGTAGTGTTCGGCGGTATCAACAACATCGTTCGCGGCAATTTCATCGGCACCAACATGGCTGGCAGTGCTGCATTGGGTAACCAGTCCTATGGTATTCGCGGCTACAACGCCACCGGTGGTGAAATCGGCGGCCCGGCCGTGGCCGATGGCAACGTTGTGGCAGGCAACGAGCGTGGCGTATCGCTTGAATTCGATACCACCGGCGTCACCATCCGCAACAACATCATTGGACTGGATGCCAGCGCAACGGCAAATCTGTCGGACAATGGCACCGGTATTGAAGTGGATGCCGACAACAACATCATTGGCACGCCTGGAGCGGGTAATGTGATTGCAGGCATGACCTTTTCCGGCATCGGTATTGGCAGTCAGGCCAAAGGCAATGTGATACAGGGCAATTGGCTGGGCACCAACAAAGCACTCGCCGCCGGGCTGGGCAATGACTATTTCGGAATCTTCGTGGGTGATGCCTGGAACAATACCATCGGTGGCACCGGCGCCGGCCAGGGCAATATCATCATGAACAATGGGTTCATCGGCGTGCGTGTTGAGCGGGGTGATGGCAATGAGGTCAGCGGCAATTCGGTCTACGGCAATGGCTTGTTGGGCATAGACGTTGGTTTGCAGTACGCCTTTCCAAACGACAACCTGGACCCGGACATCATCGGCAACCGGGCGCAGAATTTTCCACTACTCACCTCGGTGACAGTGAATGGCGGCAGCACCCACTTTGAAGGACTGCTGAGGAATGAGCCTCAAAAGCTCTATCGGGTGGAGTTTTTCTCCAGCCCGGCCTGCGACGATACGGGCATGGGTGAAGGCCGGACATTTATCGGCAGTACCAACGTCCTGACGGATGGCAATGGCCAGGCAACACTGGTCTCTGATATCGGTGTTCCGGTTGTGGACGCCTTTGCGTCAGCCACTGTGACCGACGCCCAGGGCAATACCTCGGAATTCTCACCCTGTGCCCAGGTGGGTGGCCCTAATCCCGGCAAAATCCAGTTTTTCCGCGATGTTTACCTGGCGTACAAGGGAGTTATCAACACCGGCGAAGTGATTCTGGTGCGCAGTCACGGTATGAGTGGTAGCGTTTCAGTGAATTTCACGATTTCCAACGATACTGCATTCGCCGGCACTGACTACGTTGACTCGGACCAGGTGGTTACGTTTCTGGCCAACGAAACCATCAAGGTCATCAATGTGCCGGTTCTGGTTGATCCGCCCGGGGCACCCAACCCGGAAAGCGCGGTTCTGGCCCTGTCGTCCCCAACCGGCGGCGCAACGCTGGGTGTCAGCGCTTCAGAGTTGCTGATTTTTGATGAGGACATCACCAGCCCCGGTATCGTCATTGATGACGCGGAAGTCACAGAGGGCAACTCAGGGCAGAAGCTGCTGACCTTCGATGTGCATTTGTCAGCCACCGATCATCCGGTGACAGTGGCTTATCAGTCCGAGCCGGGCTCAGCCTCGGAGGGCTCGGATTACATTGACGTCGAGGGTGAGATCAACTTCGGCATCAGCGGCACCCAACAAACCGAGCAGGTATCCATCCCCATCCTGGGAGATACGGTTGGGGAGCCCGATGAGGTGGTCTGGATGAGGATTACCAGCGCGGAAAACGGCGGAAACTGGGTTGCCTACAAGACTTTTGGAGCCGGCCTGATCACCAACGATGATGGTGAAGTCGAGCCCGAGGATACTGTGTTCAAGGACGGATTTGAGGACTCGCCGTAACCTCCATCATTGCAACGGCCCACTGATGCCTTTCAGCGCGCGAAGCGCCAGTTCGCGAGCTGCACTATGCTTGACGATGGGCAATGGATAGTTATCTCCCAGGCGTACTCCGGCCATTTGCAATTCCATGGGCTTGGCTTCCCAGGGGCGGTGAATGACGGCGGCCGGAAGCTGCGCCAGCTCCGGCACCCACCGCCGCACGTAGTCGCCATCGGGGTCAAATTTTTCACCCTGGCCAAACGGGTTGAAGATGCGAAAGTAGGGGGCAGCATCCGCACCGCTGCCGGCCACCCATTGCCAGCCCATGCTGTTGCTGGCGAGGTCGGCGTCTACCAACGTGTCCCAGAACCAGCGGGCGCCATCCTGCCAGGGTTGCAGCAGGTGCTTTACCAGGAACGAAGCCACCACCATGCGAACGCGGTTGTGCATCCAGCCGGTGTGCCACAACTGGCGCATGCCGGCATCGACAAAAGGATAACCGGTTTGCCCTCGCTGCCAGGCCTGCAACAGACCGGAATCCGGCTGCCAGGGAAAGTTGCGGTATTTCTCGTTCATCGGCTGCAAGTCGGTGTGGGGAAAGTGATGCAGCAGATGGTAGGCAAATTCACGCCAGGCCAGCTCAGACAGGAAAGTGAAGCCTCCAGGCCGTTCGTGAGCGCCGCTGGCATGCGTAGCCGCCCACACCTGGCGCGGACCGATCTGGCCTGAGTGCAGGTACGGAGACAGGCAGGAAGTGCCGGCTTCGGCGGGCAGGTCCCGTTGCGTTTTGTAGCAGGCCACCGCGCCATCGAGGAAGCTTTCCAGCACCTTCCGGGCGCTGCCGGGCCGGGTTTGCCAGTGTTCGGTGAAACCCTGGTCCCAGGCGATGCGGGGTAACAAGGCAAGCTCTTCAAGCGGCATGGCTTCGGGCACATAACCGGGCGCCCGTAGTTTTTCTGTAGCCACCTTCACCGGTGCCTCAATCGGCAGCTGGCGCAGCGCTTTCCAGAACGGCGTAAACACCCGGAAGGGCAATCCGGCCTGGTTGCTGATGTGCTCCGGTTCCAGCAGCAGGCTGGTATTGAATTGCTCAAAGCCCACCTCGCTGGCCGCGAAGTGGCCAGCGAGCTGATGGTCACGCTTGGCCAGAGCCGGCTCAACCAGGCGATTGCAGAGGACATGGGTCACCTGCGCGCCCCGGTCGCCCAGTTCCCGGATCAGGCCATCCAGCACCTCGCCACTCTTGCCGCGGCGCAGCACCAGGGGCAGGCCCAATTCCTGCAACTCCACCGACAGGGATTGCAGCGCATGGTGCAGCCACCAGTTGGAGGCGGCGCCGGGCGCCCAGGGCCCGGATTCTTCCGGCGCGTGAACGTATACCGGAAGTACCGCACCGCCAAGTGATGCCGCGCGCGCCAGCATGGGGTTGTCCTGGATGCGCAGGTCCTGGCGAAACCAGGCGATGCAAATGGGCTTCATGAACAGTCTTTCAATTATGGAAGGGCAGGAAGCTTAAGGCCTGAGCGGTGAAAGGAGAGTGAATTGCCTGCTGGTCCTGCTCCACTGAATTTCAGGGCTCGAATCCGTTGGCGAAAATAAACTCCACGAAACCGGCATGGTAGCTGACTCCCAAGCCCGCGGGCAGGACCAGGTCATCATGGCTGTCCCCGGTCAATTCAAGAAAAATTCCCGAAGACGGGAAAGACCCGGAATCAACCGGGATCACACTATTGAAATTACCATCGCCAGTACCGCGAAAAATGCCAACATGTGCTGAATCCAGCCCGGCGCCAATATCCATAATGCCGTCCGCGTCAAAATCACCTGCCAACAGGCTGCGTTCCGAGGGAAAATAATCAGCGGGTCGGGTCAGGGTGACGGGTGGCCCGAAAGTACCGTCGCCGATGCCGGGGAACACTTGCACATCCCAGGTAAACAGGGAAGTTTCGACCACAGCCACGAAATCCAGGTGAGCATCGCCGTTGAGATGCGCGGATTTCACGGCGAGAACATTCTTGTTGGTGATCAGTGGTACCGGCTCCTGGAAGCTGCCATCAGCATTGCCTTTGAGCAGGTGGAGCGCGCCCGTGAGGCTGGGACCCTTGCTGGCAACCAGCAAGTCCAATTCCGTGCCCGCGTCAAACAGTCCGGAGCCCAGTTCGGTCGGGTTGGGCCCAACGGTATAGTCGTCGGCAGCCTGGAATGTGCCGTCACCATTTCCCAGCAGGATGCTTACCGTCCCTGAATTGGTGTTTCCCACTGCCAGGTCGAGGTTGGCGTCATTGCCCGAGTTGAAGTGAGCGGCCAACAGGTGCTCACCCAGGAAATCGGAGTCAGGCAGGTTGGTAATAACAGGCGCGGCGAAGTTCCCGGCGCCATCGCCCAGCAATATTCGCAGGCGGGACAAACCGCCACTGCCATGCGCCAGGGCAATGTCGTAATGATTGTCGCCATTGAACAGGCCCACTGCCAGGCCTCGGCCGGGGTTTCCCAGGCTCACAGCCGGTGCAAATGCCGGTTGGCCGGCAACAGCCTCCTGGCCCGGAAACAGGACCGCGTTTTCGTTGAAGCCGTCGGTGAGTACGATGTCCGGGCGACCATCGGAATTGAAATCCGCGGCAGCCACATTCGCCGGAGTGGCATCCTTGTCATTCACGCCGACGAGCTGCCGGACACCGCTGAGATCGCCATCCCCGGTAATGTTGTAATAAAGGCTGACGTGATCGTCCGTTGCATGTGAAACCAGGACGTCAATGCCGGCGGAGTCAGCCAGGTTGATGAAGCTGGCGATTTCCGGATCCTGTCCTGTGACCCGGAACCCGGGTGCTCCGAACGTTCCGTCGCCGATGCCAAACCTCACGGCAAGTACATTCTTCTGGCCGAACAGGCTTACATGGTCAAGTTCACCGTCTTCATCCAGGTCAGCAAGCCCCACCCAGCTGGCGAAACCTGGGCCGCCTATTGGCTGTCCGGCTGACAACGTGCCATCGCCATTGCCCAGAAACACCTGGCCGGAAGTGACGACGTCATTGTTGGAATCATTGTCCACCATGCCGATAGCCAGGCCATTGGCGTTGAACGCCGGAACCGCGGTTCCGGTGCTGAACACACCCGATGCATCAGGCAGTAACGGCAGGAGATTGACGTTGTTGCTTATGAGTGTGCTGACCACCAGATCATCACGGTTATCCGCATTCAGTTTGCCCACTGCAATGGCGAATGGCCCGGTGCCTGCAGCCACTGTCACGGATGGCTCGAAAGTACCATCGCCGTTGGATAGCAGGATGGAAATGTTGGTGTTGTTCAGCGTGGCCAGGTCATCGAAGCCATCGGCATCGAAATCACCGGCCACTATCTCAACAGGGCCTGCATTGACCGAAAAAGTGCTCGGCGTGGACAACAGGTTGTTTACGCCACGCAGCATGACGGATACATTGTCAGAGCCCTGGTTGGCCACGGCGAGGTCATTGCGGCCGTCATCGTTGAAATCGGCGGCGACCGATGCCGAAGGGTTGATGCCAACCGTCAGTTCCTGGGTGGGCAGCGTGCCGAGGATACCGACGCCTCCACCAGACGCTCCCTGGCAGGTTTGTTCCAGCTCGAAGTATTCATTGTCTTCGAGGTTGGTGGTCTCCACGCGGCTGAACTGGCCACCCGGCTGGCGCACGAACTTGGTTACGGTGTATCCGCTGCAGGCGCCGAAGGGCGGAACTTCGCATTCAACTTTGTAAAGGACTTTCTCGCCGCACTTGAGCTCGGATTTGGACACGCAGCCGGCGAGCACCAGGACGGCAAGGCAAATGGAACCCGCCAAACGCAGCATGACCTAACCTCGCTACAGACATTGACGGTTCATTCTAGTACAGATTTGAAGCTGCCAGAACCCGCGGCCCTGGCCCGGCTCGCTGGCTGCAAGCCGGGTCAGGTGGTTGGAACAGCATCCCGGTTCAGCTGACCGGCAACAGATTTCAGTTACTTGAAAATCCTGATGATCGTGCCGGGGTAAGGCCAGGCCACGCCTTCATTGGCTTTCAGGCCGCCGACGATGGCGAAGATGATGGTGGCAATGCCCAGCGCCATGAAGCCGAACGCGCCGATCACGATGATCAGCAGGACAAAGCAAATGGCCGCGTACACCAGCGAAGTGACCATCCAGTTCATCACAATGTGCGCATGCGGCACGATGCCCGGCAGCTCGTCTTTCTTCACTTGCCAGAGGATGATGGGAACGATCAGCCCGGCCAGAGGAATGACCCAGCCTGCCAGGATGGAGAAGTGAATGAACATGGCCCATTGCCGGGTCTGGCGTTCCTTGTCATCGGCCGGGGGTGGGGCTGGAGGTGGAGTCTGCGCGGCAGCAGGTTCCGGGCTGGCAGGTGGTGTTTCGTTTTCGGTCATGGTCTCGGCACTCCTTCAGAGTCAATCGACTCGGTTTTGCTATCGCGGTGTAAACTATTGTGTTCCACCGTCCCAGTTCTGATTGTAGCAACAAATCTCACCCATACTGAGATCACCCCTTGCGTGTTGCCGGGCCAAGATGCGGCCAAGATGCGGCCAGGCGGTGGCCAGGTTCGCCTGTTGGCGGGAGCCAACCCGGGTTTGCAAAGGCTTTCATCCGGCACCGCCAGGCTTTGAATGCGCCCTGCCCAGGCCCCATTTACACAACACCAGAGCGGCAAACACCGCAGGAGACAGAAAGTGAGCGCAAACAGCAAGGTGGTCTGCCCATCGTGCAATGCCATCAACAACCTGCCCACGGCCCGGTTGGGTGATGGCCCGCGTTGTGGCAAGTGCAAACAGCCCCTGTTCCAGGGCGCGCCGGCGGAACTGGACCAGGCCGGCTTCAACCGCCAGCTGGCAAACAACGACCTGCCCATGCTGGTCGATTGCTGGGCGCCCTGGTGTGGACCCTGCCGAACCATGGCTCCGGCATTCGCCCAGGCGGCAACCCGGCTGGAACCTGCGGTCAGGCTGGCCAAACTCAACACGGAGGAAGTGCCTGCGGTTGCGGCGCAACTCGGAATTCGCAGCATTCCCACGCTGATCCTGTTTCGCGGCGGGCGGGAAATTGCGCGGATGTCCGGCGCCATTCCGGCCTCTGAAATCGTTCGCTGGACCCAGTCCCAGCTGGGAAAGTCCTGAGTCAACCCGGGCGGCCAGGGCCGGCGCGGCTTGAAGCCGGAGTGGCGTGATGACCATAATCGGGGACTTCACCCATCCCCGGAGCCTGGCTGTGAAAAGTTCGGTATTTTTGTCCTGTTGCTGTTTCAGCCTTGCCGTCTGTGCCGCCGGTGATTCCGCGCCGGCGGAACAGGCCAGCCAGCAGGTCAGCGAGAAAATTGGCCTGCTGGCCGATCGCTATTACGCGTTCCGCCTGGCCACGCAGCCGGAAATGGCCTACTTCTCCGGCGTTGAACTGGCGCAGCACGACGGCCTGACCGACAACTCGCCCGCCGGCCAGGCGGCCATCCGGCAACGGGAGGATGAGTTGTGGCAGGAACTGCAGGCCATCGATTCATCCGCCCTGGAAGGCACGGTGGACTGGATCACCTGGGGCATCCTGCAGCAATCGCTGCAATCGGCGCGCGAACTGCGCATCTGCAACTATTCCGGCTGGGCTGTCAGCCAGATGTCGGGCTGGCAGATGGACTATGCCCAGCTGGCTGAATTGCAGCCGGTGGGTTCGGAAGATCTGCGCGACCAGGCATTGGCGCGCTGGAGCCGCATGCCGGCTTTCATCGACCAGGAAATCGTGAACCTGCGGGACGGGCTGGCGGCGGGTTACTCATCCCCGCAACCGGTGGTAAGGCGCGTCGCGGCCCAGTTGGACGGGTTGTTGGCCATGCCACCGGCCGAATCACCATTTGCTTCACCGGCCGCGCGGGACAGCGATGCAGGGTTTACCTCGGCCTTTGTCGAGTTGGTCGCCAACCAGATTTATCCCGCCATCCAGCGTTATCGCAACTTCCTGCAAAACGGCTACCTGCCCAAGGCGCGCACGGACCTCGCGGTGACCGCCAACCCGAATGGGCGAGCCTGTTATGACGCCGCCCTGCGCTCCTACACCACGCTGGATCGCAGCGGTGAGGAAGTGTTTGAGCTGGGCATGCACACAGTGACGGCCAATAAAGCCAAAGTAGAGGAGTTGGGCTCAGAAGTCTACGGAATAACCGATTTTGCCGACATTATCCAGCGCATCAAGGATGATCCCGAAGACAAATTCAGCTCCGCCGAAGAGTTGCTGCAGTTTTCCAAAGATGCGGTCAGCCGCGCGGCTGCCGCCATGCCGCAGTGGTTTGGCTACGTGCCGACCGTGCAGGCCGAGGTAGTGCCGTTTCCCGCCTATCAGGAAGGCACCGGCACATCCGCCCGTTATGAAGCCGGCAGCGAATCCCGCCCGGGCGCCTACCGCATTCCGCTTTACCAGCCGGAGCAGCAAAGCAAAGGCGGTGCCGAGTCAACCGCCTTTCATGAGGTTTGGCCAGGCCACCACATGCAGGTGGCGGTAGCCCAAAAAATCAAAGGTTTGCACCCGGTGAGCCGCATCACCTGGTACTCGGGCTTTGGTGAAGGCTGGGCCCGGTACTCGGAAGCCCTGGCGGTGGAAATGGGGCTGTACCAGACCAAAACCGGGCCGATTTCCCGGCTGGCCTGGCCGGCCCGTGGCATGGTGGTGGATCCGGGCATACACCTGCTGGGATGGACCCGCGAGCAGGCCATTGCCTTCATGGGCCAGGCCGGGCGCATGACTCCAACCGAACTCGATGACATGGTGGACCGGATTGCGGTGCTGCCGGGCCAACTGACGTCCTATGATTCCGGCGGCCTGGAGATCCTTGCCCTGCGCAGGCTGGCAAGCGAAAAGTTGGGTGACGGCTTTGATATTCGCCAATTTCACGACAAAATCCTGGAAAACGGCACGATACCTTTGACTATGCTCCGGGCGCATATTGAAAATTGGCTGCAACATGCCGAGCAACAGGAATAGCTACACAATGAACCATGTTTGCGAGATTTAACTGCTGATTCCCGCAAAAATGACAATTGTTTCAGTAACTCTCCCCGCATCCCCCTGGTTTAAGCACCCGTTTGCCTGAAGCCGGGAACGACTTCAGCTTGGCCGCCGGCCGTATGGGCCGGCGCACCAGTTCGCCACCGCAGTTGGGACAAACGCCCTGCAACACGTCGTTGGCGCAGTTCGAACAAAACGTACACTCAAAGCTGCAGATCATGGCGTTGGGGGAATCCGGTGGCAGGTTGGTATCGCAACACTCGCAGTTGGGACGCAAATCCAACATGTTATTGCTCCACGTCATCCGGTTTGAGAGCGAATAAACTATCATGGAGCAGTATCCGGCGTCCGCATGGACTCGCGTGCGTACCTGGTAACCTTTGGGGCAACCCCTGGCTGATGGAAGGAATCATGACCGACACACACGACCTGAAACGCGACATCAAGAAACTGCGCGATGAGCTTCAACTGAAAATGCATCTCGCATCCATGGAAATGAAGGAAGAATGGCGGGAACTGGAAGACAAATGGCAGAAGTTCTCCAGCAAGACCGGCCTGGATGAAAGCGCCCAGGCGCTGGGCGGATCGCTGGAAGCGCTGGGCGAAGAGCTCAAGAACAGCTACAAGCGTTTCCGCGCCGGCCTCAAAGTTTGAAGCTGAAGTATTGATACTGAACGCCTGAATCCGAACGCCGAAATCCGAACAACTGGACTTCAATGGCCGAAAGGGAAAGTTCATGCCCGCAGGTTCGTGCTGGCAGAACGGATTCTTTTGGTCCGGCCCTTTGATGGCCCCGAGGCCGGCCCCAGATCATTGTCCATGCAGCTCAGAACAATAAACCGGAACCATGGCTGAAAACTCCAGCAGCGAGCGGCCCAAGGCCAAGTCCCTGCGTCCGCTGCGGGCCTTGTGGCCATTCATTCGTCCCTACCGCCTGATGCTGGCCGCCGCCATGGCGGCATTGCTGATTGCCGCGGTGGCCATGCTGGCCCTGCCGGTTGCGCTGCGCTACCTCATCGATAACGGGTTCATCGCGCAGGATGTAGCCACCATCAACCGCTATTTCGGGTGGTTCCTGGCTGCTGCCCTGGTCTTCAGCATTTTCGCCGCGTTGCGTTACTACCTGGTGAGCTGGCTGGGTGAGCGCGTGGTCGCCGATATCCGCAATGCGGTTTTTGACCGGGTGATCCGCATGGATCCGGCATTTTTTGAGGTCACCCGTACCGGCGAAGTGCTGTCCCGCCTCACCACCGACACCACACTGGTGCAGAGTATCTCCGGCGTGGGCCTGTCGATCGCCTTGCGATCTTCGCTCAGCCTGCTGGGTGGCCTCTTCATGATGGTGTGGACCAGCCCCCAACTGGCGGCCTACGTGCTGGCGGGCATACCCATGGTGGTGCTGCCGGTGGTTGTGGTGGGGCGGAAAATCCGCAGTCTGTCGCGCCAGTCGCAGGACCGCGTGGCTGATACCAGCGGCCTGGCCGGCGAAACCCTCAGCTCCATGCAGACTGTGCAGGCTTTCACGCTGGAGGACCTGCAAGTGGAACGCTATGACGCCGCGGTGATCCGCAGTTTCCGCACCGCGCTGCGCCGCCTGCGCATGAACGCCATCCTCACCGGCCTGTCATTCGCGCTGATGTTCATCGCCCTCACCTTCCTGTTGTGGAAAGGCTCGCATTCGGTGGTGGCCGGCGAGATGAGCGGTGGTGAGCTGGGGCAGTTCCTGATGTACGCCATGTACGTGGGTTCATCGGCAGCGGCTTTGAGCAGCCTGTGGGGCGAGATCCAGCGCGCCGCCGGAGCCATGGAACGGCTGGCGGAATTGCTGGCCGCCGAGCCGGATATCGCCGCGCCGCCCCAGCCATTGCCCTTCACCCAACGCTGCCAGGGCGATATTCGATTCGAGCAGGTGGATTTCCGCTACCCTTCGCGACCTGAAACGCTGGCGCTGAACGGGTTCGACCTGCACATCAGGGCCGGCGAGACCGTAGCCCTGGTGGGGCCCTCGGGCGCCGGCAAATCCACCGTGTTCCAGTTGCTGCTGCGCTTTTAT
The DNA here is from genome assembly GCA_964470455.1 of uncultured Wenzhouxiangellaceae bacterium. Classification (GTDB taxonomy): domain Bacteria; phylum Pseudomonadota; class Gammaproteobacteria; order Xanthomonadales; family SZUA-36; genus JAWXBM01. Next base: position 34,606 of record CAYYCX010000003.1, read on the forward strand.
GACACAGCCTCCGGCACCATTCGCATCGATGGCAATGACATCTCCCTGCTGGACCCGCGGGAATTGCGCCGGCAGATTGGCCTGGTGCCACAGGAAACCGTGCTGTTCGGCAGCTCGGCGCTGGAAAACATCCGCTACGGCCGCCCCGGCGCCAGCGACGAGGAAGTTCACAAGGCGGCGGAGATGGCGGCCGCCGACGGCTTCATTCGCGCACTGCCCGAAGGTTACGACACCTTCCTCGGTGAGCGCGGCACGCGCCTTTCGGGCGGGCAACGGCAGCGCATTGCCATTGCCCGCGCCATCCTGAAAAACCCGCCCATCCTGTTGCTGGACGAAGCCACCAGCGCGCTGGATGCGGAGAGCGAGTTGCTGGTGCAGCAGGCGCTGGAAGGCCTGATGCACGACCGCACCACGCTGGTGATCGCGCACCGGCTGGCAACGGTGAAGAAAGTTGACCGCATCGTGGTGCTGGACCACGGCAAGGTGCAGGCCATCGGCAATCACGAAGAACTGACGCGCAATGATCCGCTGTACGCGCGGCTGGCTGCGTTGCAGTTTTCGGACGCTGTTTAACGCTGAATTGTCGCGGGTAAACCCGCTCCTACATCAGGACTGGCAACGTGCTTTGGTAGGTGCGGCTTCAGCCGCGATCAGTGACGGGATTTACCGCCTCACGGATGACCCGCGCTACCAGATCCGGATCTTCCATCGGAATGAAGTGTGACAGGTGCGGCAGGTATACGTCACGGCCGCGAGGCAGGGTGCCGGCCAGTTCGGGCCAGGTGGGTGAAGCGGCCAGGTTGAAGAAATCGCCGGGATCAGGCCGCGCCCGCATCACGGTGACCCGCATGGTGAGTTTGGGCAGCTCTTCAAAAATCGCTTCGTAGCCCTGGTGATTCAGGTACATGGCGGCTTCGTGCAACGGATCGCAGGCCAGTTGCAGGCTGGTTTCATCTGGCGCTTCGCGCAGGGCGTAGTTGCAGTAGTCGCGCAACACCTCGTCCTGCCAGTTGGCGAACGGCTCGCGGTTCTTGAATCGCTGGTACATTTCCTCGGCGCTGTGCCAACGGTTCTTGCGGCGGCTCACCGGGCTTTCGGCCGGATCAGCCCAGGCTTTGGAACCGAAGTACTTCTGGTAGATCTCGCGCGAGAAAATGGTTGGGTCAATCAGGATCACCTGTCTAAACCGCCGCGGCTCATGGGCTGCCACCAAGGCGGTGATGTAACCTCCCATCGAGTGTCCGGCAGCGACCATGTTCCGCAGGTCAAGTTGCCGCAACAGCTGTTCGACATCCGACGCCATCAGCTGCCAGTTGGGATGGCCGTGGCTGTCGCTGCCGCCGTGAAAGCGCGCATCAACGGCATAGATGTGCGCGTCCGGAAGCCGGCGGGCAATGCTGTCCCAGCAGCGGCTGTGGAAACCGGTGGCGTGCAGCAGCAACACCGGGTCGCTGTTACCCGGCCATTCATTGACCTGCAGCGTTACCCCGTCCAGTTCAACCGGATAGGTGTGGGGTTGGCGTGAAATGATGAAATCCTCGCGTAATGGAATCGTGGACATAACCACAGTCTTGTTCTGCAAGTATCATAAACCAACGGCCGCGCATGATGCACGGTTGTGGGCTGGCCCAGCTGAAGGCTATCGATCTCGCCGCCCTGTCACCGGCCAGCGCTCCGGCCAGCGCGCCGGACATCCACGCGGTGATGGGGAGTGCTTACCAGATGCGCACGCGGTTCTCTGGTGCCAACCACATGCCATCGCCTTCTTTTGTTCCGAAAGCTTCATGAAATGCGTCGATATTCGGATAAATTCCGTTAACCCGGTACTTCAGGGGCGAGTGCGGATCCGAGCTCAGCTGGCTGATGGCGGAAGCCTCCTGGTACTTGCCGCGCCGTGACATGGCATAACCGATGAAGAAGCGCTGCGGGCCGGTGAAACCGTCGATCACCGGCGCTTCCTGCCCGTTCAGGCTTCTGATGTAGGCCCGGTAGGCCATGGCCACGCCGGACAAGTCGCCGATGTTCTCGCCCAGCGTCAACTCGCCGTTGATGCGCATGCCGGGCAAGGGCTCGATGGCATTGTACTGGTCCACCAGAACCGAGGTCCTGGCTTCAAAAGCGGCGCGATCGGCATCGGTCCACCAGTTGTTCAGGTTGCCATCGCCGTCGAACTTGCTGCCCTGGTCATCAAAACCGTGCGAGATTTCATGCCCGATCACGCCGCCAACAGCTCCGTAATTAATGGCATCATCGGCGTTCAGCTGGAAAAATGGTGGTTGTAGCCGGGCTGCCGGAAAAACGATCTCGTTCTTGGTGGGGTCGTAGTAGGCATTTACCGTCTGCGGCGTCATGAACCATTCCTTGCGGTCCACCGGGCGGGTGAGTTTGTCCAGCTCCTCGCGGTGCAACCATTCGATGACGCGGTTGAGGTTGCCGATGTGGTCGCCGGCGATGATGTCCAGCTTCGAATAATCCTTCCACTCATCCGGATAGCCGATTTTCGGCGTGAATCTGGCCAGCTTTTCTTTGGCTTTCGCGCGGGTTTCCGGGCTCATCCAGTCGAGTTCATGCAGGCTCTCGTCCAGCGTGGCGATGACGTTCTGCACCAGCTCGTTCATTTTCGCCTTGGCTTCGGGCGGAAAATATTCCGCCACGTACAATTTGCCGACCGCCTCACCTACAAAATCATTCACCACGCTGATGCTGCGTTTCCAGCGCGGGCGTTCCTCCTGCTGTCCATAGAGTGTGCGGGAGCGGTAGTCAAAACGAATGGCAGCGGTTTCATCATCCAGGTCATAGCCACGTCCGTCCATGACGCGGAAGGTCAGGTAGGCTTTCCAGTCCTGCAGCGGTATGGAAACCAGCAAATCATCCAGCGCTTCGAAGTAGCTCGGTTGTTCGATGATCAGCTGTTGCACGTTTTCCAGGCCGAGTTCCGGCAGCGTCACCGACCAGTCGCGGTTGGTGCCGAGCCGGTCCAGGTCGTCCACGGCATAAGGGTTGTAACCTTTCTCCGGATCGCGCAGGTCCACCTTGTCCCATTGCACTTCAGCAATGGCGGCTTCGATGTCATAAACCGCTCGGGCCCTGGCCGGGGCATCGGCCGGGTCGGCGCCGGCGCGTTCCAGCATCGCGGCGATGTACAGCGGCAGGGCCTCGCGCGCGGCGCGGTAGTTCTCGTTGTCGGTCACCAGGTAGTAATCCCGGTCGGGCATGGTCAGCCCGCTCTGGCCCAGGTACACCGCGTAGCGGGTGGAGTTCTTCAGGTCGGGGTAAATGGCCATGCCCAGCGGGGTCATGATGCGTTTCCGGCCGAGCTGCGCCATCACGCGCGAGAGGTCCTGGTGGTTGGCGATGGCCGCCACGAGGTCCAGCTCGGGCTGGATGGCGGCAACGCCCCGTGCGTTGATGGTGTCCACATCCATGAAGCTGTTGTAGATGTCACCGACTTTCTGCGATTCGCTGCCATGATCGCCGGGGTTGGCCGCAGCTTCCTCGATGATGGCCTTCAACGCTTGTTCGGCATCTTCGTAAACCTGGTGATACACCGTGTAGCCGGAATAGATTTCCGGGATTTCCGTGCGGTCCAGCCAGCCGCCATTGGCAAACTGGTAAAAATCGTCCTGCGGACGGGTTTCCGGGTCCAGGGCATCCAGCTGCACTCCGGAAACCAGCGGTTCTGTAGCAGCAACGGGTTCGGCGCTGGCTTCCGGTTGTCCTGCACTGGATTCCGCCGGCGAGGGCGTTTCCTGCCGGCAGGCCACCAGCAACAGCATGGACATAAGGATGCACAGGGCTATGTTCAGGCTACGGTTCACGGTCTGCTCCTTTTAGTCGGGTTGCCGGGGCTTTCGGGGCAGCCTTCGAGCCGGCAGGTTATTGACGAATGTTTTCGTAGAAAGTGCTCGGATTATGGCAACCGAGGTACAGGGTACACAGTGTCGAAAGTTGGGGTAGCGCCGGAATGCCTCAAAACCGAGCCAACCGGGTTACTGTTTTGTGCCGGGGTCCGGGCCGAGCAGTTCCGGCCACAGCTCCAGGTTGCTGTCCACCTGCGTGGTTACCCCTAGGCCCAGCTGGCGCAGCAGCAGCGGGTACACGTCCACATTGCGCAGCGCAGGAATGCGCAGGCCAGCGGGAATTCCCGGGCCTGCGGCAATGAAAACACCGTGCATTTCAGGCATTTCGGGCGCCCAGCCATGGTCGCCGGCTGACAGTGAGTTGAGGCTGTCGCGGGTGGAAGCCACGGCGCAGCCGGGATCCGGGATGAGAATCAGGTCCGCGAAGCGGGGGTTGTCGCCCAAATGCCAGGCGGCTGGCGCATCGCCGGGCCGCCAGGCATGGCCACAGTCCCAGGTGGCATTGATGGATTGTTGTAATTGCAGCAAGGCGGGTTCATCAGGCTGGCGCTGGTAAAGGAACAGGTAGTTGCCGCCTTCCAGCGGCCTGAAGCCGCTGATATCGAATTGCTCATCCAGCACCAGCGCCGGTTGCTGCTGGGTGTAGCTGGCCTGGCCGTGGTCGGAAACCACCACCAGCGTGACCTGCCCGCCGTAAGGCAACCGGTCGATACCATCCATCAGCTGCCTGATGTAGCGGTCCACCCGCGAGATGGCCTTCCTGGCCTGTTTGGAGTCCACGCCGCTCCAGTGGCTGTGGTCATCCACGTCATCGAAGTAGAGGGTGACCATGTGAGGGCGGGTGTCCGGCGGTTCGGCCAGCCAGTCCAGCACCTGCTTCACGCGCTTTGATCCGGTTATGGCTTTGTTGTAGCGGAACCAGCGATCCGGCTTCACGCCCCGAATATCGGCCTCGGTGCCGGGGAAGAAGAACGCCGCGGTATTGAGGCCGGCATCATGCGCCGCCACCCAGACCGGCAGCCCTCCATACCAGCTGCCGTCCTGGGCGCTCTCTGCCTCTTTGTAAACATACCAGTCACTGCGGTCTTCGTTGGGGAACACATTGGCAACGATGCCGTGGTTTTGCGGGTAGAGGCCGGTGGCGATGGAGTAATGGTTTGGAAACGTGAGCGTGGGAAATACCGGCAGCAGGGCATCCGCCTGCACGCCGCGCGCCGCCAGCTCACGCAGGGCCGGAGTGGGGTATTGATCCAGGTAATCCCAACGGAAGCCATCGATCGCGACCAGCACCAGGTAGCGTGGCTGCTGCTCCGCAGTGGCGGCGCCCGGAGCCATTGCTGCCATAAGCAGTAAGAACAGCAGCACTCTCCGCCAATCGGCTTTTCTCATCAGGTTTTCAGGCCGGTAATCAGGTCAAGGCAGATTAAAGCAGCTTGAGGCTGCCCTGTCATGACAACCAGCGAAGGGCATGCCTTTGGCGCCAGGTCTCCGGCCGGCTGGAGCACAGTTTCCGCGCGCTGATACAGGGGTCTGCTTTCGCACCCGCCTGGAAAACGCCACGGCTCGACGATAGGGCGCATGGTCGTTCACAGCCTGGCGATCCGGGGGCGTCCGCGGCACACTGAAGCCATGAAGCATCCGTGTACCCAGCTAATGGCCTCGCAATGACTTTGCGACCTGGCCGCCGGAAGTTCCTGCGTGACGCCGCCGGTGCCGGTTTATGGATTATCGCCTCAACAACGCTGGCGGGACGTTCACTGCTGGCAGCCGGGCAACCCGTCACTCTGCGCGCCATTCCTGCATCGGGTGAGACCATTCCCGCCCTGGGCCTGGGCAGCTGGATTACCTTTGATGTGCCGCCTGCCGACACGAAGCGCCGTGAGCGCTGTTTCGAGGTCATACGCGAATTCCTTCTGGCTGGAGGGCGCATGATCGATTCGTCGCCCATGTACGGTTACGCCCAGGACCTGATCGGCGAGGCGCTGCGCCAGCCAGCCGTGCCCAACACCGCCTTTGCCGCCACCAAGGTGTGGATTCCGGGAGCCCGCCTGGGCGAGAAACAGATGGAACAGGCGCTGGAATTGTGGGGAATGGAGTCGCTGGATCTCATTCACGTGCACAACATGGTGGACTGGCAAAGCCATTTACCTTGGCTGCAGCGATGGAAGGCCGAGGGCCGGGTGCGTTACCTCGGCATCTCCACCTCGCACGGCCGCCGGCACGATGAGATGGCGGAGGTCATCCGCAGCCAGCCGTTTGATTTCGTCCAGTTCACCTACAATCTAGCTGACCGGGAAGCCGAACAGCGCCTGCTGCCGTTGGCGCGGCAACATGGCAAGGCGGTGGTGATCAACCGGCCTTTCCGCGGTGGCGAGCTGTTCCGGCAGGTGGCCGGGCGCGCATTGCCCGGCTGGGCAGAGGAAATCGGTTGTCACAGCTGGGCCCAGTTTTTCCTCTCCTGGGTGATCTCCCATCCGGCCGTGACCTGCGCCATCCCGGCTACCTCCAACCCGGAGCACCTGCGGGAAAACATGGCAGTGCTGCGGTCACCGCTGCCAACGGAGCAGCAGAGACAGCGTATGCTGGACTGGTTCCTGGACGGTTGATTGTGCCGTAGGAGGCATAGGAGGCAGCCTTGCTGCCGACATTCCAGTTACCGGTCGCGAGCATGGCTCGCTCCCACCGCAAGGCTCACTCCGAACGTTGAGTAGACTGATCTGTCTGGTTGGTTTCAAATCGGTTGAACGGGAATGTCCGGTTATAGATAGACCGTTTGGTCTATTTTTCAGGAATAGGTCATCGGCAACAGCCGGCGAATGCTCAATTGCGCCGTTTCCCGCAACAGTTCAGGATTACCGGAAGCGCGGCCCAGCGTGGACAAGCCCTGTAGCAGCGTCAACAGGGCGTAGGCGGTGTGCACCGGTTCGACACTGTGCGCGATGCTGCCGTCTTCAATTCCCTGGCGCACCAGGCGGCGGAATTGCGCCTGCATTTCAGCCATTCCGGACTGGATCAGCGGCAAAGCCTCGGGATCGGAGCAGGACAATTCTGCCGCCAGCACGCCCAGGGGGCAGCCCAAAACTGCATCATGGCGGGCTTTCTGGGCATCCGCCTGTTCCAGCCACAGGCTGAAATACCGCAACAGGCGATCACGTCCGGTATTGGCCCCAGCCTGCGCCTGCTCCATCATGAGTTTTTGCTGCCGCGCCAGTTCTTCCAATACTGCCGCCAGCAATGCCGTCTTGCTGGGAAAAAAATGATAAAAGCTGCCCTTCACCACTCCCGCCTCGGCACAGATCGCATTGATGCCCACCGCCTGGTAGGCGTGGCGGTGAAACAGGCGCATGGCCGCCCGCAGAATGCGGCTGCGACTGTCCTCGGTGGACTTTTCAGCGCTTGATGAACTGGAATCGGCCGTCGCCATGGCCGCAGCATAGAAAAAATAAACCGGTTTGTCTAGACCGAATGGTCGAGAAGATTCAATGATCTATCGGGTCACCAGGCCGCTATTGGGAATCTGGCAGACATCCAGCACTTCGGGCGGCTCGTGATGAAAGAATTTCTGCTTGCGCTGGCGCCGCTCCTCCAGCATTTTCCGGAACGGCTTGCTGTCGCTGTCCATCACCAGCCCCTTCAGTTGCTCGTCTTCCGGCAGCTCGCTGCCGAGGCGCATGGTACGGATGCGGCTGCGGGCAGTGTCTTCGGAAATCACGCCATTGGCATTCTGCGGGCCGCGCCGGATGCGCTGCACCACTTCCATGCCATCGATAACGCGGGCAAACACATTCATATTCCGGTCGAGATAACGGGGCGCCTGGCCGATGACGATGTAGAAGTCGGTGCGGGAAGAATCGATATCCTCATTGCGGGCCATGGCTACCATGCCGGGGCAGTGGGCCAGCCATAACCTGTTTTTCTGCAGGTCCCTACCGACAGGAAAAGCATCAATGAAGCCGGTTTCATCGGCGAACAGGTCGGGTTTCTGTGCCGGAGTGAACGGAATCTCCACCTCGTCATCCCAGTCGATTTCAAACTCGGCCTCGAGTTCCGGGATTTCACTCAGTGCCCCGAGGTCACTGCCATCACCGCCCTGGGCCACGAAACCATCGATGACCCGGTAGAAGCTCAACCCATCGTAAAAGCGGCTCAGCACCAGCTGGCGGAACTGTTCCACCGTTTTGGGCGCAAAGCGCGGGTTCAGCTCCAGCACAAACCGGCCGTCCAGCAGCTCGACGAACACCAGGTTTTCCGGCTCTACCTGCCGCCACAGCATGTCCTGCGCAACCACGGGCATGCTGCCCAGCAACAGGATCAGGGCGATTGCCGCGCGGTGTTTGGCGCGCGCGGGATTCATAAAGGTTCCAGTGCCAGGTGCATGCCAGCGGCTCAGGGTATCTGGATCTTGCCGCCGCCACCCCTGCCACTCATGCCCCCGCCCATACCACCGGCGCCATCCAGGCCGCCGCGCGGCACGACGATGGACGATGCCTGCTGGCGCTGCATCTCGCGCAGCTCTTCCATGGTTTGTTCAAATGCCTCGCGTGCCGCCGCGCCGAAGCCTTCAATGGCCTCGGACAGGCTGCCGGCTTCAATTTCAAAATTGAGCGGCAAAGGTCCGGCCTGGGTCATCACCTGGGTACTGCCGACGAAACTCTGCTGGCGGGTTGAATCCGGCTCGCCATGACTGTCAACCGGAGTCAGGCGCCGGATGGTTCCCACGGTGTTGTCGGTAAACACCTCCTCGCGGTACATGCCGTTGGCCTGCATGGCGATTTCAGACTGTCGATTTACGTCATTCATTGCATCTATTCCCGATAATGCCTTGTGGATTGCCTACTCATCTGGGGTTGTTGAGCCAGAAGTACAAGCTTCTCCCGCTGGGCAACCCAAGCCTGGGAGCCGGTTGACGCTTCCGGTACCTGGAGGCGAGCAGGCAGCTTGCTGCTTTCGCTGCCCCGTCAGGGTCAGGTTAGAATAGACCACGCCTACCATCAACGACATGAGTGAACGACGATGAGCAATATCCAATCCCGCAACGTCAGCTACCAGGCCGGCGACCTGAGAATGCACGGCTACCTCACCTGGGATGCCAATATCAGTGGGCCTCGCCCCGGAATGCTGGTGGTGCACGAATTCTGGGGCCTGAACGACTATGCCCGGCGGCGGGCCACCATGCTGGCCGAACTGGGTTACACCGCGCTGGCCATCGACCTGTATGGCAATGGAAAAAATGCCGCCGACAGCACCGAAGCCGGCCAGCTCATGAACCAGCTGCTGGCCGACCTGCCGGAATGCCGCGCCCGCTTCAACGCGGCGCTGGAATTTCTCAAAGCCGATGAAACGGTGGACGCAACGCGCACCGGAGCCATCGGATACTGCATGGGTGGCGGCATCGTGCTGCACATGGCCCGTTACGGTCTCGACCTGGATGTGGTGGCTTCCTTCCATGGCTCATTGCCGCTGGCGGTGGCCGCCGAAGGCAAAGGCGCCAAAGTCACGGCGCGCATTGCGGCCTACAATGGCCAGGACGATGTATTTATCCCGGCTGATGCGATTGCTGCATTCAAGGCCGAGATGGAAAAAACCGGCGCGAATTACCATTTCATTCAGCTGCCCGGCGCCCTGCATGGCTTCAGTAACCCGGCTGCCACGGCAAAAGGTGAAAAGTTCAACATGCCGCTGCGCTACGATGCCCTGGCCGACCAATGTTCCTGGGCGCACATGCAGTTGCTGCTGAAAGACACATTCAAGAACTGATCCCCGTAACCAGGAAATATCATGAGCCAGGACAGCGAGTCCAAAGGTGAGGGAAAGGCCCTTGGCGTGGGAGGCATATTCTTTCGCAGCAAGGACCCCGCATCGCTGGGCGCCTGGTATGCGCGTTTTCTCGGTATCAGCATGGAATCCTGGGGCAGCACGCAGGGCGCCAGCTTTGCCCCGGCCGAAATGCCCGAGCATGCCTTCACCGTCTGGAGCGTCTTTGACAAGGACACCGAATACTTCGGCGAAAAATCCCAGGCCTTCATGTTCAACCTGGTGGTGGATGACCTGGACAAGGCCCTGCAGCGCGTGGCCCTGGGTGGGGCGAAAGTGCTGCCGGAACGGGAAGACCACGACTACGGCCGCTTTGGCTGGTTTGTCGATCCCGAGGGCCATCGCGTCGAGTTGTGGGAGCCTCCCGCTGAAATGCCGGCTGCTGGAGATGATGATGAACCGTCCTGAGCCCGGGCTTGTACGGGGGTTCGCTTGAGCCATACGGATGAACACCGCATGGATGAGCTGGAAAGCCGCCTGGCCTTCCTGGATGACACCGTCGAACAGCTCAACTCCGTGGTGGTGCGCCAGGCGCAGGAGATCAGCCTGCTGCAACAGCAGCTGGTTGAACTGGTCAACCGCATGGAAGATATGGACGGAGCGTCCCCCGAAAGCAGTGATGGCCAGCAATACGAAATTCCGCCGCATTACTGACAGCGCACACCATCAATCCGGGTAGGGCAGCTCCAGCGCCGGCTCCTGCATGGCCGAGAGTTGTTCGCGCAACGACAACACCAGGCTCTCGCCGTAGCGGGGTTCGCCAAACCAGGGAAATGCCACCGGGAATGCGGGGTCTTCCCAACGCCTGGCCAGCCAGGCCGCATGGTGCAGCATGCGCAGCGTGCGCAGCGGCTCGATCAGCTGCAACTCCATGGTATTGAAGTGATGGAACTGCCGGTAGCCTTCCAGCACATCGGCCAGCTGGGCCTGCATCTCCCCTCGTCCACCCGATAACAGCATCCACAGGTCCTGTACCGCGGGTCCGGTCTGGCAATCATCCAGGTCGACGAAAAACGGACCATCGCGCCACAGCAGGTTGCCCGGGTGCAGGTCGCCGTGCAGGCGAATGCCGGCCACATTGTGGCAGCGATCAAAAGCCGCACGAATGTGCAGCATCAGGTCAACCGCCAGCGTGCTGAAGGCATCCTCGACATGCGCCGGCAGCCAGCCGCCCTGCAGCAGCGTGGCAATGGATTCGTCGCCAAACCGTTCGGGCGTCAGGGCCGGACGATGGCGAAATGCCCGTGCGGAAGCGACCGCATGGATACGCCCCAGGAATCTCCCCAGCCAAAGCCGCGTTTCCTTGTCGTCCAGTTCCGGCGCATGCCCGCCCTGGCGCGGGAACAGGGCGAAGCGGAAGTGGCTGTGCCGATGAAGCGTCTGTCCCTTGATTTTCAGGGGCGCGATCACCGGGATTTCAGCCTCCGCCAGCTCCAGCGCGAACGTGTGTTCCTCGAGTATCTGGTCATCGCTCCAGCGGCCGGGGCGGTAGAACTTGGCCACGACGGGATGCTGGTCCTCGATGCCCACCTGGTACACGCGGTTTTCATAACTGTTGAGCGCCAGCAATCGGCCGTCGGTCAAAAGCCCGACGGATTCGATGGCCTGCAGCACGGTGTCCGGGTCCAGCCGGTAGTAGGGCGTCAGCGCGCTGGCGCCATCGTGTTCGTGATGACTGTGGTTCGGGTCCATCGGCGCATCATACCCGCGTTGCCAGGCCGAAAACCTGCAAACGTGAATCCGGCCTGTCAGCAGGACGGGATTCCAGTAGAATGCCCAGTTGAAAAACTGGCAGGCCCAACCCCACCAGAACCGGCATATCCCAGGGCCCGGGTTCAAGCCGGCTGACTCACGGCTGACTCAGGCCCGCGCCCACGGCGGTCGGGCAGAAGGACTTATGGCAAACGGTACCAAAAACCTCGCTTTATTCTGTGATTTTGAAAACATCGCCCTGGGCGTACGCGACGCCAAGTTCGCCCGCTTTGAAATTGAAGAAGTGCTCGAACGCCTGCTGGTCAAAGGCAATATCGTCGTCAAGAAGGCGTACTGCGACTGGGATCGGTACAAGGACTTCAAAGCCGACATGCACGAAGCCTCGTTCGAGTTGATCGAGATTCCGCATGTGCGGCAATCGGGCAAGAATTCGGCGGATATCCGCATGGTGGTGGATGCGCTCGACCTCTGCTACACCAAGTCCCACGTGGACAGTTTCGTGATCATATCCGGCGATTCAGACTTTTCACCGCTGGTTTCCAAGCTGCGCGAAAACAACAAGGAAGTGATTGGCGTGGGCGTGAAAAATTCCTCCTCCGACCTGCTGATCGCCAACTGCGACGAGTTCATTTTTTACGATGACCTGGTGCGCGCCTCCGAAGCGCGGCGCAACCCGCGCAAGAAAAAGGCCGACAGGAAAGAACCGGAAGAGAAATCCGGCGGCAGCGGTTCCACGGCAGATGCCCGCAATGAGCGGGCCGAGAAAGCCTTTGAACTGGTGATGGAAACCATCGACGACCTCTTCAGCGAACGCGGCGATGAAGACAAGATCTGGGGCTCGATGGTCAAGCAGGCCCTGAAGCGCCGCAAGCCTGGATTCAATGAGACTTACCACGGCTTCCGTTCATTCGGGAAACTGCTGGAAGAAATGCAGAACCGCAAAATGCTCACCATGGAGCACGACCAGAAATCCGGCGGTTACATCATCACCGGCGTCAACTAAAACGATGGAAGCCAGAAAGTGATTCGCCTGAGCGTGTTTTACACTATTCCCCCGGACGCCGATGAAGACCAGTACGTGGCATGGCGGTTGACCGCTCACCAGGACTACATCAAGTCCATGCCTGGCGTCATACGCAGTGATTTCTGCCGTATCACCGACAGCTGGCCGGCCGAAACCGCCCTGAACTACCGGTTCATGTCGACCACCGACTGGCCTGACCGGGAAAGCTATGAACGCGCCTTCCTCAACGACCAGGCCCAGGCGGACTTGCGCGAAAACCTCAGGAAGCTGGGTTCCTACGTCTTTACCGTAAGCGAAGTCCTGTCACATTAGCGAGCGTTGACGCCTGGCACTCACCAATGATCGACCAGGGTCGGCCAGCTTTCCATACCATCACCTTGAGTTTTCCTCGTCCAGAGATATTGAGCCGGGCGTGGTGGCGAAGGGCAATCCGCAGTTGTCCCCTGGCCTGATGTCTTCACCTTCAGTTCTGTTGCGAATGAATTGGCTGTCAGCTGAGTGATGCCATGGCTCTGATTGTGATCGACGTAGTTAACCTGGGAGATGAACACCACATAGTCATTCCCGGGCTTGAGTGTCATGGCCGGCACGGTGGCTGACGTATCATTGAAGTCGACAAAATCCTCGTCGGTACCCGGTGCGCCGCCGGTGTAAACGACATCGCCACGGCAGTCGGAAACCAGCACGAATATGAGGTCATCCCATTCGGTTCCTTCCAGGGTGGCACCGATGCTGAAAGGATCCCAGGACACGACCAGGGGCAAATCGGCATCCAGTTCCATCACGTTATCAACCGGCGCACCGTTCTGATGCAGGCGAATGGTGCTGACCGGAGGAATCTGGGTCTTTCCTTCAGGGCCGCCAATCCGCACCGGGTCGAGCGTGAAATGGCCGTTAGGCCCTTCGATCTCCCAGACATAGGTTTGCGTGGGTGAATGAACGGTTTCAAGGCTTGCCAGGTCTTCGAAAGACCGGGTCTTGCGGGTGTAGAAATAGCCATTGGTAAACGCCCGCTTGTCCTTCCCGCCGTAGTCAGCCAGTGAGTCCATAGTGTCGCCGCGATGCAGGGTTGCGGAAATGGCATCAAAATCCCGCTCACTGTCAAAAATGATTTCTGCCAGGAAATGGACATCCGTCAGGTGCAACTGCCCTTCCTGGTCTTGTTCGTAGGTCAGGTATTTTTCAACCCAGGTCATGGTCACATCGGGGCTCTGGGTTGTGCCGGCAGTACCATCCTGTGCTTCGGCCTGAAAAGGCACCTGGCAGAGTGACGCCAGCACCAGCAGAGAGGTTGTTCGCAAGTTTCCTGACAGGTTCATGGCGTCTGTTCCTCCAGTGTTTGACGGGTTGCAGGGCAGTTACTGCAGATCCGGCAGAGTCCAGCCGGCGGTGAGGTCACCCTCATCAAAAACGATCTCCCGGTGGCCGCTCCAGGTGCTGATGATGGCTTCCGGCGTGCCGATTCCCGCCGCACGGGGATCACCACAAGGGCCGAACCAATGGTTCTGCGGCGCTCCGGTGGTACGGGCGCGCATGCCGCAGTAAGTGGTTCCGTTCACGGTGGCGGCCAGGATGCGGTTCTGGAATGCGACGTCGGCGCTGACCACCGCTGCGGTGAGGTGATGCGACATGTCTTCCAGGAGTTGCAGCACCTGCGGTAGATCACGGTCTGAATAACTGGCCACTATTTGAAAGGGGCCAAACAACTCCGTGGTCAGGACATCAAAATAACCACCCTGCAGCTGCGACAAGGGAACACTGACAGCGGTAGGTTCATACGCGGCATAGCACCCGGGTACCGAATGGCCCTGCAGCGGCGAACCTCCAAACAGCAATTTGCTGCCCGGCACCTGCAGGACGGCATCGATGTGGGCCTGCACCTCGCCATTGGTCAGTGACAACAGAGGTCCGTTGCTGAGATCCTCCAGGCCGCGGCGACCCGCCAGGCTTTTCAGGCGCGGCAACAGTGCCGTCTCCCAGTTTTCGTGCACCAGCAGGAGGCTTTGCGCCGAGCACTTCTGCCCAGCTGCGTTGTAGGCGTCCTCATCGCACTGCCAGGCCACATAGTCCAGCCATTTCCCGTCAAAGTCCGGCCCGATGACTTTCCAGTCGAAACCCGCGTCTTCGATGCGCACCCGGCCGTTCACGCTGGCCGATACGGATTCGGCCACCGTGCTGGACCCGGTGAACTGGATCATGCGGATCTGCTCCGACGCGGAATGTATCAGGTTGCCCATGCGCTCGCCGCGGCAGTGGATCAGATCAATGTCACCAGGCGGCAGGCCGCAATGGATCAGAAGCCGCAGGAACTGCTCAAACACGATGCTGACTTTGGAATCCACTTTCACCAGCGGCCGGTTGCCCATGAACAGGGCTCCGAGCGCCTGCAAAGCGGGTATCTCGAGCGGAAAATTGAACGGGGCGATCACCACCACCGGCCCGTAAGGCCAGCGGTAGCCGCGGGATTCCTGTCCGGTCCGGTCTCCCGGGTTGGAAAAGCCCCGGCCGAGGAAACGAACGCCATCACCACTGAAATTCTCGAGGAACACGCGGGTGACGATGACTTCATTCAGGCATTGCTGGCGGCTCTTGGGCATCACCCGCTGGACCAGGCGGACAAAGAACTCTTCGATGGCAGGTTCGGCCAGGCTCGCAGCTGCGCGGGCGCAGACTTTTCCCAACAGGACATAACGCTCCGTATTCTTGAACGGATTGTGCAGGCCGGATTTCGGGCAGCTGATCAGCCCCTGCAGGAAGGGCGCGGCATCGCGGGTATCGGGTACTTCGAGGAAGTGCTCGCCATTGAGCGGATCGACAATGTCGTCCCGCCAGGTACCGGCGGCGTTCCACTCACCATTCACCAGGTTCAGGCACTGGCCGGGGCTCCGCCCGGTCATGCCGTTCACCGGATCGACGGTGGCAAAAGCAGCGACAGGGTCACTCATCAAAACACGACTCCGAATAAAAGCATGAACGAAGGAACCCGCAAATTACAGGTGAACCGGGCGCGACTGTTGCTGCTGGATGTTCCGCAGGCGATCGCGATTCGATGCTCATACTAATGGCAGCGGAAGCCCTTCGCGATGAGCTTGTCAGCAAGCCGACTTCATTTATTTCTGATCTTAGAAGCCCTGCCGTACCGGTAACATCCATCGCTGATCCCTGACCACCAGGAAATCTGTGATACTGCCGTAACCCACCCCGTCAGGAGCCCAGGCCATGAACCCAAGAATTCTCTGCATCCTGGCACTGGGTATGGTGGCCAATGTGTATATTCCCGCGGCGCCCTCGATATTGGGGGCGCTGGTCGACTACCAGGGCTGGTCCGAAAGCGCGGCGGGGCAACTCATCGCTTTCAATTTCTGGGGTGGCGCTGTTGCTACGGTGCTGGCCGTGTACTTCCTGCACCGCCCGGGCTGGAGCCTGCGGCTCACCATGTTGGCTTGTTTGCTGACGGTTGCCCTTACCAGTGCGGGCTCGGTCTGGTTTGCCAGCAGCTTTGAATGGCTTGCTGCCGTCCGCTTCCTCAATGGCATGGGCGCCGGCCTGGGTTTTACCGTGGCTTCGGTGGCCCTGGTTGGCACGCCGCGGGCAGAGCGGTCCTATGCCCTGTTGTACGGTTCGCCGTTCGTGATCAGCGGCGCTGCGCTGGCCGGCCTGCCTCATGTCTACCAGGCGTTCGGCATCGAAGGCGCGTTTTACGGCATGGGTGCGTTGAACCTGCTGGCCTGCGCAGGGCTGCGGTATTTTCCGGCAACCGTGAGCGGCAGCGTGGAGGGGGAAAAGTTCGACCGGCCGCTGGTGCTGCAATCCCTTTACCTGCTTCCCGGCCTGGTTCTGGCAGCGCTTTTCCTGCACTACGTATTCAACTCGGGAATCTGGACCTACTTTGAACGGCTGGGGGTTGCCTACGGAATGTCGGCAGCGACTGCCGGTACGATACTGGGGCCGAGCATGTCCGCTTCGATCCTCGGCATGATTGCAGCGGCTTTCCTGGGAGACCGCTTCGGTTACCTGAAGCCCATCTACTTTGGTACAGCGCTGATCATCCTGGCAACGCTGTCGCTGTTGTTGTCGCGGTACCAAGCAGTCTTTGGCCTGGGCACGGCGCTTTTCAATGCCAGCATCCCATTTGTCACGCCTTACTTCATCGTCCTGCTGGCCAAAATCGTTCCTTCCGGCCGCGGTGTATCTTCGGCAAACGTGGCCACGCTGCTGGGCTTTTCGGCTGGCCCTTTCCTGGTTTCATTCCTGCTCAGCGACTCCGACTTCAAGCCTGCCATTTTCCTCACGGCGGCCGGGTTCCTGGTGGTGCTGGGCTTGATGCTCTTGTTTGCGCACAAGCTGAAAGCGGAAACCCGGGGGAATGCTGAACTGCAGATTCTTTCCGGGAACCTGCCGGGAACACATGAAGCAAAAGGCCAATGAGGCCCTTGTTCAAACCATGCCGTCGAGCTTGACGATTCCGTTTCTCACGATTTCCTGGTCATCTACCCTGACCGTCGGGCGAAGCACCTGTACATCCCAGTGGACCGATGATTTCGAGGTGCGGAAATCCGCCCCGACAAACGGCGCCAGCAAGCTGTTGTCGCCAATGCCGAACACCATGCCGCCGCGCACGCGCTCCCATTCGAGGTGCTCGGTCAGGCGGGCATGGCGGCTGAGCCCGATGTTGGCGTGGATGGGGCCGTTACGGCAACCTCCGTCATTGACCTCATCCAGCCAGCCTTCGAGCCGGTGCGCAATATACGGGTCGCCGCTGATGTGGGTGATCTGCCCGGCCTCGACGGTAAGCATCACCGGCTGCCTGGGAATGTGATGCACATTCTCATAGAGGAACAGGCCATCCAGGGCCAGTACGCCATCACCCCTGCCTTGCGGAATCACCACGCCCGGAGTGGCGCCCGGCGTGAACTGGTAGTTGGATACCCATTCATTCGATTCACGATCCCACAGGAACCCGTCAAAGCTGTCCCCCTTCAGGTCGCTGATATCGACCGTGTAGTCCGTTCCTTCCTTTGATGTGACGTGCAGGGTCTTGCCCGCGGTCATGATGGCCGCTGTCGCCAGCGCCTCCTTGCGGATGGTGAACGGATCATCCAACAGCAGGCAGCGGATGAGCGAATCATCCATGTGTGGTGCGCCGGTGGCATCACCCGGTCCAATGATCCGGGCCCGGCCGCGCTGCACGATCTTCACGATGAAGTCGGCATAACCGATGGCCATATCCACCACCAGGTCGGCATGCTCCGCTGCTGCCAGGATGGCGCTGGAAAAAAGCGGGTCCCAGGTGAAGCCGGGCTGGTACGCGGGGTGCGGTCCCATCGGTACGCGCATTTCCAGCACCTCGGCATTGAACTGCATGGCAACACCCGCAAAGGCCGTGGTGATGTGCTGGGGCGTGTGGGAATCGCTGATGATGAGCACGCGCCATCCCGGCTGGAGATTGCATTGCTCGCGGAATATGAAGTGAATTGCCTTGAGCAATTCGGGCCTGAGATTGACGCTGACATCAGAATATTCAGCCATGAACGGGATTCCTCGGTTGCAAACACGGCATCAGGGCAGCATGGAACGCAAAAGTGCCTCAGCCCCTGCTTTGCTGGCTATTCAGATTCTCAAATGTAAGCATGGCAAAAAACAGATTTACCGCCAGCCGGGCTGTCGCTAGCTTATCAACATCCACAATTTTTGTTGTCCCGGTAAATCATTCGAAAATGCGAACATGACTGGACCCATCAATATGACCAAAAAAACACCCCTGGCCCTGGCAGTTGCCATGGCCCTCCAGCCTGCGCTGGTGAGCGCCGCCGATGAAACCATGCTGGAAGAGATCATCGTGACGGCGTCCCGCCGGTCGCAGTCTGTCCAGGATATTCCCTACAATATTTCCGCGATTTCAGCCGATCAGCTGGCTGCAGCCGGAATCACATCATCCAGCGAGCTGGTACGGTTGGTTCCCGGCCTCAACCTGGTGGATGAGGGCCCCAGGGTTTCCGGCAACCGCAACAACTTCAATATTCGCGGCTTGAACGTCAACGCCAGCAATAACAGCGACGATAATCCGGAGATCAGCCAGGCAACCGTTTCCACTTACCTCGGCGAAGTGCCGATGTACTTTCCGCTGAAGCTGGTCGATCTCGAGCGGGTTGAAGTGCTGCGCGGACCCCAGGGAACGCTTTATGGTGCCGGTTCAGTGGGTGGAACCATCCGCTTCATTCCGAAGAAGGCCGAATTCGATCGCCGGACGGTGGAGTTCAATACCGAGCTGTCCAGTACCGATCACGCCGGTGATCTTTCCTGGGATGCCAATGTGATCGCCAACCTGCCGCTGTCGGAGCGGGCTGCGTTTCGCGGCAGTGTGGGACGCGAGTACCTTTCCGGATTCAT
The DNA here is from genome assembly GCA_964470455.1 of uncultured Wenzhouxiangellaceae bacterium. Taxonomy (GTDB): domain Bacteria; phylum Pseudomonadota; class Gammaproteobacteria; order Xanthomonadales; family SZUA-36; genus JAWXBM01. The sequence goes on from CAYYCX010000003.1 coordinate 53,407, forward strand.
CGACGCCATCGGCCTGATCGAGCAGACCGGCACGCCACGGCATCCCGGTGATATCGTGCTGGCGGACCCGGATGACATCCTGGGCAGCGGTACTGTTCCCGCTGCGCCCATCAAGGATTCAAACGAAGCCGAGCGCACCTACGCCCGCGCCAGCTTCCTGTTTGATGTCAACGACGCGGTGGAAATCGGCCTCAACTACAACTACCAGAAAGTGAAAGCGGACAACCGCTACGAAGACAATCCCTTTTTCGGCTCCGGCGCCGAATACGTGACCTACAAGGCTTTCACCGATCCGCAGGATGCGGAAGTTTCATTGCTGGACCTCGAAGTGGAGGCCGACCTCGGCTTTGCCCGGCTGACATCCTCATCGGCCTATTCAAATATTGATATAAGCAGTGTTTCAGATTCTTCCGGCTTTTTGCGCACCAACCTGCCACAGTACTACTTCGGCAATCCACGGCTTTATGCGCCGTTGCAGCGCGACCAGGATGTGAAAACCTTTACGCAGGAGTTGCGCCTCACGTCACAGGATGACGGGCCCATCGAGTGGGTTGCCGGCCTGTTCTACCTGCGCAAAGAGCTGGATTTCACCATGCTGCAGATAGCTTCCGGCGCCAGTGATTACACCAATGCCTATTTCGGCACGCCGGAGCCGGTGGATTTCACCGATGTGCTCGCCCGTGGTGGCGCCAACCAGACGTTCACCGACCTTGCGGGCTTCGGTGAACTGACCTGGCATGTCACCGAAAAATGGCAACTCACCGGTGGCCTGAGGGTGTTCAGCCAGGAACTGAGCGGCTCCGCGGGTATTCCCCTTCCGTATGCCTCCCGTACGCTCGAGTATTACTATTACGGCACCGCGACGGATGATTTCCTGCTTGGCGGGATCAACCCCACCAATTACGAGGCCGATGACCACGTCATCAAACTCAATACCTCCTACGATATTTCCGACAATGCCATGCTGTTCGCAACCTACGCCGAAGGCTTCAGGGCGGGCGGCGCGAACCAGTTGCCTGAAACCGACCCCTTCGGCAACGATAACCGGCCGTTCCTGAAGTTCGATCCGGACGTGGTGAAAAACTACGAGGCCGGCATCAAAGGCGTGCTGGATTCACGGTTCAGTTACACACTGACCGGATTCTATGAGGACTGGAAGGATTTCCAGGCTTCACTGGTTTCACCGTTCGGCATCAACTACGTGGACAACGTGCCGGCCGCCGAATCCAAGGGTATCGAGTTCGAATTGCAGGGCCGGGTGACGGACCAGTTCGACTTCAGCCTGGGCTATACCTATGTGGATGCCGAGGTGGCTGAATCCTTCCTGTTCGTCGAGGGTGATCCCACCTCGGAGATCCCCAAAGGTAACCGGCTGCCCGGCGGAGCGGAGCACGAATGGTTTGTTGCGGCGAACTACTCGATTCCTCTCAGTGCTTCGGAGCTCATCCTGCATGCGGATTCTTCATATCGCAGCGAAGTCCTGAGCAACTTCAGGGACCTGCCGCAGGTTCCGGCCATGAGCTTCACGGAGTTTGATTCATTCACCTTGTTCAATGCGGCGGTTACCTGGGTAAGGGATGACTACAGCATTTCCCTGTTCGGCAGCAACCTGAGCAATGAGCGCGGCACTTCGTCCGCAAGCACGGCAAGCTTTTACGGCGAGCGTGACCAGGGCTGGGGCGTCATCCGTCCTCGCACGTTCGGCGTGCGCCTGAACTGGCGTTTTGAGTGAGTCCGGCCGGGCGCGCGCAGCCGTCAGGCAGCTGCCGCGTGCACCCAGCCGCCAACTGGCCCAATGTGATGCTGGGGTGACCGCCTGGCCAGGGCGCAGCTGTTTCCCATGATTCGCTGATTTACGCGCCGGGCCTCGCGGCACTACTATCTCATCATGGAATCGGAACTTGCACCGCTGTTGAAACGTGTGAGCCACCTGCTGCAGTCGGATCAGCTGGCGCAGGCAGCAACCACGCTGGCGCCGCTGAAGGCCTCCCATGCCAATGTGGGTGATGTCTGGGCGCTGGACGGCGAAATCGCCATCCGCCAGGGGCGGCTGCAGGATGCCTTGCTGGCGGTGGACAAGGCTGCTGAACTGGAAAGCCACCTGCCCGACCGTCACATCCAGCGCGCCCGGTGCCAGATCCTGGCCGGCAAGGTCGATGAAGCCCGCCAGTCGGCCTTGCGCAGCCTCGGCTTCGACATCACCCGGGCGGATCACCTGCTGGTCCTTGGCAGTGTGCTGGTTCGTTGCGGCGAACACGACAAGGCATTGCAGGTTTATCTCAAGGCAGCCGCTGCAGTTCCAGACCACCCGGAAGCCCACCGGGGCCTGGCATCGGTGTACCGCTTCCTGGGGCGGTTGGAAGAGGCGGAAGCTGCATGCGACCGCACCCTGCAACTGGACCCGAATGATTACGAAATCCTTGGCCTGCGATCCTCGCTGCGAACACAGACCGCCAGCCGGAATCACGTCGAGGAGTTGCTGAACTTGCAGGCACAAGGCATTCGAAGCTGGCGTGGCCGCGTGCACGTGGCCTATGCCCTGGCCAAGGAATATGAAGACCTGAGTGAGTACGGGCTGTCGTTTGCCGCCCTGCAGCAGGGGGCCACCATCAAGCGGGAACATATCCGCTACAACCATGCTGATGACCTGCAAATATTTGCCAGCCTTAAATCCGCCTACTCAAAGGAAGCATTCCGCAGGATCCGCGGGACAGGGCACTCGAGCAAGGAGCCTGTTTTCGTGCTTGGCATGCCACGGACCGGCTCAACACTGGTTGAGCGTATCATCACTTCCCACAGCGCAGTCCAGGGGATGGGAGAGCTGAGTACGTTCTCGCTGGAAATGATGGCGCTGGTGCGGCAGCAATCGGGTGGCCAGTCGCTGGACCGCCTGGGCCTGGCTGAACGGACCCTGGCACTGCCGATGAAAGCCCTGGGTGAAAACTATCTTCGTGCGGTAGCCCCGGCCAGGGACGGCAGTCCCAGGTTCGTCGACAAGCTGCCATTGAACTGCCTGAATACCGGCACCATCGCCGCCGCCCTGCCCAACGCAAAAATCGTGCATGTGGTGCGCCACCCGATGGATGCCTGCTACGCGATGTACAAATACCTGTTCAAGAACGGCTATCCCTTTTCCTACACACTGCCGGAACTGGCTGGGTATTACATCGAATACCATCGCCTGATGCAGCACTGGCGGGAAATCCTGCCGCCGGGGCAGATGCATGAGATCGAGTACGAACAGCTGGTGGAAAACCTGGAGACTGAAGCGCGAAAGCTGCTCGCGTTCCTGGAGTTGCCGTGGGAAGAATCCTGCATCCGTTTTCACCAGAACAGCCAGGCTTCCACCACCGGAAGCGCGGCGCAGGTCCGCCGGCCCGTATACTCTTCATCCGTGGGAAAATGGCGCTGCTTCGAGCAGCAGCTTCGGCCCTTGCAGCAGGCCCTGCAATCAGCGGGAATTGAAGTCTGAGCGGGTCTTCCTGAACGCCTTCAGCTCTCGGACCTGGGCAATGAGAGCCCCTGCTTTGCGGCGACTGCATTCAGTTCCTCCAGAAAGGCGCGCATCAGGCGTGAAGCGCGTGCGGACTTCCGCTTGATCAGGCTCATCGGAGTGGAGCGGTGGGTTTTTTCCTCCAGGATCGGCCGCATCAATCCATCGCGAACCCAGTTCTGCGCGTAGTGCGTGGGCAAATACCCCACGTATCCACCCGACAGGATGAGGTAGGCAACGCCCTCGATGTAAGGTGATGAAGCCACGTCGTTGAAGGTGAAGGGTGGTTGCCACTCATGCAGCCCTTCGCCATAACCCCAGCTGACGTAGCGGGTTGATCTTAAGGCATTGGCATCCAGCTCGCTGTCATCCATGCCGAAGAAGGGATGGGTGTTGGCGCAATACAGCACGTGCTCTTCCTCCATCAGCTGCATGTAATCGATGCTTTCTATCCTGTGATGAAACAGGCCGATGGCGAGATGCAGCCGGTCGTCGAGAATCTGTTGCTCCAGTTCCACGGCGCCACCGACGTAAATACTGATCCTCGCCTCTGTCGCTACCGCCACGAAACGTGAGATGGTGTCCCGGATCAGGGAATTCGAATGGGTGACGCTGTTATCAATCAGGCCCAGTCTCAACTCGCCCGTCAGGCGGCCCTGCGATTCCGCGACATCGGCGCGAAAATCCTCCAGCGCGCCGAACAGCTTTTCGGAGGCCCGCAGTACTGCCTTGCCATGGTTGGTCAGCTTGAATACACCGCGACCGCGCTCGCACAGGCGGCAGTCCAGGCGGGCTTCCAGCGTTGCCATCTGTGTGCTGATCGCGGATTGGCTCATGTTCAGCTGGGCCTGCGCTGCGGAAAAACCGCCGCACTTGGCGATCACATAGAACATGCGCAGCAACTTGATATCCGCGTCCTGGACAGATCCCAACAAACTCACGGTTTCAGCCTGCTCCCCGACACGTGTTTATCAAATCCTGCAGCCACTGCAGTCGCCAATTATACAGAACTGGCCAGCCGCGCCCGACACCACCCCATCGGTGTCGGAATGCCTCGTTCACCTCGGACAGGGCGGCAAGCCAACAGGACAGGCAAGCTGTTCATTCCGGATGAATGTCGGCTTTTGTTAATCAGTATGTTTCTCCGGGCCGAATTCACCGACAATTCAAACCGCTTCCCCACTTCCTGGAACCCACATGAGCATGATTTCACCCGATGTTTCCTCCCGGCTCAAGCCTGACCTGATTGCCGTGGTCAAGCTGATTTATGAACAGAACTGCAATCTGCAGGCCGGCCAGAACGTACTGATCATCAGTGATGCCCGCACTCCGCACTACGTGGTCGCCACCTTCCAGGGTATGGCCCTGGCCATGGGGGCGGAAGCCGTGACCATGGAATGCCGGATTCCCACCGGGGGCGCCACTTACCAACCCGGCTCAAAGTGGCCTGCCATGCTGGCCGCAGCAGCCATGGAGGCCGATCTCATCATCGACATGGCGGTGGGTTACGCCGACTTCATCATCAAGGCCATTCACAATGGCGCCAGGGTGCTGTGCCCGGGCGACGGTATTGGCGGCCCGTTCATGGACGATGTGCTGATCCGCACCATGCTTCACACCGACATCCACGCGATACGCCGGCATGCCAAGCGCATCGCCCGAAGGTTTACCGACGCTTCGGTCTGCACGGTAATGACTGGCGATGATGTGCTGGAGATCGACCTGACTGGCGTGGAGGGCATCGCAGGCTGCGGCTTCCTCTGGGACCCGGATGAACAGGACTGGAAGTCCACCTGGGATTTCCTTCCACCCGCCCAACCGGGCATTGCGGTGCCGAAGGGTCGGGGCAATGGCTCCATCTGGGTGGACGGCACCCTGCTTTACCACCCGATCTATCATGAGAAGCCCGATTCGCCGGTGAGACTGACCTTCAAGGATGGACGGCTTGTAGCCATCGGCGGAAACGATGTGCTGGCCCCGCGGTTGGAAGCCTGGCTGGCGAAGCTGGGTGACGAGGGTGCCTACAACGGCCCGGTGCATCTCAACATCGGCAACAATCCGAACGCGATGTTGACCCAGAGCCAGGAATGGGAGCGGGTGTATGGGTCCATTACCTGCGGCATGGGCGATTTCAGTTTCGTGAACGCACTCGACCCCAGCATACCCCTGGAAACGCTGAGCAAGTCAACGGTGCATTGGGACTGGACCGTACTACAACCCAGGATTTTCCTTGATGATGACCTGATCGTCGAACGCGGCAACATTTTATGCGATTGAGCAACTGGCGCGAATCCACGCTCCCGGCCGGCGTCAACTGATTGATTTGTTGGCATAAGCAGGCTGTAAGTGTATGATGCGATTGCTGCATAGCGTGGCGTGTTGTATTGAGTGAGGGCAAAACAACGGTTTGTTCACCGATTCGTTTCCGATCCAATTACCGTTTCGTACTAATCAGCAGGTCACTCGTCTGGGTGAGATCCCGGAGTGTAATTTCAGATCTAAGAAGTGAGTTCCAGAAATGTCAGAACAAGTCATCGGCACTGTTAAGTGGTTCAACGACGAGAAAGGTTATGGTTTCATCGCCCGCGAAGGCGACCGTGACGTATTCGTTCATTACCGCGCAATTGAAATGGAAGGCCGCAAAACCCTCAAAGAAGGGCAGCAGGTCAAATTTACCATTGGTGAAGGGCAGAAAGGCCCACAGGCGGAACACGTAAGTCCCGTCTGAACCTGAGTAAAAGCAGGCAAAAAAGACAGAAAGGTCCCCGGTAAGCCCAAAGCTTCCCGGGGATTTTTATTTGCGCGCTCCGCGTGGCCGGACCGTGGATTTGGTTTCGCCTGAATATTCGGCTGAGTATTCGCCTGAATTTTCGTCTGAATTTTCGTCTGAATTTTCGTCTGAATAGTCGGGCCGGCATCCGCCGGCACACCTGGTCCTGGCCCTGTGGATGGCCACGTATTCCCTGTGTCACCCTGAAGCAGATTCCCACGGGTTTCGCATTCCCGGCATTTTCAACAGGCAAAAAAAACCCGGCGGGTCGCCGGGTCAGTTTCGAGTGATGATGTCCTGAATCACTGAGACACAGAGTCCATCTATTTTTGGATCCGGCCAAGTTCCCCCCAGGCCTTCTCCTTTCTTGCCTGTCCCCCATGCATTCTTTAGCAACATGAACAAGCTAATAACCTGTACTTTCTCTATCTCTGCCAGAGGCAGTACAACTGATCTTTTGTCAGTTTGCAGGTGGCGAATTTCTGTCCAGTACATGGATGACCGGCTTTTTCTGGCCTTACCTGCATTGTCATCCATGACAAAAAATCTTTTTTGGTCTTCATTCCCCGGATTTCCGATCCAGGTTGGGAAGAGACGGACCCTCGTTTGGGCAAAGAGGGGCGAGGATCCGTCTCGTCCCACTAACTGCTACCAGTCAGTTAGTTCGCAAGTATTAAAGCAAGAAGCGGGCCAAAATTGAGAAATATGGATAACGTATTGTAAATAAAAAGAAAAAAACTTTTTTCGGCTCCAGATCGCTGGCGTAAGTACGGTTCCGTTGTCGGAGTCTGTCAGCGGCATGACAATATTTGTCACATCAACATCCGGCATCGGGCATCGCTGGCGACCAACTGCCCCAACCCAGACATGTCGCCAGCAACGCCGCCTTCTGCGCCTGTACAATTCGCACATGACCATCACGGCACCTGCAACCAGGCTCATATTCCTTCTGGGCATCGTTTGCTCGGAAGCGGTACTCGCCCAGGCTTATGTGCTTCCGCCCGGAAACCCCGGCCTGGTGGGCCGTGTCGAGACCATTCGAACCTTCGGGCAGGAAACCCTGGTAGACGTGGCCCGGCAGTACAACATCGGCCACGAGGAAATCCGCCTGGCCAACCCGGCGGTGGAATTCTGGCTGGTGAAAGATGGTACCGAAGTGCTGTTGCCCAGGCGCCACGTTCTGCCATTGGCCAAACGCGAAGGCATCGTACTGAATGTTCCGGAGATGCGGATTTATTATTTTCCCAAGCCGTGCAGCGCCGAAGACAATTGCGAGATGCTCACGTTTCCGGTCAGCATCGGGCGGATGGACTGGCAAACTCCACTGGGTGAGACGCGGGTGACCCGGAAAGTGAAGGATCCTTCATGGATTCCCCCCGAGTCCATCCGGCGGGAGGCCGCGCTGGAGGGCCGCGAGTATCCGGCGGTAGTGCCGCCGGGACCGGACAATCCGATGGGCGCCTATGCCCTTCACCTGGGGCTTCCGGGTTACCGCATTCATGGCACCAACCGTCCGAGCGGAGTAGGAATGCGCGTGACACATGGCTGTGTTCGCATGTATCCCGAAGATATCGAGTTCCTTTTTGGAATGGTTGAGGTCGGTACCCTGGTACAAATCGTCAGCCAGGAAATAAAACTGGGCTGGGATGGTGACATCCTGTTCATGGAAGTACATCCGCCACTGGAAGAAAACTATCGTTCAGTGGAAACCTTGAAGGATGAAGCGCTGCTCGAGTTGCAGAAGGTTGCCGAGGAGCGTCCTTTCACCCTGGTGGGCCGGGAGTTCCAGCATGCGTTTGAGCAGATGAACGGGATACCCGTGCCGGTTGGCCGGGCCATTCGAGGGGAATAGGAAGCAGGGCTGGTTGCAGCCCTGCTTCCCGGAAGGTGTCAGCTAACCTGTTCCAGGCAAGCGGATCATCCTTTCTGCATGGATTTCTTGAACATGTTGTCAATCTTGGCGTCGGTGGCCTCCGCTGCCGCTTTGGCGTCCATGGCCGCTTTTTCAGCCCGCTCGGCAGCCTGGCGCGCCGCGGTGGCTTCCTGCATGGCGGAGTCGGCCTTGGCACTGGCGGCATTGGCGCTGGCCGTTGCGCTCTGGACTTCAGAACGGAGTTTTTCAACTTCCGCGGTGGTTGCGCATCCGCTCAGCATCAAAACAGCTGAAAAAACGAGCAAGATCAACGATCCGTTACGAACTTGTATCATGTTGGGCTCCTGATTGGCAAAGGCAACCGGAATGTGCGGTCAGTAACCGGGTTGCCATCACTCAGCGTAAATGACCGCATCCTTTCAGGTTACCACGTAAATTCCGCAAAGTTGATGCGTCAGGTCAACTATTCGGCGTTCCTATTGAGCGTTCAGCGCACTTCTACCCGCGTTCCCGGCTTGATCCAGCGGGCCAGTTCGTCGACCTGCTCATTGGTGAGCGCAATGCATCCCTCCGTCCAATTGAAATCCTCGTGGATGTTAGGGTCGCCGGAGCCGATACCGTGAATTCCGATGTAACCGCCCAACGGTGTGTCGGCCGGCGGCTCGCGCCCTCGAAGATGGGCCAGGTTGATGGCCTGCCATTGCTCCGACGAGATGGCCCTGGCCTTCAAAGCCGCAGTTGCCTGGTCCATGGTGGGATAATCAAAGCCGAAATACAGGTGATAGCCGCTGTCGGTGTTGATGCGGCGGATACGATAGCTGCCCAGTGGTGTTGTCTGGTCGCCAAGCCGCCTGGCGCGGCTCACGCCGTTGCGGCCGATGGCTATGCCTTCAAATGTGTGGGAAACCGTCTGGCCATCCATGACGTGAAGCGACAGCGTCGAGGTATCGACGTCCAGCCAGACTTCACCGGCTGATGCGCCGGGCGACAGCAGAAAATAACAGGCCAGCAGCGCAGTCAATCGCCGGAAGCCGGCCCAGCCGGATGAGGCCATGTGATTCACTGTCCGGATTCGGCCGATGGCACTTTCCTGCCAATACGTTTCTATGGTTCCTCCCTACTGCGCCAGCGACTTCATGGCGAAGTCATTGGCAAAGTCACCGGCGCGTCGAGTAATTCCAGTACGGCCGGGTCGCGCTGGTAAACATCCGGATAGAACTGGGCCTGGCCGGTTTCATCCAGGGCGGCGGTAAGATAGAGAATCATCACCGGCAGGGGCTTCTCCAGAATCACCCGCCGGGTCTGGCCACGACGAAGTATTTCCTCGAGTTCGGCCACAGTGAAATTCTGCCGCTTCTGCAGCACCAGTTCCACCAGCCGGAACGGATTCTGCACCCGTATGCAGCCTGAACTGAAACTTCGCGCTGATTGCTCGAACAGCGCCTGGTTCGGTGTGTCATGCATGTAAACCGAATAGGGGTTTGGAAAAATGAATTTCACCCGCCCAAGCGCATTGTTGGGGCCGGGTTCCTGCCGCAGGGTGAACGAAAATGTCTTGCCGGTGTGTTGCCAGTCAACCGTTGAAGGATCGACGCGCTTGCCACGGCGGTCGACGACCGAGATATTCCGCTCCGCCAGGTAATCGGGATTCTTGCGAATGGCTGGAAGTGTGTCTTCGCGCAGAATGGTCGGCGGAATCGTCCAGTCCGGGTTGAACTCCACGTAAGTCATCAGGCTGCGGAAAACGGGTGTGCGGCGATAGGGTGTGCCCACGATCACCTTCGTGGTCCATTCGATCTCCTGGCCTTTCACATAGGCCAGCCGGAAGCCGGCGATGTTGACGGCGATGAATTCGTTGTCGGCATTGTGATCCAGCCAGCGCAAGCGCTCGAGCGACAGGCGCAACTGGTTTACCCGGGTTGCCGCGTCCACATTCATTGCCGCCAGGGTTTGTTTGCCCACCAGGCCGTCCGCCACCAGCCCGTGCCGGGACTGGAATCGCATCACCGCATGCTCCAGTTCTTCGGTAAATGAGTCCTGGGTAGAGTCGAGGGAGGATTGCAGTTCACCGGTCATCTGCAGGCGTTTGCGTATCGCAATCACGCGCGGGTCACGATCATTCCTCCGCAGCGTTGGTCCAACCGGAACATGTGGCCAACCGCCATGGGCTGCGAATGCACGGTAAACGTCCAGCTGCCGGCGCAGCACCTCGTAGTAGTGCGCCGTGGGTGCCTGGGCATCGATGAACCCGGCCAGGTCATCCGCCGCAATGGCCTGCCGCAGCAGTTCGTCCGGTGGCAGGTCAGCAGAGTGATCGCGTTCGAAGTTGAATTCCGGGTACAGATCGCCCGGATGCACCTTGCCTTCCCGGCGGTGGTGAATGTACAGCAGGATGCCGTCACTCAGCAGCACATCCAGCGCCGCCGCTGCCGCCGGATCCGCCGTTTTGCCGAGCAGCCCGGTGATAGCCGGCAGGTGGTAATCCCGAGGCTGCAAACCATATTCGATCGCCCCGCCGAGCGCTGCAACCGCTTGTTTGACCTGGCGGTCACTGGCCCACAATGGGCGGAACTGATGCTTCTGGTAGATTGCCAGCAGCGCATCCTGCATGTGCAGGGGCTCATGCAGGATGGCCGCGGGTGAGGCGCGCAGTATGTCTTCGAGCTGCTGGCTGGAAGCCGGTTGGAATCCGGCAGCCGCCGCGTCCGGCCCGGGTGACTGTTCCTGAAAATGGACCTGGGCACACCCCGCCAGTGCCGTAGCATTCAGCAGCAACGGGAGCAGAAGTGTTCTTATGCCATGCACAGGCCGGTCATGATTTGCCAGGGGCCAGGATGGGTTACCAGTAGCGCGGACGTCCTGTGTCGATGTGCACGAAATCCGACTCGGCGTAGTAACCCACTCCGCCCAGTTTCAGCGAACGGGCGGTGTCTCGCAACAAAGCCGTATCCAGGCCGCGCAGCCGTACGTCGATGGCGTTGCCGTCGATGTGCTGGCTGGATTGCGCCACGCCGCTGGTGGAGCTTCTCAGCATTTCATTGGTTTGTGGCGAACGGTAGGCGGAAATCACTTCAAACGTATCATCATTGCCGGTCATCTGCTGGATCTGCCACAGGATATCGAACAATGCCGGGTCGATATCCTGTTGCTCCGCAGTCCGCCAGTCGGCGAGAAACGCTTTCAGGTCCGTCAACGCTTCCGCGTCATAGTTGCCGTTCCGGAAATAGCTGGCTTCAATGCTCCGGCCCGTATGTGTGTGGTAGAACTTCAGCGTACGTGTTTCCGGAACATTGCCGAAGCTGCCCGTGGCGACCAGCAGCCCGGCGAACAAGCCGGCGGTCAATGCCAACCTCCGGGTTCCCCGAGACATGGCCAAACGTCCGGACAAAGTCAGATATGCCTCAACCAGTTCCACTGGTCGGCGGTCTGGCCGTTGAAGAGGCCGAAGAACGCGTCCTGGATTTTGCGCGTGATGGGGCCACACCCACCTGCACCGATGGTCATATGGTCGATCTGGCGTACTGGAGTAACTTCAGCCGCTGTACCGGTCATGAACACTTCATCGGCCGCATAAAGCTGCTCACGGGCGATGGTCTGCTCCTGCACCTGGTAACCCAGCTGCGCGGCCAGGGTGATCACCGTGTTGCGGGTGATGCCGCTGAGAATGGAAGCCGACCCGGGAGGAGTGAGTATCCGGCCCTGCTGCACCACGAAAATATTCTCGCCGGCGCCTTCGCTCAACAGGCCGTCGTTGCCCAGGGCGATGCCTTCCTCAAAACCGCGGTCGCGCGCTTCGAGGCCGATCAACTGGCTGGACAGGTAGTTGCCGCCGGCTTTCACGCCGGGAGGAATGGTGTTCGGCGCCAGCCGGTTCCAGGAGGTGACGCAGGCGCGAATGCCGTTGCGCAGGCCTTCCTCGCCGAGATAGGCGCCCCACTGGGTGGCAATGATGATCACGTCCACCTTGGTCATGTCCTTGGGTAGCACCCCCAGGCCGCAATTGCCGCGCATGACCAGCGGGCGCAGGTAAGCGCTTTTCAGGCCGTTGGCCTTGACGGTATCGCAGCAGGCCTGGTTGATTTCCTCGTCGGAGTACGTCAGGGGGATGCGGTAGACATTGGCGGAATAACGCAACCGGCGGGTATGGTCTTCAAGGCGGAAAATGGCGGTGCCTTGCGGGGTATCGTAGGCGCGGACACCTTCGAAGACGGAACTGCCATAATGCAGCGCGTGGCTGAGTACGTGAACCTGGCAATCCGCCGCATCGCGCATCTCGCCGTTGAACCAGATTTTTTTGATATCGCTCATGAAATCTACTTTTGATCAGGGTTGAAGGATGTAAGTATCCTAGACGGCATATTCCGAAGCAACCTCAGTTTGCCGCTGAATCTCACCTGGCCCTGGGGAGCAACATCGTAATGCGGGTCCCGTTGCCGGGGGCTGAATCGATGTGGATTCCGCCCCTGGACTGTTTCACAAACCCGTGCACCATGCTTAGGCCCAGTCCGGAACCTTGCCCGGGCGGCTTGGTGGTGAAAAAAGGCTCGAAAGCCTTGGTCATTGTGTCCGGGTCCATGCCGAAGCCTGTGTCGGAGACCTGGATCCTGACGTAATCGCCTTCCGCGACTTCGTGTTCGTCCGCTTGTTCGCCGGATATGGTGACATTGCTGAGTTCGATCGTAATGGTGCCGCCATCGGGCATGGCGTCGCGTGCGTTGATGACCAGGTTCAGGATCACATTCTCGAGTTGGGAGGCATCGACCAACGCAGGCCATAACCCTTCTTCGGCGCGGAATTCGAGCTGTATATCCTCGGCCAGCGTCCGGTTCAGCAGTACATCGAGCCCACGAAAAAGAGAAACCAGTTCCGTTGGTGTTGGGTCAAGCGGCTGCCGCCTGGAAAAGGCCAGCAGCCTGTGGGTGAGGTCCGCGCCACGCTCGGCCGCCTGCAACGCCGCTTCAGCGAGTGGCTTCAACTGGGGATCATTGCCTGCCCTTGCGATGATCAGCTCGGCGCTGCTGAGCACTACCGTGAGCAGGTTGTTGAAATCATGCGCGATGCCGCCTGTGAGACGGCCCACACTCTCCATGCGTTGCGAGCGGAGAAACTGTGCCTGGAGCGCCTTTTTCTCGGTGATGTCCGTATTGATGGCCAGAATGCACTGGGGGTTGCCGTCGGCATCGCGTACCAGGCTCCAGCGGGCGTCGATGACGAGCGACTTGCCGTCTTTCGTCACCTGCGCGATTTCTCCCACCCATTCGCCATTCGACCGGGTGCGTTGAATGGCTTCATGGTATTCGGCCGGTTCCCTGAACAGGAATTCGGACAGGTTCCGGCCCAGCACCTCGGCGCTGCTCCACCCGAACACGTCCTCCGCTCCATGGTTCCAGTAAGTGACGCTTTGCGCCAGGTCACAAACAAAAATGGCATCGGTCGCCTTATCCAGCAGCGCGGCCTGTTCGCGGATTCGAACCTCGGCTTCCTTGATGTCGTGGACGTCAGTACAGGTTCCGAACCACTTGACCACCTTTTGGTCGGCATCCCTGAATGGCGCGCCGCGGACCAGCCACCAGCGATAGGCGCCATCCGAACGCCTGATGCGGGATTCCATTTCATAAGGACTTGCCGAGTCAGAGGCCTGCAGCCAGGCCTGCTCAACTTTTTGCCGGTCATCCGGATGAAATGCTTCGAACCAGGCGTAACCGCTGCTTTCATCGGCACCCAGCCCGGTATATGCCGTCCATTGCGGATTCAGGTAGGTGACACGGCCGTCTCGCTGGCAGATCCAGATGATCTGCGGCACCACTTCCGTCAGTATCCGGAACTCCGCATCGCGTTGCTCGAGTTGGGTGGAACGCTGTTCCAGCTTGCGCACCAGTGTCTGGCTGTAAAGTTCGAGCAGGTCCGATCCGGCCTTCTGCTGTGCATCTTCCAATGGCGGAGCCGCTGCGCGGGGTTTGCTCTCGACGGATTTCAGCTGCGCCAGAAATTCCATCGGGTCCGAGGGCTTCCTGATGAACGCGTCGGCACCCAGGTTGACCGCCAGTTCTTCATCCTGGGGTTCGGTGTAGGTGGCCGTGTAAACGATAAATGGCACGCCCCTCAGCCGTTCGTCGCTGCGCCAGTGACGCAGCAGCGTGTATCCGTCCATTACCGGCATCAACAGGTCGGAGACCACCACGGCCGGTTGCCGCCTGTTCGCGGCCTCCAGCGCCTCTGCACCGTTGCGTGCGATATCGGTGGTATACCCGTTGCCTTCGAGCAGAACCTTGAGCAGATACAGGTTATCTTCCCTGTCATCGACGATCAGAATGTGCTTCATGCTTTACTCGGCATTCCCTTGCAAGTTGATGATACGTTCGATTTCAGCGATGAAAGTATCCGGATTGATGGGCTTCTCGATATAGCCGTTGCATCCGGCGTCCAGAGACTTCTCGCGATCACCCGCCATGGCGTAGGACGTCACGGCAATGACAGGGGTTTCCCTCAATTCATCCATTTTGCGCAGTGCGCGTGCCACCGCGTAACCATCCATGCCGGGCAACTGGATGTCGAGCAGAATGACATCCGGCCGGAGAGCCAGCGCCATGTCGACCCCGCTCGGGCCATCCACGGCTGATGTGACCGTGTGGCCGTGCTTTTCGAGCAGGAAGGTCGCCAGGTAGCGATTCTGCAGGTTATCCTCGATCAGCAGTATGTTTTGCTTGCGGTTCAACTGCATTTCTCCGTTGGCAGGGTCACGATGAATTCTGAACCTTTCGACCATTCGCTTTCCACCGTGATTTCACCCCCCATCAGGGCCGCGAGGCGGCGGCAGATTACCAGCCCCAGTCCGGTGCCCTCGTGCTGGCGCGCGAGACCCGTGTCAACCTGGCGGAAGGGCAGGAAAAGCTGCTGCAGGTCTTTGGGCCGGATGCCGATTCCGGTGTCTTTCACGCGGATCTGCACGGCCTGTACGGGCCGGCTGCTGCCAGCCGGGCGGTATGCTTCCACCCGGTCCGCCCGCAAGGCAACGCTTCCCTGATCGGTGAACTTGATGGCATTGTTGAGCACATTCAGCAGAATCTGCTCGACGCGACGGCGGTCTCCCACCATCTGGCCAACGCCGGGGGCGATATCCCGGGAAAAATCAATCTGCTTGGCATCCGCCATCGGTTCGATCAACCCGGCAACTTTCTCGATCGAGGCCCGCAGATCGAACGGCTCCGATTGCACTTCCAGTTGATCTGCCTCGATCTTGGAAAGATCGAGCACGTCATTGATCAATTCCAGCAGGTGATTCGCGCTGTTGCGCACCATGCCCAACTGCTTGCCCTGCTCGGGGTTCAATGGACCGGCCAGGCCCTGCAACACGATTCCGGTGAAGCCGATGATCGAATTGAGCGGCGTGCGCAGCTCGTGGGACATGGTGGCGAGAAAGGCGGATTTGAGACGGTCGGCAGATTCGGCTTTCAGCAAAGCTGCCGTGAGCTCAGCCGTGCGCTGTTCAACCTTGCGCTCCAGCGTCTCATTCAGCTCCTGCAGGGCCGCCTCCGCACGCTTGCGCTCGGTGATGTCCCTGGCGATTTTCGAGATGCCGATGATTTTGCCGGAGGGGTCCAGGATCGGCGAGTAGGTGATGAACACGTCAACCTGGCTTCCATCCTTGCGCAAACGCCGGGTTTCGATGCTTTCGATGTGATGGCCGTGCTTGATGCGCTCCATGGCATCGGACAATTCGGCAAGCCGGTCGGGGGGGCAGAGCAGGGACGCCTTCTTGCCAACGACCTCGGATGGCTGGTAACCGAAGATGTCGATGGCGCCTACATTCCAGCTGGTGATCGTACCGTCCAATGACTGGCCGATGATGGCATCGAAAGTCGAGTTTACGATGGCTGCAAGTTGCAGCTGAACCTCTTCCGCCTTGCGTCGTTCGCTGATGTCGATTCCCATGCCGACAAGGCAGGGCGCTCCATCCAGCTCCATGCGCTTGCCGGTCAGGAAGTAGGGCGTGGCGGTGCCATCCTTGGACACAAACGGGGCTTCCACGTATGAACCACCACGTTCAAACACTTCGGCGATCCGGTTCGCGATCAAATGCCGGTCATTCGCATGGAAAAAATCCAGCGGGGACATGCCGGTGATTTCAGCCGCGGTGTAACCGGTTACGATTTCGAAATTCCGGTTCCAGCGCAGGAATTCCCCGGACTCATTGTAGGAATAGACGATCCCGGGCATGCTCTCCAGCATGGCGTCGGAAAAGATTCGTTCCGATTGCGCGCTGGCTTCGATTTGCCGCCGGTGCCGGTCCTCCATGATCTGGAGGAGGCCGATCAGGACAGCGCTGATCAGGACGAATGCCAGGCCCTTGCCGACCTCGATCTCGCGGTCAGACAGCGGAACGAGCGACGCAATCGAAGTCACCAGCTCGTTGCCGAGCAGGATCCACGATACGCCGAATATGATATAGCCCGCGACGGGAACCCAGCCGGTGCGGCTTCGGGGTGCGGTTGATTCTCTGGATATGGCCATCGGAATCCCGTGACTGCGCGTGGTATACGGACACCAGAACTGCCCCCTTTGCCCGTTACACGACAGGCTGGAAACACAGGCCTGAAGTTGAGGAATCGGTCTCGTATCGGCAACTCTATGCCAATCAGTAACTTCTGTAAACCGGATGGAAAGAGACTTGCAAACAGGTGTGGCAAATTTTGCTTCCACAAAGTTGCCAGGCTTCGTCCTGAGGGTCACTGATTGACCTGGTGGCCAGGCGTGATACGGATCATCCCCTGGAAATTTCACTCTTCATCCAATGGATGAAACGTTTAGAATCTGCGCTTGCCACCAACCTGGAACCCGATCATGGAATGGAAACTGTTCGCCACCGTATTTGCCAGTATCTTTGTTGCCGAACTGGCGGATAAAACCCAGCTCGTTACCCTGCTGTTTGCCGCTGACAAGGACGTGAGCAAATGGGTGGTATTTGCCGGATCGGCTTCAGCCCTGGTGGTGGCCAGCGCAATCGGCGTGCTGGCCGGAAGCGCGCTGTCACAATTCATCAACGTCAAATACATGGCATTGATAGCGGGCGCCGGCTTTATGTTGATTGGCGCCTGGACGCTGTACCACGGGTTCACCGCCACTTGAAGCATGATACCGGCGGCATGAACCGACACAGCGACCATCACCACCATCACGCGCCACCCGATTACAACCGGGCGTTTGCGGTGGGTGTGAGCCTGAATGTGGCGTTTGTCGCCATTGAGGCGGTTTTCGGAATATTGTCGGACTCGCTGGCCCTGCTGACCGACGCCAGCCACAACCTCAGCGATGTGATCGGCCTGCTTCTGGCCTGGGGTGCGGCCACGCTGGCGAAACGCAAACCCTCGCTACGCCGCACCTACGGCTATTCCCGCGCAACCATCCTGGCTTCGCTGTTCAGCGGCTTGTTGCTGATGGGTGCCGTGGGTGCAATTGGCTGGGAGGCCGTCAACCGGTTAATGGAACCCGCGCAGCCGGCGGGTGTGACCATCATGCTGGTGGCGGCCGTGGGTGTGGTGATCAATACCGTCACTGCGTTGTTTTTCTTCAAAGGCAAGGACAGCGACCTGAATATCCGTGGCGCCTATCTGCATATGGCGGCAGATGCAGCCGTTTCGCTGGGCGTGGTGATATCCGGCGCGCTGATCTGGCTTTACGGCTGGGCATGGATAGACCCCATCATCAGCCTGGTGATTGCCCTGGTGATCCTGCTGTCCACCTGGGGCCTGCTGCGCGATTCGCTCAACCTGGCGGTGGACGCGGTACCAAAGGAAGTCGACCCGGAAGCGGTGCGCACTTACCTGAAAGCCCTGCCCGGTGTCGAGGCCGTGCACGACCTGCACATCTGGCCGATGAGCACCACGGATACGGCGCTCACCGCTCACCTGGAGATGAACCCCTTACCTTCGGATAACCACTTCCTGCACGATGCGGCGCATGGACTGGAACATGAATTCCAGATCAACCACGCTACCCTGCAGATCGAGGCAGCCAGCAGCGAGATCATCTGTCATCAATCCGAACATTGCGCCCTGTAGGAGCAAGCCATGCTTGCGACCAATATCAACCTGAATTCAATTGACGTCAGCCCGCCGGAACCAGCGGCCAGAATTTCGGGATCAGCCACACTGAAACCAGCAGCGCCAGCACATTCATGGGCAGGCCGATGCGAATGAAGTCCACGAACCGGTAGCCGCCTGCCTGGTAGACAAAGGTATTGGTCTGGTAGCCGATGGGTGTCGCAAAACTGGCGCTGCCGGCCAGCATCACGGCAACCACGAAGGGTTTGGGATCCAGCCCCGCGCTCATGGCCGCTCCGATGGCGATGGGGGTGAGCAGGATGGCGGCAGCGTTATTGCTCATGAACTCGGTGCTCAGCGAAGTCGCGATGTAGAGCGTAACCAGCAAACCCATTGGTCCCAGCGTCATGGCCCACTCGGCCATGCCGTTCACCATCAGGCTCATCGCGCCGGTCTGCTCCAGCGCCAGGCCAATGGCCAGCATCGCGAATATCAGCAGCAGGATAGGCCAGTGAATGGATTCGTAAGCCTCTTCCGCAGTCAGGCAGCCGGTGATCACCACCGCGGTTGCGCCAATGACGGCCAGCGTGACGATGGGCATGACATCCAGTGCCGCCAGTGCCACCACGGCAAAAATGGCCAGCAGCGCGATCCATGCCTTGTCGCGGTTCAGCGGGCGGATTTGTGGAATCGCCA
Source organism: uncultured Wenzhouxiangellaceae bacterium (assembly GCA_964470455.1). GTDB lineage: Bacteria > Pseudomonadota > Gammaproteobacteria > Xanthomonadales > SZUA-36 > JAWXBM01. The sequence continues at coordinate 72,279 of CAYYCX010000003.1, forward strand.
CGTTCACAAAACTGCGGCTGTCGTACAGCGCCATCAGGTCGGCCGGTGCGCCTTCCAGCAGCAGCACATCGCCCACTTTCAGCTGCAGCTCGCCGAAGCTGCGATTGAGGCGCTTCTTGTGGCGGTAAATACCCAGCACGTGGACGCCGAACCTCTGGTCAAAACGCAGCTCCTGCACCGTTTGCCCCAGCACTGATGCTTCCGGGCCAACGATGGCTTCGGCCAGTTGCACCGATTTCTGGTCCAGTGTCTGGATTTCATTCTGTTGCACGCCGATCAGGTTCACCCCCTTGGCGGAGTGCAGGCTGATCACCTCATCGCGTTCGCTTTCGATCACCAGCCGGTCACCGGCCTGCAGCACTGCGGCCGAAGGATTGCGGCGAATGACATGCTCGCCGCGGTAGATTTTCAGCACCCGGTGCCGCCCCAGGCTGCTTTCGTGCACGCGTTTGTCGATCAACGGCGAGCCCGCGGGAATCACCGCCTCAGTCAGAAAGCGTCGCGTGCCTGCCGGCATCTCCACTGCGCGTTCCGGCCGGTCGGGCAGTAACCACCAGCCGAACAACAGTATGTAGAGCAATCCCGCGATGGCCAGCAGGACACCCACGCCGGTGATGTCGAAAATGCCAAACGCAGCCATTCCTTCACGCTGGGCAATGCTGTCGACCAACAGGTTGGTGGAGGTGCCGATCAGCGTGCAGGTGCCGCCCAGGATGCTGGCGAAAGAGAGTGGAATCAGGTACCGGGATGAGGCATGGCCCTGCTGGCGGGCCAGGGCGATCACCACCGGTGTCAGCACCACCACCACCGGGGTGTTGTTGACGAAGGCTGAAAGAAAAGTGACGGGAATCAACAGGAACAGCATGGCGCGCAGCCAGGACTGCCCGGCCAGGCGGCTGGCCAGCGAGCCCATGCCGGCGATCACGCCGGTATTTTCCAGCGCCTTGCTGAGCACGAACATGGCGCCGATGGTGATGGGCGCGCCGTTGGCGAACACGCTGAGGAATTCGTTGGAGCTGAGCGCGCCGAAAATCAGCAGCAGGCTCACGCCCAGCAGCGCGGTGACATCAGGTGGCTGGCGTTCGCGGACGAAACCGAAGAACACAATGATGGTGATGGCCAGCACCAGGATCATCTGCAGCGTCATGTCTGTCTCCGTTCAAGGGCTGCAAGCCCGGGTACCTTCCGGCCGTCCCCACGACCTCGCGTGAAAAATAATGCAGCAGCGGCAATGCCCGCGCAATAAAAATCGAACCTCAACGAGTTCCGGGACGGTAAACTGTAGGAGGGGCTTTAGCCCCGACCCTGACAGGCTTCGCTGGAGGCGCTTCAGCACCGGCCCGTATAAACGTCGGGGCTAAAGCCCCTCCTGCAGGCCGGCTTTCGACAACGCAGATCAACAGGAGAACACCATCAGTCATTTTTTCATCCAGGCCTTTTTGTATCTCGTCGCCGCCGTGGTGGCCGTGCCCCTGGCCAAGCGCCTGGGCCTGGGGTCGGCGCTGGGTTACCTGCTCGCCGGCGTATTGATCGGCCCCTTTGTGCTGGGCCTGGTGGGTGAAGAAGGCCACGATGTCATGCATTTCGCCGAGTTTGGCGTGGTGATGATGCTGTTCATCGTCGGCCTGGAAATGAAGCCGGCGCTGCTGTGGCGCATGCGTGTATCCATCCTCGGCATGGGTGGGGCGCAGGTGTTGGTTACCACCAGCGTGATTGCGGTAATTGCCTGGTACCTCGGCTTGAGTTGGCCGGCCGCCATTGCCGTGGGCATGACATTGTCACTGTCGTCGACGGCGATGGTGCTGCAAACCCTGGACGAAAAGGGTTGGTTGAAAACCCAGGCCGGCAAGGCCGGGTTCTCGGTACTGCTGGCGCAGGATATGGCCGTGATCCCGATGCTGGCGCTGTTGCCCTTCCTGGCACTGGGCGGTGGCGGCGCCTCCGAAGCAGTGGATGGCTCCGGGCCCGACTGGGTTCAGGCACTGACAACGCTGGGCGTGATCGCCGGGTTGATACTCGCCGGCCTGTTCCTCACCCGGCCGCTGTTCCGCTGGATTGCCGATTCCAACAGCAATGAGGTGTTCGTCGCCACCGCCCTGGCGCTGGTGATCGGCGCCTCCCTGCTGATGACTTCGGTTGGCCTGTCCCCGGCGCTGGGTACGTTCATTGCGGGCGTGGTTCTGGCGGACAGCGAATACCGCCATGAACTGGAAGCCGATATTGAACCGTTCAAGGGCCTGCTGCTGGGGCTGTTCTTCATTGCGGTGGGAGCCAGCATCGATTTTGCACTGGTCATGGATTCACCCTGGCTGATCGCCGGACTCGTACTGTTGCTGATCGCCATCAAATTTCCGGTGTTGCTGTTGCTGGGCCGCATTTTTGGCCTGAAACTGGCCGATAACCTGATGTTCGCTTTCATACTCGCCCAGGGTAGCGAGTTTGCATTCCTGCTGTTTTCCTATGCCATGCAGACACAGGTATTGAGCAGCGACCTGGCCAACCAGATGATCGTGGTGGTGGCGCTCTCGATGGTGGTAACGCCGTTGATGATCATTGTGTACGAGCGATTTGTGCAGCCCCGCTTTGCCGAGTTCGCCCAGCCACCCGAAGACTCTGAAGTGCGTGACCTCGAAAGCCCCATCATCGTGGCGGGCTTCGGGCGCTTTGGCCAGGTTGTGGCGCGCATGCTGAAGGCTGATGGTTACAAGACCACCCTGCTGGACCACGACGCCGGGCAGGTGGAGCTGTCGGCGCGATTCGGCAACAAGGTGTTTTATGGCGACCCCAGCCGGCTGGACCTGCTGCGCGCTGCCGGCGCCGAGAAGGCACGCCTGTTGATTGTGACCCTGGACGACCGCGAAAAAGCCGTTACCCTGGTTGAAACCGCCCGCACCCACTTTCCACACTTGCGCATCCTGGCCCGCGCTTATGACCGTTCTCATGCGTACAAGCTGATCGAGGCCAGGGCGGATGGTGTTATTCGCGAGACTTTTGGCTCAGCCCTGTTGATGGGTGAACAGGCCCTGAAACTTCTGGGCAACTCCGAAGCCCGGGCACGCCGGGTCATGGATTTGTTCCGCAAACACGACGAGGAAGGGCTGGCACGAATGTTTGAGCTGTGGGGTGATGAAAAGGCCTATGGCCAGGCCAGTCGCCAACATCTGGAGGTGCTGGAAAAGGTGCTGCAGGACGACCTTGACGATGAAGTCAATTCCATCGCTGCCAAAAACTGATGGGACGATCATAAGCTCAGGCTGAATTGCCGCCATCAATCGGTATCGCAGCTCCAGTAATCTGCCGCGCAGCATCGGACGCCAGGAACACCACCAGTGCCGCAACCTCATCAGCCGTGGTGACTCGTCCCGTGGGGCTGCCCGCATCGGCTTCCGCGACTGCGAGTTCGGCGCTCAGTCCACGCGCGGCCCCCTCTGCATACAGCATGGGCGTTTCCACGTCGCCGGGACAGATCGCGTTGACCCGGATGCCTTCATGCGCGTGGTCCAGCGCCATGGCTTTGGTCATCAGCACCATGCCGCCCTTGCTGGCGCAGTAGGCCACGGCACGCCGGCCCCCCACCAGGCCCCAGTCGGAAGCAATGTTCAGGATCACGCCGCGCGATGCCCGCAAGTGCGGTAGTGCCGCGCGGCTGAGGTAAAACGGAGCGGACAGATTGGTAGTGAGGGTGCCCAGCCAGTTGTCATCGGTGGTTTCTTCAGCACTGGCCGCGGTGAAAATTCCGGCGTTGTTGACCAGCACGTCCAGCCGCGAGAACTCCGAGATGCAGGCCGTCACCAGTTCACTGCAGGCTTCCGCTGTGCTGAGGTCGCCCAGCCAGGTTCGCACCGGGTTTCCCAGATCCAGCAAAGGCCGGGTGCGCGCCCTGTTCCGCCCTGCGGCCATCACAGCGTATCCGGCGGCCAACAGGCCTTTCACGGCTGCTTCGCCGATGCCGGAACTGGCGCCGGTAACCAATGCAACTTTTTGTGTCATAGGAAAATCACCCGATGCAAATTCGCCATTGTCGGCGCTGAAGCGCCTCCTACATTCACCCTGCGTAGGAGCGGCTTCAGCCGCGACCCAACGCTGTCGGCGCTGAAGCGCCTCCTACGGGTTCAGCAGCGCCTGCAACCGCTGGATCTGTTCACCGATCACACCGTCCACCACCGGCGCCAGGCCGGCAAAGCCGCCTTCCATGTAGCCGTGCACGCGGTAGGTGAATGTGATGGTACTCCCCGCTTCTCCCTCGGAAGCGGGTGTGATGGTCCAGCTCATGCGGCCCTGCGCCGGCATGTCCATGAAGGGGCCCAGCGAACCATCGAAGCGGATCACCTCGCCGGGCTTGATGTAGATGATGCGCAGGTGCTCAACACCGCCGTCCGGCTGGCCATTTTCACCGGGCAAGCGCTCGCAGAAACAACCGCCGAGCTCAGCCCTGACGTAGAAATTGTCGGCATCGCCACTCCAGCTGTGCGCGCCGTTCCACCACTTGTGGATGTCCTCCGTCATGGTATTCCAGGCCTGCTGCGGGCTGGCCGGTGTGGTCACGCTGTGGCTTACCGTGAAGCTGGTGTCGCTGGCTTCTTTCACTTCGGCTTGCGCGATGGGGGCGGTGAAAACCAGCAGTGTTAAAGCCGCAACTCGTATTCGAACCATTGGTTGTCTCCTTCAGGAATGTTCCCGTCCGTCATCGCGGACTTGGTCCATGATCCATCTTGTTGCGGCCGATGGATTCCGGCCTGCGCCGGAATGACGGACAAACGGGGTGAACGTCATGCTGGCCCTTGAGCCGTGATCCAGCATCCTGTGAATGCCGGGCAAGGCCCGGCAAGACATCATCAAATGTCGGGCGCCGCAGTCTAATTCTTGAAACTCCGCCGCTGGTAATGATCAACAATCACCCGCGCCACGCAGCTGGTGAGCTTGCGGGCGAATGGAATGTGCAGGAATTCATTCGGGCCATGGGCATTGGAGTTGGGGCCCAGCACGCCGGTGATCATGAACTGCGCTTCGGGAAAGGCCTCGCCCAGCATGGCCATGAACGGAATGGTGCCGCCCTCGCCCATGTACAGCACGCCCCGCTGGTAGGCGGCCTGCGAGGCGGTTTCCAGCGAAGCATGCAACCACGGCGCGATCGCGGGCGCATTCCAGCCGGACGCGGACTGGTCGGCCTTGAATTCGACTTTGGCGTTGTAGGGCGGATCTGCCTCCAGGGTTTTCTTCATGGCCTGGCTGGCTTGCTCGCCATCCACGGTCGGCGGCAGGCGCATGGACAGCTTCAGCGCCGTGTAAGGCCGCAGCACATTGCCGGCATTCTCCAGCGCCGGCATGCCGTCCACGCCGGTCACCGACAGGGCCGGACGCCAGGTGCGGTTCAGCAGGCGGTCGACGTTGTTGTCGGCCATGGGCTGGGTGCTGCCGTGGAAAGGATAAGCCTGGAACACCTTGTCGCCCAGTACTTCGGCCATTCTGCGGGTCTGCTCCAGGCGTTGTTCGGGGATTTCCGCATGCAGGTAATCAGGCAGTACGCGGCCGGTTTTCTCGTCTTCCAGGCGGCTGAGCAGCGAGCGCAGGATGCGGAAACTCGAAGGAACCGCGCCCGAGGCGTAACCGGAATGCACGCCTTCTCTCAGCACATCGGCGCGCAACGTCCCGGCGGCCATGCCGCGCAATGAAACGGTCAACCACAGCTGGTCGTAGTTGCCGGCGCCGGAATCCAGGCACACCACCAGCGAAGGCGTGCCGATGCGGTCGCTGAAGTGTTCAATATAAGCAGGCAGGTCGTAGCTGCCGGATTCTTCGCAAGCCTCAATAAGGACCACGCAGCGGGCATGCGGCAGCTTTTCGCGCTGCACCGCCATGATGGCGGTGAGGGAACCGTAAGCCGCATAGCCGTCATCCGCGCCGCCGCGGCCATACAGTTTGTCATCCTTGATGACAGGTATCCACGGCCCCAGTCCATCAGCCCAGCCGGTCATTTCGGGCTGTTTGTCGAGGTGGCCGTACAGCAGGATGGTGTCTTCCTCCTTGTCACCGCCGCTACCTGGAATTTCCATGAAAATCACCGGCGTGCGTCCGGGCAGGCGCACGATCTCGGCCGTCATGCCGGGAATATCCTGGGCCTGGCACCAACCGAAAATGTGCTGTACGGCGTCTTCCATGTAACCGTGGTCTTCCCACTTGGGGTCGAAGTGCGGCGACTTGTTGGGGATTTTGATGTATTCGACGAGCGCCGGAACGATCTCGTCATTCCACTTTTCATCAACAAATTTCTGCGTGGCTTGCTGGTCCATGCGGTGGTTCCTGAATGTTCTGTGTGTGGCTGGAATTATGGCATGGCAACCTGCTTCGTGCAGGTGGCCGTTCCTTTTTGGGTCGCTGGTGGCAAGGCCTTCCGATCCATTCCTGGCAACGTGATCCTGGACGGCCCATCGGAAATCATTCGCTATTCCAGAATTTGCTTTAACGCGCGTTCCCGGGAACGTCGCCATGCTGAAACGAACCCTGCGCCCACTCATTTCGTAACCCCGTCCCCCGAGCCGGGGCCCATCGGTGGCGCCGTGTGGCTGATGTGAATCTTGAAATGGCCTTCGGCGGGTTTGAACCACTTCAGAGGCATAGAGTTGATCCACTTTTGGACGGAACCAGGTGTGGGGGCATTTTTGTCTTCACACACGCACAGCTGAAACGTTGCTCTTCGAGAATGTCACCAAAGCGTCCCGGGCTGAGCTCACCCGTCGCAATGGAAGCCATTTCAATGTCGGCTATACTTCCCGCTGAATGCCTGGTGACACACAACCCGCAGTGGAGGTGCAGTTCAGCCAATGAAAAAATCGACCGGTACTCGAGCAGGCAACATTGCCACCCTGGCAAGCCTGGCGATCATGCTTTCAAGCACGGCTTTCGCGGCCGATACTCCGGACGACGGCCAATGGACCGTTCCCGGCAAGAACCTCGCCGCCACGCGTTTCAGCGGCTTGGACCAGATCACGGCGGCCAATGCGAAGGACCTGAGAGCCACCTGGACCTTCTCCACCGGCGTGCTCGGCGGCCACGAAGGCCAGCCGCTGGTGGTAAACGACACGATGTATGTGGTCACGCCCTGGCCAAACGTGCTGTACGCCTTTGACCTCACCCAGGAAGATTACCCGCTGAAGTTCAAGTACCGCCCGGATGTCAGCCCGGCGGCGGTGGGCGTTGCCTGTTGCGATGCGGTGAACCGCGGCGCGGTGTACGCCGAAGGCAAGATCGTCTACAACCTGCTGGATGGCCACACCGTAGCCGTGGATGCGGAAACCGGCCAGGAGCTTTGGAAAACCAAAGTCGCGGAACTGCAGAATGGCGAAACCATCACCATGGCGCCGCTGGTAGCGGGCGACCGGGTGCTGGTCGGGCCATCGGGTGGTGAGTACGGCATTTACGGCTGGTTCAAGGCACTGGACCTGGAAACTGGTGAAGAAGTCTGGCAGGCGCGCAATATCGGTCCTGACAAGGACATGCTGGTCAACCCGGAAACCTTTAAACCCTTTTACGATTCGGGCACCGACCTCGGCATGACCAGCTGGTCAGGCGATGCCTGGAAACGCGGCGGCGCGCCGGTGTGGGGCTGGCTCACCTACGATCCGGAGCTCGACCTGGTGTATTACGGCACCGGCAACCCCGGCCCCTATAACCCCGACCAGCGCAAGGGCGACAACACATAGGCGCCAGCTACCCTTATCATGCCGGACCCGGTGGGTACATGGGTGCCTTCATCGCCTGGGATGCCGTGGCCGGCAAACGCGTATGGGAGATCAAGGAAAAATATCCGGTGTGGAGCGGCAGCGTAGTCACCTCCGGCGACGTGGTTTTTTACGGCACCATTGACGGCTGGTTCAAGGCCGCCAATGCAAAAACCGGCGAGCTGCTGTGGAAGTTCAAGGTGGGCTCCGGTGTGGTGGGTGCGCCCATCAGCTACCTCGGGCCGGACGGCAAGCAGTACATCGCGGTGTATGCCGGCATCGGTGGCGACTGGTTCCTGCTGGCGGGCGATGTGCGCTCGGATGATCCGGCCGACATCAGGCCGCCGCCGGACGTGACGCCCGACCTCTGGCGCTACACCAGCCAGGGCGGCATCCTGTGGATATTCTCGCTATGAAACGCCTGGCATTGTTGCTGCTGGCATTCAACCTGGTTGCCTGCGGCCAGCAGGACAGCAGTGAACCCGTTGCGCAGGACAAACCACTCGCGGATCCAGCAACAGCCACCACGCCGGCCAGTGGATTGCCGCCCAAAGTCCGCTACCTTGAATATCCCGCCAGCGGTGAAGAGACTCCGGCGAGCGTGCTGCGCAGCAACCCGCTGGACATCAACGACTCGGTGATACGAACCGGCGAAACCCTGTTCGCGGCGATGAATTGCGATGGCTGCCATGGTGGTGGCGGGTTTGGCGTGGTGGGCCCCAGCCTGATCGACGGCCGCTGGCGTTACGGCGGCGACGACGGCGCGGTGTTTCAGTCCATTTACTATGGCCGGCCCAGGGGCATGCCGGCTTACGGTGGACTACTCAACGAGACCGTGGTGTGGCAACTGATCAGCTACCTGCGGGCGCAGCCCCAACCCGATGTGGTGCCGACTCTGGCCTGGACGGAGTAACCAGGCGGGTTCAGAGCTCCGGCGCGCAAGAATGGCCGATACGTGGCATGTCGCGAGCAGCGCTCGCTCCTACAAGACATGAATGTAGGAGGCAGCCCTGCTCGCGACAGAGAGCCCCACAGGGCTTACCTCACCCCGCCAGGCAGGGCCTCACCGCTTTTGATCCTTCGGCCTGGATGGCGTGGTATTTCACCAGGAACGAGTCATCGATCCTTTTAAGTGATGCCGAAACTTTGGGGTCGCGATAGCGGCTCCGGTGGCGCGGCCCGCCGTTGTACATGGCATAAGTAGAACGAACCAGGTTTTCCGGGTTGTTGTTGATTTCGTGTTCTTTCTTGCGGATGGCGTAGTCCACCAGGTAGTGCATCAGGATTTCATTGCCGGCGCGGGCGTTGTAACCCACGTTATTGGCAATGGCGTCCACATCGTAGACACCGCGCCAGACATGCACATTCACCTGCATCAGCCCCACTGAGCCGGCGGAAGACTTGATCGCTTCCACTGCGCCATTGCGCATCACGTATTGCCGCCAGCAGGATTCCTGCCAGGCAGTGGCGCGCAGCAGCGCATCGTACAACCCGAAGTATTCCGCCGGCACCTTGCCCTTGTCGCGCTCGGCTTCCGCGATCACGTCGAGCAGAACTTCGACGGTGTCCAGGTAGCGGTCGATTTCCTTGCGGGCCGGCACCCAGCCGTTCAGTTGCCGAGCCAGGTCGGGCGGAATCTGCGCCGCATGGGAGCTCGGCACCAGCCAGTTGAGCAGCATCAGCAGGATGCCGTCATTCCCTTCGTCGGATTCAGTATCAGGCTCCGTCTCCTGTGTTTCCTCAAAGTCGGGGTCCAGGCCCATCAGCTCCCTTAGTTCAGGATCGAGCGTCGTGTCGTAACGCAGGTCATAATCACTGACACCCGGAACCAGCACCCGAGCCAGGCTGCGCAGCGCGTGCTGGTCCAGCCGCACGCCCAGATGTGGCGCCAGCTGGTCCAGCGCCTGCAACGCGTTGGCGCCGCCAACGAAGGCCGCGAATGGCAGGGCGCGACTGCCGGGCAGGCCGAGTTGTACGTTAGCCAACAGCGGCGCCAGCCGTTCCCAGCTGCTGAGGAACAGATCACGCACCGGGTCGCGGTCACGGTCATCTTTTGCCAGCGCATCGCGCAATTCGTAGCGGGCTTGCAGCAGGATTTCGGCCAGTGCCCGGTCCAGTTCCGGGTCTGCCGACAGGGCCAGTGTCTTCACCAGCCAGGTGGCGAAGCCGTCCCAGGCTTGCCAGGCTTCGTCCCAGCGGGCCAATTCTTCTTCGGTGAGTGGCTGCTCGACGGGCGGTGTCCACCCGGGCGGTGCATCCGCCACCTGCGCCGACAGGATGGCAGTCAGGGCCGCGGCAGAGGGGCGGATATCCTTCAACTGCAGCGCAACGGGTGGGCTTTCCCCGGCCGGACCGGCTTCAGGATCAACGATGGCTGCGTCCAGCAGTTCCTCGATGCCCGACAGTGCCGGTTCCAAATCGATGCTGACCGCGCCCAGCCGGGGATGGACGTAGTCATTGATCCAGTTGCGCAGGAACCGTGGCAGTACATCGCTTTGGTCATCGGTATTCAGCAGCCGCGAATCCACCACGCTGAACGACACCGTCGCCAGTTGCGGATCCACTTGTGCAGTCTGCGAGGTTTCAACCAGGCCACTCCAGGTCTTGGCAAACCGGCAGGTGTCACCGAGTGGGGTGCCGGTGCGGGCCGTCATGGTGGTCAACAACCGCACCATTCCGTCATCGGTTCCACCGACCTGCGGTTCCGACAGCACCAGCGAGTTGCAGCCTGACGAATCCTTGAAGGCGGTCACGGACTGGTCCGCCTCGGTAAAAACCTGCTCTGCCAGGGCCTGGTCAAGGATGCGGTAATCCAGCGCCACCGGAATCTCCACCGTTGTCGCGTGCGCCTGCAACGGCAGGGCAAGCGCCACGATCAACGCGGCGAACTTGCTGCAAACGGCTGGCGGACGCATTGATTCCATGGTGTTCATGAGGCTTTGAAAGTGAAGTGGAGTTGTGGCCGGGATAACGCCAGTCCCGGCTTGCCGAGCTGCCAGTGTATAGAATTATCCTGCTGCCAGCAGCAGGCGGGACGAAGCGCCTTGTCTTGCCGGGTCGGCTTCAGGGCCCGGCTGAATTACCGCTTTCGATCGCCATGCGTTACTGGATCAGCCACTGCAGGCGAACCGCCGCGATCAGCGGATCGATGCCATTGTATTCGCTGCCTGGCCGGTCAACCTTGAGCACCTTGACCACATTCCCCATGAGCCTCACCCGGTCATTGAGATACCAGTTCATCCCGAATGACAGGTTGGCTTCCCTGCCGCCGTTCACATTACCGTCTTGCAGGTCGACATAGCTCGCCCGGGCCGCCAGTTCGAATGCACCCCAGCCGCCGTGCCGAAGGGGGCTGGATACCTTTACCGGCCCGAACTGGCCCTGGCCGGAATCGTAGTTGCGCGTGTCTTTGGTGAGGAACCAGCTGGCGTAGAGGTACGCACCCCAAAAATGCAGTGTATCGGCAGTGTCACGCCGAACTCGCGATGACAATACTTCCGACTGCCAGGAAAAGCGACCGGCTACGCGACTGGCCTCAAGCCCGGTGCGCAGAATTTCGCTGGCGCCGTCGATTTCGCCGGTATCAACAAAATACGTATTGGCGGTGGCAATTTCCGGACGGCTGCGAAAGCGCGTGGCTGAGCCATCGACATTGACGCGCCAGGAAAGTGATCCGCCAATGTGAACATTGTCCTGTCCGCGGATATTGAGCGGTGCGTGAACGTAATGGAGGACTACGGATTGACCACTCTGCTCCTGGCCGTCCTGGTCAGGATTGAAGAACAGCAGGCTGGCATTCAGGATGCTGTTGGAAGTGCGCTTGAGCAGTTTGATGCCGCCGCTCTTGCGTTCACTCAAGGCTTCGACCGGCATTGCCACTTCCATGAAGGTCGTGCCGGAAGCTTCGCTTACGGCTTCGATGCTGAAAGGTGGCGAGGTTACGCCGACCTTCAACAGAGCGGCTTTCCACCCGGCATAGAGCAGATAGCTGTCGCTGACTTCAAATTTGCCGCCCTTGGTGTAGTCGGTGGTCAGTTTGAGCTGCCAGTTGTGGTTGAGACTGCGGTGGAACTTCAGCCTGGCGCGGCGCAGCGTAAGCTGGGAATCAGGCGGCTGGGTGCCGATGGGTGCGTCCATGAAGAGCTCGCCGGTCCAGTCGATGCTCAGGAGGGGTGATTCCTTTTCCAGCAGCAGTGACTTGAACGGCTTTTCCAATCGGCTGCTGATGTCGCTTTGTTCACCTTGTTTGGCCGCTGTCGATGCTGCGACGGTGGCTGCAGTCTGGCACATGAGAAACAGGACCAATGCAGCGGCAATTCTTATGGCTTCACCCTCCCTTGCTGAACCTGGCCAGACACTACCACGTGAATGACATGCCCAGCAGCCTGTTCGGGGGAACTCAGTGAGGTGTTTCTGGCGGGGGATTTTGAGCCAGCTGCTGCAGCCCTTCCAGGTCGAGTATGCGGATTAGCTTGCGATCCACTTTCAACAGCCCGGACTTCTGGAAGCGCGCCAGCACGCGGCTGACTGTTTCGGTTGCCAGGCGCAGGAAGCCTGCGATGTCGCGCCGTGACATGGCGAGAATGAATTCCGTGGCGGAATAACCCCGGCGGCTGAAGCGTGCAGACAAAGACAACAGGAACAGGGCAATGCGCTCATCCGCGCTGAGGTCGGCTGACGTGGCTTCCAGTTCGCTGATACGCTGGCTCATCACCCGGAACAGCTCGCTTTGCAGGGCCGGCATCTGCCGCGCCATCTGGGTGACTGAATCAAAGGTGAGGCTGCAAACCGCGCTGGTATCCAGCGCCACCACGTTGGCCATGTGGGCGCGTGAATGGATGGCGTCCAGGCCGATGATTTCGCCGGGAAGGTAGAACCCCAGCACCTGCTCTTCGCCATTACGGTCGATGACATAGCTCTTGAAACAACCGCTGCGAACGGAAGCAACGGAGCGGAATTCTTCGCCGGTGTGGAACAGGTGTTCGCCTGATTGGATGGGCCGGGAACGTTCCACGATCTGCTCGAATCGCTCTACTTCCTGTTCGGACAGGTTGCGCGGCAGGCACAGCTCGCCCAGTGAGCATTTGCTGCAGGCGACTTGCCTGCGGGTCACGGGCGATTGCAGTTCATGAATAATGCTGCTTCTTGCCGTCTTTTCCATCAAGGCTGCTCCGGTCACACGCTAATTGAAAGTCTAGAGCAGAACGCCTTTTGCTGCATGGATATTTGCTTGCGCACCGTGGCGCGGCGAACTGCAGGGGCATGGCGAAACGCAGGGAAACCAGGCTGCTGCAAACCTTTGAAGGCAGTATCAGATGACGCGAGAGAACCTTGGCTGGGGAGCCCGATCATGGGTCAGGTACTGGTCAAACACCATCGCTACGGAGCGCAGCAGCAACCGGCCGGCCGGAGTGACTTCAGCTTCATCCTCATCCAGTATCAACAGCCCATCTTCGGCAAGCTTTTCGAGACGCGCCAGTTCCGGAGCGAAATAGTCTTGAAAATCAATATCATATTCAGATTCAATAGCGGCGAAATCCAGCTTGCCGTGGCACATGATGGATTCGATGATCACGCGCCGCAGGCGATCCTCGCCGCTCAGGCTGATGCCACGCCAGATCGGCACCTCGCCCCGGTCCAAGGCTTCTGTCCAGCGCGGGATTTCCTTCAGGTTTTGGCTGTAGCAATCGCCGATTTTGCCGATGGCGCTGTTTCCAAGGCCTACCAGGTCGCATTCCGCCCGCGTTGAATATCCCTGGAAGTTGCGATGCAGGTGGCCGGCGGCTTGTGCCACGCTGAGTTCGTCCTCGGGCAGGGCAAAATGATCCATGCCGATGTAGGTATAACCCGCCGATGTCAGTTTTCGAATCGTCAGTTCCATCAGTTCCAGCCGGGTTTCCGGAGGGGGCAGGTCGGCTTCGTTGATCATTCGCTGCGAGCGGAAAATATGTGGCAAGTGGGCGTAATTGAACACCGCCAGGCGATCCGGACGGGTGGCGATCACGGTATCCAGGGTGGCCGCGAAGCTGGCGGGAGTCTGCTTCGGCAGGCCGTAGATCAGGTCGATGGAAACCGAGTTGAAGCCCAGCTGGCGGGACTGTTCCACCAGCTTCAGGGTGGTGTCCGGATCCTGGATGCGATTCACCGCCTGCTGCACTTCCGGGTTGGTGTCCTGCACGCCCAGGCTGATGCGGTTGAAACCCAGGCCGGACAGGTTTCGCAGGCGGCCCGGGTCCACCGTTCGAGGGTCGATTTCGATGGAAAACTCGCGTTGTTCGCCGTCGTCCAGGCTGAATCCGGAATGCAGCCAGCTCATCAGTTGCTGCAACTGTGCATCGTCATAAAATGTCGGGGTACCACCGCCCAGGTGTAACTGGACGACCGTCCGGTCACGATCAAACAGCGGTGCTTGCAGTTTGATTTCCGTTTCCAGGTGGTCCAGGTAAACCTGGGCCTGTGCGGTATTGCGCGTGACTTTCTTGGTGCAGCCGCAGTAGTAGCAGAGTGAATGACAGAACGGCAGGTGCAGGTAGAGCGACAAAGGAACGGGGATCAGTTCATCGTTGCTGGCCTGCACGTGGCGGCGGTAAAGCGTGGCATCAAAGCCTTCGTGGAACTGCAGGGCTGTCGGGTACGAGGTATAGCGTGGCCCCGCCACATCGTAGCGCTTTACCAGGTCGGCATTGAAAGCAACCTGTTGGCTCATGATTCGTGTTCAGTTGGAGCAGTCGCCGCGTTAGTCATGGGCGAAATCTACGGTAATCAGCCTGAAAAGAAATTGACCAATGTCAACTGCTCATCAGGTGACGGCTCCCGAAGCGGAAATGACCGCCGGACTTTGGTTGATCCAGGTCATTTGGTAAACATGCTGAGAGGGCTAGACTGAACGTGTCGATGAAATGCTGCTCTGCAAACCATCGACCATGAGTGTGACTCTCCAAGTCGCGAATCAATTGGCCGGCATTCAGCCGGCCATTTTTTTTGGCTTGTTCACCTGATTTGGGGAGATCCTGCCGCCGCCACGGCCACGGCCTTGCAAACAATCGCATCCTTCGGATGTTCCCGATCCTTGAACAATCCCGCAAGTCGTATTTCGACGGACCCACAGGGTGAATCCTCTGCTATGCTTGGCGCACTTTCCGCCCGTTACCCATGCCAGACGGCGGCTCAACAAACCAAATGGATCCAATAAAAAACGGAGGCGAACAGTGAGCACACAGCCCAACGTGCCGAGCGTTCCAGGCATTCCACCCGGTGAATTCATGGGCCATCCCAAGGCCCTGTGGCAGTTATCCAATATCGAAATGTGGGAGCGCTTCGCCTTTTACGGCATGCGCGCGCTACTGGCTGTTTATGTAGCCACCACCTTTTTCAGCCACCTGGGTGACCAGGCCAACTCCCAGGCCAGCCTGGTGTATGGCGGCTATACCGCGCTGGTTTATGCCACCGGCATCGTGGGCGGCTACATCGCCGACCGGGTGCTGGGCTACCAACGCTCCATCCTGCTGGGCGCCATTGTCATGGCTTCCGGCCTGTTCGTGCTGCTGATCGAAGACCTTCACTGGTTCCTGGTGGGACTTTCCCTGGTAGTCGCCGGCAACGGCCTGTTCAAGCCGAATATTTCCGTAATGATCGGCAAGCTGTATACGCCCCAGGACATCCGGCGTGATTCCGGCTTTACCGTTTTCTACATGGGCATCAATCTCGGTGCCTTTATTGCGCCCTTCATCACCGCCGCCTGGATCGGCGCCACCTTCGGCATGAAATATGGCTTCTGCGCGGCCGGCGTGGGCATGATCCTGAGCATGATTTTCCTGGAAATCGCCAAGGGCTCGCTGGGGCCGATCGGCAAGCCGGAACCCGGCAAAGACAGCTGGGGGCGTTTCTTCGCGGTGGGCCTGGGCGTGCTGGCGATGGCTTTCGTGGTGTATTTCCTGCTGTCGGAAAGCACCATTCTGGGCTACCTGCTGGTGAGCATCATGGCGGGCTTGGCGGTGTACTTCATCGTGGCCGGTATCCGCAGCGGCGATAAAGTGCAGCTGCATCGCTACATCGCCATGCTGATCCTGTTCCTGGCCAATGCCTGCTTCTGGGCCCTGTTCGAGCAGGCCGGTTCATCCATGAATTTCTTTGCGCGTGAACACACCACGCCGATGTTCGGCACCATGGAGCTGTGGCAGGCCGGAGGCTTTGGCGTATTCCAGTCCGCCAATCCCATGTTCATCCTGCTGTTCGCGCCATTGTTTGCCGCGCTTTGGCCCAAGCTCGAATCCAAAGGGCTGAATCCCTCGATACCGCGCAAGTTCTCCCTGGGGCTGATCCAGGTGGCGCTGGGCTTTTTCCTGCTGGTATTCGCCATCAACAATTTCCAGAACGCTGCTGGCCTGGTGCCGTGGATATTCCTCGGCCTGTGTTACATGCTGCATACCACCGGCGAGTTGTGCCTGTCGCCGATTGGCCTGTCGATGGTAACCAAGCTGGCGGCGGAAAAGGATACCGGCCTGGCCATGGGCGGCTGGTTCCTGTCCATCGCCATGGCGCAATACGTTGCCGGCCTGTTTGCGGCCATCGCATCCGGTGGTGGCGGGCACGGCGCTGCAGCTGGCGCCGGCATCGCGCAATACGCCGATACCTACATGCTGCTGACCTGGATCGGCCTGGGATTTGGCGTGGCCTATTTCCTGGCGGCGCCGCTGATCAACAAGCTGATGCATGGGGTGAAGTGACGAGCCAGGCTGACGGGTAGATTTTCCCCTCCGTCATTCCGGCGAAAGCCGGAATCCATGTTTTCGCATTTTTCGGCCGGGAATTGGATTCCGGATATCTCGCTGCGCTCGATTCCGGAATGACGACGAGGGGAGTGGGCACGGCTCCGGAATGACGTTCGGGGGAAGAGTGCTCGATTCTGGAGGGACGGACGGGAAAACGGCTCCCGATTCTGGAATGACGGGCAGTGCATCAGGGTCGTTTTTGTACAAACGGCCTTTCACCCAGGGGCTTGAGATGCTCGTACGCGTTGCGGTCCAGCATCAGCGGGGTCACGGTGATATTGCCTTTCCGGAATGCTTCGATGTCGTGACCTGCGAGCGGTTGATCAAGCGGCAAAATCCTGGGTTTGTATTGAGTGCCAGCTTCGGTTTCGAATGGTTCCAGCTTGACGTTATACGGCTGGCCGTCAGCGGGAAGGACTTTCACGCCCTGGATGTCGCCGGCCGGCACGTTGATGCTCCAAAGCACTCCAGGGGGCATGGGTTCAGCCATCACCGACCTGATCACTTTTGTTGTGAACGCTATCGTGACGTCAAATTCTTCTCGTTTCTGGTCCTGTGATACTGCGATTGCAGGAATGCCGTCCGTGAGGCCCTGGAAAGCGGCGCCAATTGTTCCTGAATAGAAGTAGGAGCTGCCAACATTGCCACCTTCATTGATGCCTGACAGCACCAGGTCAAACGGCATTTCGCTGCCAAACAACCTGACACCAAAGGCAACGCAATCCGAAGGTGTGCCATTCATCGCATAGGCAGTGACGGAATTGCCCAACTCAAACGGGGTTACCTGCGGGATGAGGCTGAGAAGCCTCGAAGACTGGCTGGCGCCGGATTCATTCCGCGCTGGCGCCACCACCACGACTTCAGCGAATTCTGCCACCTCCCTGGCCAATTGCTGGATGCCCGCAGACTCTATGCCATCATCGTTGGTGATGAGAATTCGATAGGCTTTCGCATCCGTTGAGGGGATGTCGCCGCCGTGTGGCTGCCAGACAGAACACGAAGACAGGACCAGGGCGATCAGCAAAACCCCGGTTGGACTCGAGCGTCCCATGTGAAAAAAGAAACCCGGGACCAAACCAGGCCCCGGGCTTCTGCGCTTCAGTGGATTTTGTATCAACGCGCGAAGGCGTACTGCAAGCGGATGCCGTATGTGCGTGGGCGGATGATGAAGACCTGGTCCGTGATTCCCAGGTTATCGTTGAAGGAAAACGAACTGCCACGCTCGTCGGTAATATTGTCCACGTACAGGGAGATATCCCAGGTGCCGTTGCTGAAAGTCAGCCGGGCATTGGAGAGGCTGTAGGGGGCTGCACGGTTGATGGGTGAATTCGGAATGCCGCCATACGATTCGCCACGATAGCTGTAGTCGACGTAGCCGGTTGCAAGGAAATCAGCAAACACCGGCCAGGTATAGGAAGCCGACGCATTGAAAGTCTTGTCGGGTACGTTGTCCAGCTTGCTGCCGGCCGGGCCACCTTGCACCGGCTCATCCGTTTCTGCCTCGATCAACGCGCCGCCAGCGGTGAGCTCCAGGCCATCGATGGGTAGCCAGGAAAAGTCGGCTTCGATACCGGTACTGTGCGCCTCGCCGCCGTTGGTGATGAAACCAAGCGACGAGTTACCCGGAATCCCTTCGATCTGGACGTCCGTCCAGTCGTTATAAAACACTGCTGTGTTAAGCACCATGCGCCCATCGGCCATGGTCTGCTTCAGCCCCAACTCGTAGGCAATGACCCGGTCCTCGTCATAAGCACTCTGGTAATTCGGGTCCGGAATGACGGATACGTTGTTGCCGCCGGAGCGGAATCCGACCGAGGTGCTGCCATAAACCAGGGTGTCCTCTCCAGGACTGAACTCCAGCCCCAGTTTCGGCGAGACGTTGGAGAAGTTGTTCTTGACAGTGCTTTCTTCCTCGAATCCGGGAATGCCAATGTCGTTCAGGCTGTAAGTCGTAATGTCTTCATCGTAATAGCGCGCGCCTGCGGTCAGCCGCCACTGGTCAGTGAAGCTGTAATAGACTTCGCCATAGATTGCCTTTGCATCGTACCCGTTATTGAAAACCTGGATGAATGCCGGTACTCCGAAGGCTTCAGCGACGCCTTCCAGGTCCGCGGAAATATCAACCTGCCGGTCGCGCCAGAACAGGCCGACAATCCACTCAAGTTTCCCATCCGAGTTGGAAACCAGGCGAAGCTCGCCGGACTTCGTGTCGGTATCCTGGTCGATGTAGGCCGGGCCAAGCAGGTTGTCGACCAGGGCGCGTTCGCGCTCCATGAAGCCGAAGTTGGCAACCAGGTTGGCAAACTCCAGGTCGTAATCAACTTCCAGGGTGCCCTGTCGTGTCGTCCAGTCCCACAAGGTCCTGAAGCTCTGGTTGGAGACCAGTTCATCGTCTCCGATGGCGCTTGCGAATGTCGGGCTGATGGCCTGGTCGAAAGAGATTTCGGAGTCCTGGTAATAGTAAATACCCGTGATCTTCAGCTTCTCGTTGGCTTGCCAGGTTGCCAGTATGCGGCTATCGAACGCCTTGTCGGTGTTTCCATCTTCCACGCCACCTTCAGCCAGTGGGTAGTCGATGAATCCGCCCTGGTCACGGTTGAGGGCTACAACGCGAATGCCGAAAGTATCGGACACGACTGGCAGATTCACCATGCCACTGAAATTGACCAGGTCCTCACCGTGGGAAATGTTGCCGTATTCAGCGGCAAACCTGCCTTCCTGCCGTGTCAGGTCAGGCCGGGCATTGATGATATTGATGGTTCCGCCAAGTGATCCCTCGCCATAGAGAGTACCCTGTGGCCCCCTGAGGATTTCAATACGCTCGATGTCAAACAGCCGCGGATCGGTGGTTTCAAAGCCTTCCTGGATGGGAACTCCGTCGAGGTAAACGCCAACCGTCGGCAAGCCCGAACTGATACCCAAACCACGGATGACCATGCTGTTGCGTTGCGATCCACGTTCAGCAAAAGTCAGGCTCGGTGTCATGCGGGCATAGTCAGTGAAGGTGTCTGCACCCATCGCGCTGAGGTTTTCCTGGGTGAATGCCTTGATGCTGATGGCCAGATCCTGCAGGTTGACTTCCCGCTTGGAAGCGGTCACCACGATTTCTTCCAGGACTGTTTCGACCTTGTCGTCTTCCTGTGCAAAAGCCGGGTTGAGGATGAGAACCGGTGTCAGCAGCGACGATGTAAAGAGAATCAGTTTACGTACGGGACTCTTGTTGCAATCCATCACGTTCTCTCCTATTGTACAGACGGTAAGTTCATTAGACCACGAAGACATCAACCGTGTCTATAAGATAACTTCAAGCCCCCCGGTTTTCAGTGGAGCAGGATAAAGGTGATGATCACTCGCGCTCATGCAGCATTTTTCGCACTGCTTACGCTTATCAATCCGGTCGCCGCTGAAGAACAGAAGTTCGCCCCTTTGCCCGGGACATACCAGGTAGGCACGGCTGATTTCTTTTGGGTGGACAAAGATCGCCCGGAGACGGCAACCCTGGCCCCCGATGACTATCGGCATCTGCTGGTTAAGGTCTGGTACCCGGCAGCGCCAGCCAAAGACGCGGAGCTTGCACCCTATTTGCCGGACCTCGCGGAATTTGAGCCGGCGACCAAAGAGCTGTTCAGGATTGCAGAAGGGTTGAAGAGCCGCTCCTTTGCAGGCGCGCCGATAGTTCAAAGCGATGAGCGCTTCCCGGTACTCATCTATAACCATGGCGGCAGCTGGTCGCGTTTTACCAGCAGCTTTGTCACCGAGGCCATGGCCAGCTATGGCTATGTGGTGTTCAGCATCGACCACACCGGCTTCAATAAAAGTACGGTTTTCCCCGATGGCTACATTTACAGGAATGACGCTTTTCCCCCACCCGTGCAGGACCCCGACAAGACAGTCGCGGAAAACGCAGCTGCCTTCTTTGAGTGGCTGGAGCAAGGTCCATTCGTACAATGGATGGGTGACGTAATATTCACCCTCGACCAGATCGAGCTGTTGAACGAGAGCGATTCTGGTCGCTTTGCCCAGCGGCTGGACCTGCAGCGCATCGGTTCCTTCGGCTGGTCTTTTGGTGGTGCAACATCGGTACAGCTGGCAGGTATCGAGCCGCGCATCAGGGCGGTAGTCAATCACGATGGCCAGCTGTTTGGTGACGTGCATGAAAAAGGCGTCAAAGTCCCCTTCATGCTCCTGCACAACACCGAAGACCCCAATCCGGATAACGACGCCAGCCTGGCTGCCCTGGTTGAAGAAGTGGAAGCGAAGAATGAATCGCTGCTGGCCAAATCCTCAAGCGACTGGTACAAGATTTCAATCAAGGGCAGCACTCATGGCAGCTATTCCGACCTGGTCCTGTTTTACCCCGCGGCCGAGGATGGGCCGGGTTACGAGGGTTTTGCCCGTCAGCACGAAGTGATCATCGATCTGACACGCGATTTCTTCGACAAATACCTGCGCGGCCTGGGCGATACGCCTTTGCTGCGGGGTGTGCTGCAGAATTACCCGGAGCTCGAGATGAGAAGCAGAACACTTGAGAAGCACATGGTGGACCAGCGGGTGCCGATGCGCGATGGAATCGAGCTTTCAACGGACATTTATCTTCCGGAGGGCAAGGGGCCGTTCCCCACGGTCCTGGTCCGCACTCCCTATGGAAAATCCGCTGAGACATACGCCCGTTACAAGCTGGGTGCATACGTGCAGCAAGGCTACGCGGTTGTATTCCAGGATACCCGCGGCCAGGGCCTTTCGGGTGGTGAATTCAACTTCTATTTTCCGGAGGGAATGGATGGCTACGACACCATCGAGTGGATAGCCGCGCAGCCCTGGTCAAACGGGAAAGTAGCCATGGATGGTGGTTCCTACCTGGGAACGGTTCAGTGGCTGGCGGCCCTCGAGAAACCACCTCACCTGAAATGCATCATGCCCCACGCGCCTTCCGGTCGCCTGTTTGATGAACTGCCTTATGTAGGGGGCGCGTTCATGATGGAATGGGCTTTGCCCTGGATTTCGGAGCGCTACGCGGGCGCCAACCACCCGCAGGACAAGGAGGCAATGCAGAAAGTGCTGGCGCATCGTCCGCTGCTCACCATGGACGTGGCTTACAGCGGCCGCGAATTGCCACTTTATCGCGATATCCTGAAGCACCCGACCCTGGATGAGTACTGGCAGGACATCCATGTCACAGCGGAGGAATTTGCGGAACTCGAAATTCCCGCGCTCACCGTAACGGGCTGGTTTGATGGTGACCAGTCCGGTGCCCTGTTCTACTGGTCGGGCATGCGCGCCAACTCGCCCGCGGCAGACCAGCAATACCTGGTAGTGGGCCCCTGGGAGCACGCGGAAACCTACCTCAACGGCAAGCTCAGTGTCGGTGAAATGGACTTCAGCGCTCTTTCGGCTCTGGATATCCAGGTGCTCAGGCTCGGATTCCTGGACAGGTGCCTGAAAGGCGATGAACGGGCCTTCCGCATGCCTCGCGCTACGGTTTACCTGACCGGCGCAAACCGCTGGCTTGAACTGGAAGATTATCCTCCACGCACCACCAGAAACCTGGATCTGTACCTGTCCAGTGCAGGGAGCGCCAATACCGGCGATGGGGATGGCAAACTGGTTCGAAGGGCGCCTGCGCAAGACCGGCCCGATCGATATGTTTTCGATCCGCAACACCCGGTTCCCTCCGGGCCGCCGGCAGGTGACCAGCGTGATGTGGAAAGCCGGGATGATGTCCTGGTTTACACCGGTCCGGTGCTGAAAGATGCCATTACCCTGCTGGGGTCGCCGTTCGTTGAGCTGTACGCTTCCAGTGATGCGCTTGATACCGACTTCACGGCCAAGTTGGTTGATGTGCACCCGGACGGGCGGGCGATCAAGGTCAACTGGTCGATGGGCGTGTTGCGGGCGCGCTATCGGAACGGTTACGACAAGGAAGAAATGCTCACGCCAGGTCAGCCAACCTTGTTCCGCATCGAGCTGTCTGCAACAGGCCATGTGTTTCAACCGGGCCACCGGATTCGCCTGGAAATCTCCAGCAGCAATTTCCCCTATGTGAATCCCAACCAGAACACCGGTAATCCGGTGGCTACAGATACTGAGTGGCGCAAAGCGAATCAGGCCATTCACCATTCGAGAAAGCTGCCCTCGCGCCTGCGGCTGCCGGTAATCCCGAACCTGGAGTAAAGCCATAACCCGGGGTAACGGGTCCGGAATCATCCAGGCCGGAGCGCGGCCTTTGGAGCAGGCTGGCGGGCTACTGATGAATGCGCTTGTTGGCGGGGTCGTAAAAGTTCAATCCGACCACGCGAGCCTCGAACCTCTGTGTGTCAATATCCACGAGCACGGCTTCCCCTTCCCGCTCATGGCCACGTTCAAGCATGGCCATGGCAATGGAACAGCCGAGGGATGGGCTGATGCAGCTGGAAGTGACATGTCCCTCGGGCCGGCCGGACAGCCTGCGAATGATGTGCGAACCTGCCGGCAGCAAGCGGCTTGGATCGATGGGCTTCAGGCCCACCAGCTGGTGGCGCCGGTGACTCATGTCGTGTGGCCGGCTGAGAGACCGCCTGCCCACAAAGTCAGCAGCTTTTCCGGCAATGGCATTCCCCCAGCCCAGGTCCAGTGGATTCGTTGAAACATCGGTATCGACACCCACTTCCGAATAGCCTTTCTCGATCCGCAACACATCCAGCGCCTCCATCCCCAAGGGCGTGATGTCAAATTCCCGCCCAAACTCCAGCAGCCGGGTCCAGGCAGCCAGGGCCTGGTTCGCCGGCACATTGAATTCAAAAGACAGTTCACCGGTGAAGCTGACCCGCAGGAGTCGCCAGGGGAAATCCGGCGTTTGGCCGGTCAGAACGGACATGTGGGGAACCCGTTCAGCGGAAAGATCAACTCCGGGCAGGAACCTTTCCATCACGGTCCGAGAGTGCGGGCCACTCACGGTCAGTGTTGCCCATTGGCCAGTAACATTGCAAACCAGCACTTCCAGGTCAGGCCACTCAGTCTGCAGCCATTCCTCAAAGGCCAATATCACTTTCGCCAGTCCGGCGCTGGAAGTGCACACCAGGAAGAAATTTTCCTCAAGGCGCGCGAAAACGCCATCATCAAGAATGACCCCGTTTTCATTGAGCATCATGCCGTACCGGACCCGGCCGGGTTCGAGCGTCTCGACATTATTGATATACATCCGGTTCAGGAACCGCACCGCGTCTGGCCCGCATACTTCGATCTTGCCGAGGGATGAGCTGTCCAGCAGCGCCACGCCATGGCGGGCTGCCAGGGCTTCACGCCTGATGGACTGCGTTTCGGTCTCGCCCGGGCGGGAATAAAAAGCCGGGCGATACCAGCCGCTGTGATCCTCCATACTGGCACCCGCTGCCAGGTGCCAGTCATGCAGCGGCAATCGCCGCATGGGCCAGGCCCGGACTCCGGTCTCGCGCCCGGCCAGGCTGCCCAGCATGACGGGCACATAGGGTGGCCGGAAGGTCGTGGTGCCGGTGGCGCTGATGGTTTGTCCGGTTGCTTCAGCTGTGATTCCCAGGGCGTTGACGTTGGCGGTCTTGCCTTGGTCGATGGCCATGCCGATGGTGGTGTAGCGCTTGAGGTGTTCAACCGAGACAAAGCCTTCTCGCAGGGCGAGATGAATGTCCGCGGCGGTTACATCGTGCAACTGATCCACCCATTGCCGGCCCCTGCCCGGGATGTGAGTCATCCAATGCGGCAGGATGGCGCCGGCCGGCCTGGATGGCAGTGTTCTTGGCACCGGGACCAACGGCGTAGCTGACCCATTCAGCGAACTGACGGTGGAAAGCCCCGCCTGGTGACCGTCCTCCAGGCACCGGGCGAGTGTGAAACTTCCCCTCGCGGAGCCAACGGGATGGATGGAAGAATGTCGCGACAGTGATCCGCCCCGGGGAACATAGCAGGCGCTGATTTCGTCATAGTCCAGCTTGCCCCCGGCCTGTGACCACAGGTGTACCGTGGGATTCCAGCCACCCGACGCGCAGAGCAGATCGCAATCCAGCCAGCGCTCCGGCACCTTCGCATTTGCCTGCAGGTGAAGAGGGCGAATCCGGGCCCGCTTGATCCGCCAGTACCCCCTGGTGTCCACGATGGCGTAACCGGCAAACACCGGTATGCCCAGATCTTCGGCCATTCGCAACAAGTCGGCAGGTGGCGCAGCGCGTACATCGACGATTCCGTTAACCCTTGCGCCGACGCCATGCAGGCAAAACGCCGCATCGTATGCGCTGTCGTTATTGGTGAAAATGACTGCGCTGCGCCCCGGTCTGACCGCATAACGATTGATGTACTGCCTGACCGAGTCGGCCAGCATGATGCCGGGCCGATCATTGTTTGGAAACACCAGCGGACGCTCGATCGCGCCGCTGGCGAGAATGACCCGTTTGGCGCGGATTTTCCAGAGCCGTCGGGCGCCTTGACCCTGGGGGTTGTGGGAAAGCTCCTGCTCGGCGGTGAAATAACCGTGGTCCCAGGCTGCGACGATGGTGGTGCGCAACAGGATGGTGACATGGTCCAGTCCGGCCAGTTGGGCACACACCTCGTCGGCCCAGTCGCTGGCCTCCCGGCCGTCGATCTGCTCATGGGACCACAACAACGAGCCACCGGCTCGCGGCTGGTCATCTGCCAGGATTATTCGCAGCCCCGAGGCTGCAGCAGCCCGGGTAGCAGCCCGGGTAGCAGCTCGGGTAGCAGCTCGGGCAGCCGCCAGGCCGGCCGGACCGGCGCCAATGATCAGCAGATCGCAATGTGCATGTTGCTTGTCGTAGCGGTGGGCGTCGGGACCTCGTGGTGCAGGCGCCACAGCAGCCAGGCGGCGCACCATTCCTGCATACCAACTCCAGCGAGGCCACATAAAGGTCTTGTAGTAGAACCCCGTGGGCAGGAAACGGGACAGCCAGCCAATGATTGCACCCAGGTCCCATTGCAGCGTCGGCCAGGCATTCTGGCTGTTGGCGGACAAGCCATCGAACAGCAGTTGCCGGGTGGCGCGCACGTGCGTTGCGCGGTCCGCGCTATCGCCCACGGAAACCAGGGCATGACATTCTTCGCACCCCGAGCTGAATATCCCGCGTGGCCGGTGGTAGCGAAAACTGCGGGCGGTCAGCATCACATCGTTGGCCAGCAGTGCCGAGGCCAGCGTGTCGCCCTCAAGCCCGCTGTATGTCTTGCCGTCAAAGGTGAAATCCAGGACTTTACCGCGATCGATGTGGCCACCCATGGCGCCCCGGTTCTTTGGTCGCTTCATGGTGTCTTCCCGGGTGGTGCATCCTGAATGCCATAGGTGAGCTGGATCTCGTGGCTCAGCGTGTTTCGCGCCAGGTTGAACCACTGCCCGCAACCGTACAGATGCATCCAGCGTTCGAAGTGCAAACCGCGGGGGTTGCGGCGAACAAACTGGTAGTTTGCCCAGTCCCGGTCAGTCACCTCATCAGGACGCTCCGGCCGAACGATGTGCGCCTCTCCGCCACAAATGAACTCGTCCTGGTTTCGCGCGCCGCACCACGGGCAAGTAATGCTCATCACACCAGCGGTGCTCCCAGGTCCATGCCGGATGAAGCGCCTTCATCCACCAGCGCGCCAGTTTCGAACCGGCTGAGCGAAAAATCCTGGATCAACGGGTGCACTGAATTGTTGGCCAGGGTGTGGGCCATGGTGTAGCCTCCGGCAGGTATGGCCTTGAAGCCGTAACTGCCCCACCCGCCGGAAAGATAGAGGCCTTCAACCGGCGAGTGGCCCATGATCGGGCTGTGGTCTGGCGTGTAGTCCACAATTCCCGACCACTGGCGCATCCATTTCATGCGGCTGAAGCAGGGAAAGAGGTCCACCAGCACGGCAAAATTGCGCTCCACGGCTGTTGCGGTTCCGCGCTGCGCATAGGACAGGAACAGGTCTGTCTCGCCGCCCACCACCAGTTCACCCCGATCCGACTGGCTGACATACACGGCGCCGTCCAGGACCACATCCAACAAGGGGCTGACCGGTTCGGACACCATCGCCTGCAGGCCGAAGCACTGGATTGGCAGGTCAATTCCAACAGCGGCAGCAAGTTCGCTGGTATGTCCGGCAACCGCCATCAACACACGATCGCACCCCACCGGGCCCTGGTTGGTATCAAGCTGTGTCACTTTTCCACTCTTGATGGACATGCCCTGGACATTGCAATTCTGGACGATATCCACCCCCAGTTTGCTGGCAGCCCGCGCATATCCCCAGGCGACGGCATCGTGTCGGCAGGTTCCACCGCGACGTTGCAGGAACCCGCCGAAGACTGGCCGCAACAGTTGATCGTTGGTGTTCAGGATGGGCAGAAGTTTGCGCACCGCTGCCAGGTCCAGCATCTCGGCTTCGATTCCCTGGTGCCGCAAGGCGTTGACCCGGCGATTCATCTGCCGCAGTTCCAGCCTGCTGTAGGCCAGGTTGATGACACCCTGCCGGCCAAACATCAGGTTGTAATTCAGTTCCTCGCTCAGCCCCTCATACAACTGCAGGGAGAAATCATAGAATCGGGTGCTGGCTTCAAACAGGTAGTTGGAGCGCACAATCGTGGTGTTGCGTCCGGTGTTGCCACCACCGATCCAGTTTTTCTCCAGCACTGCGATATTCCGCAGGCCATGATTCCTGGCCAGGTAATAGGCGGTGGCCAAGCCGTGGCCGCCACCACCGATGATGACGATGTCGTAGTGAGGTTTCAGCTCGGCCTGGCGCCAGGCCCTTGGCCAGTGTCTGTGTCCGGAAAGGGCCTCTCGTGCCAGTGAAAATGCGGAGTACTTCATGCCTTGCCGTCGGGTTCGATGAATTCACTGGCAGCATCGGTCAACCACGCTCGAGCATAGGCAAGCAGGCTGCGGTCGATGTAAAGATGGAACCGCGGCAGATCGGACACCTGGTGTAACAATACTGGAGCTCTTGCAATCATGGATTGGGCGCACCGGCCGGTGCTGAATGTATTGGGGTGCAGGTCCAGCGCACACACCCTGGCCAGGACGGTGCGCGCGTGCGGGCCGCTCACCTGAATGGCTGCGCAGGCATCGCCGTAGTCCGAGACCAGGTGAGGAATGCCCGCAAGCGCGGCTTCCAGTTTGCGCCTGATTTCACGGCTGCCGGGCGAGGAGAGAACGATCAGCCATTTGCCCGGCCCCAGCCACAATATGGTGTGCTGGCCGGAGGCGCTGGTATTGGGTGTGACAGGAATTTTCAAGCCCAGGGCAAGGTTTAAGGCTTGCATGACCGCCTGCAAGGCCGATGCCGTCGGCGCCTTCACCTGCAGCATCAGCTTTTCACTGTTCGTCAATTCGTCGATGCATAAGCCCGCGCTCTGCAGGCGTGCTGCGGGCAAACCCATTCCGGAGCTTTCCAGGGCACTGTTGTAGTTCCATCCAGGCACGGGTTTTGCGCGGCTGATCACCGGTCAGGGAAATTTGAACAACTATATAATGGAATTGAACAGAAGTTCAAATTGTAAATCAGCCAGGATCAGCGGCCACTATCGGTGGTGAAAAGTGTGATCAAAATTGCCCATTCAGCAAGGACAGGACTGACCACCACCCGGCAGGTGGTTGAAAATGGCCCACAGCAGATCGGAATCCAGGTTGGATCCGCGTAGGCACTTCGACCCGGCAGTCAGGGAGCCAGGGTTTTGCGGATCAGCGTGACGAAATAATTGGTAGCTTCTTCAATGGTTTTGTCAGAAGAGCCGATCCATCGCGGCATCCAGTTGAACGCGCCCATCACAAAACGGCCTGCCAGGTCCGGGTCGCAGGGGGCGATACTGCCATCCTCTATCCCTTCTGCAATCCATTTTGCAATTCGCTCGTTGGCGCCACTCAGGCGCTTGCGCAGAATGGCCTGGCGCTTCGGGTCTTCGATGGCATCGACTTCGCTCAACAGCGCGGATGCTTCCGGGTGAACAAATGCATCACTCAACACGTATTCACACAGCTTCTCCATTCCATTGGTGCCTTTGGTTTCGGCGTCCTGCGTAGCCTGGTCGATTTCGTCCAGCGCATGCATGTAGGTGTGGAACAGCAGATCGTTCTTGTTCTTGACGTAGTAATAGATGGCGGTTTTGGTAAACCCGAGACGATCGGCCACTTCCGTCAATGACGTTGCATGGTAGCCCTTCGCATTGAAAAGCGCCGCCGCTTCGGCGAGAACGGCCTCTTTCTTGAGTTGAGCCTGCAACTCCTGGGCTTTTTTCCAAACAGGATTTCTGGCCATTAGTTCCCTCCAAGAAACAAGATTAGATCACGTTGGCCCTGTTCGTGAAAGAACAGCAAAATAAAAAATCAGAATATTTGAATTATAAGACAGTATAGTTGAACTTGATTTGAAGCGCCTTTTTTGAGAATTCACGGAAGCCGGGAAATCATGCAATTCAGTGTGGTGACGCAGATTTTTTTCTGAGCCTTGCAATATCCTGGTTTACGGTTTTGTCCAACAGTTCGAGAGGAAGCGCGCCGCGGCTCAAAACCGAATGATGGAAGTCACGGATGTCGAATTGTTGTCCCAGGGCGAGCTCCATTCTTTGCCGAAGCTCCAGCATTTTCCTCATGCCGATCTTGTAGGAGCAAAGCTGTGCCGGCACTGAAGCCGAGCGGCTCACAATGTAGCGCGCAAACTGATCGCTCATGCCTGAGTGGGCTGTGAAGAACGCTGCGGCCCGGTTTACGCTCCAGCGTTTCTCGTGTATTCCGGTGTCAAGCGCCAGGTTGATGGTTGAAATCAGCTCCCTGCGCATGCGCGCGAGGTCGAGCATGGGGTCCAGGTTCATACCGTGCCGTGCGGGAATGGTTTCAGCGTACTTTGCCCACCCTTCCGTGTAAGCATCGAAGGTGCAGATGCGACGCAGGGTGGGCAGCGCTTCGGTTTCCTGCGCCAGGCTGATCTGCAGGTGGTGACCGGGAAACAGTTCGTGATAAACAAGGATGGGCAGTTCAAAATCCGCCTGATCAAGGAGTTGCCCCACATTGAGTTCCAGGAACCCATCCCGGGAGCCATCCAGGGAAGGGGGCTGGTACGATTGATTGCGATTCGCTTCCGCAAAAAGCGGCATGGGCTTTACTGCAACCCGTCCTTTTGGCAGCTGGTGGAACAGGCCTGTTAGTTTTGGTTCAATTTCTGCCATTGCAGCCTCGACCTGGCTGACAATCAATCGCCGGTTACCGGGCGTATCTTCCCTGGGTGGACTTTTTCTGCTGTCCAGCTCACGGTGGCAGTCATTGATGCTTCTGGCGTCAATGCCCAAAGCCCTGCTTGTCCGAATGATATCCTGTTCCAGCCGGTCGACTTCTTCCAGGCCCAGCTCATGGATTTCCGCGGCCGACAGGTTTGTCGTGGTTGCGCTGGCCAGCAGAAATCCATACCAGGCATCTCCGTCGGGCAAACGCCAAACACCAGGTTCGGGATGCGATCGTGACGCCTGGATTTCAAGGGTCGCCAACAATTCACGGTACGCGGGATAGGTGTTCGCAGACAGCTCTGACCTTGCATCGGCAAGCAGAAGCAAGCGGGACTTTTCAGTGAGGCCCTCGAGATCAACAGACTTATCCGCCAACGACCGATACAGGATATTCTGGTCCGGATCGGGCATCAAAAAATCCCTGATTTCTGCAATGGCGCCTTCCAGGACGATCGCCGGAGGCAGATACCCGGCCTGTTCGCGTTGCTGAACCTGTCGATCGGCTTCGCTCAACAGGGTGGCAATGGACTTCAGCCGGCTGAGGTAATCTTCAGCGTCCTGCGCATTCCGCATGGGATGGAGATCACTGAGAAACAGCGGCAATTCGCTTTGAATACCCACCGCTGGCCGCACCAGGTAATCGTTTTGCAGCAGGTCTTTTCCGGCCAGTCCCGTCAAACCGAATTCATGCACGTGATGCACGAAGTAGTGAAGCACACCAGCAGTCAGTTGCTCTGAGTCGTCAAGCTCTGCCGGCGGGAATTTTCCCAGGTTTTCATTGATGGAAGCCAAAAGTTGCTGGCGGCGCGCCGTGGAACCTGGATCGATGTTGGTGAAGCGATCCTGCGGTATGGGCTCGCCCGCAATTTCGAAAATGCCCATGTGCGTGGGGAATTCCGGTACTTCCCGGGCAAGCGCCAGGCAACTGCTTTCAAGGAAGTCGGAAAATGCCGGGTTCACAAATGGTTTTCTGTCGAACGATTTCCAGCAGCCAGTTCCAGGGCTTTATCAACGGCTTTGTGATAGCCCGCGGTGAATTCCTGCTCCATGAAAACCGGGGTTTCCACGTCAACAGGTACCCCAGGGCCTTCAAACAGTTTTCCGTCCGCCGAGCAGTAATGCTCGTTAGAGATTGTGGTTACCCAGCCGTTGGGAAGGTGTTTCTTCAGGTTATCAGACAGAATACCCGTTGAAGGTTGCCCAACCAGGGTTACGTTGGGAAGGTTTCGCATGCACATGGCGAAAATGTCACCCGCGCTTGCGGTACGGGCTGAGGTCAGTACATAGACCGGTCGGGTAAACTGGATTCTGCCTTCAGGTTCGACAAAAAATTCCTGGCGGGGTGTTACGCCAGAGCCATCGCGTGCCTGTTTGGTAAACGCCAGGTGCCTCTTGTCCGTAAATCTGCCGGCGATCGACATGCCAAGATTATCGAATCCTCCGCCGTTGAGACGGACGTCGAGGATGATGGCTGATGCCTCGGAAAGATCGGCAATGATTCGATCCATGATCGGTCCTATGGCATCCAGGTCGTTGCGCAGAAATTGCGCATGGTCGGCGCGGCGAGGCGGCAGGTCATAAGCCTCCCTTGCGGCCTCCGTGTCGGCGATGCCGAAAAATTTCAACACGTTCAGGTAACCGACGTCCTCAGTAATCATACCCCAGTTGAATACGCCATTTCCGGCGCTCGTACCCCGCCCCCCGAGGAATTCACGGTTGATGAAAGATCCGATCCTGGAGATGTTTTCCGGATGGCCGATCAGCGAGTTGGACAACCCCAGCTCTGAATTGATCAGCGCCTTGATTTCCCCGATCCGCTCGCTGCTGACTGTCCGGATGCCATTGCTCAGGATGACATGATTGTCCAGCAGGGGACTGATGAGTTGATGCAATACGTCAAACAGCTCATCGGAACCGGACTGCGCGCTGATTTTCTTACGGGCCCTGCTGCAAGCGGCGGTCCAGTCCACACCACGCAGATCAAAGAATGCATAGTCCTGTTCAAACACTTCACAGAAAAACTCCAGCGCCTTCTGCGGATCGGGCTGCCGTGCCTGATGCAGGTAAAGTGGCTGGACTGGAAAGCCGGAGAGACGGGTGAACGAGTACCGGGTTATGTCGTTGCGGATACGAACTGCCAGTTCATGCCGGTAATCCTGGTTGAGTATCTCAAAGCCCTTTTCGAATTCAGCGGAATCGCCGCGCTCAAACTCAATACAGTTCGACTTTGTTACATCAAACAGGGAATAGCCTGTGTCACCCAGATTCAGGACCCATCCATAGCCACTACTTCTCCAGATGCCATGTGGTGACACTGCTTTCTCCCATTGCTTGGTAAACGCTGCTTCAGCTTACCGGCGGATATGCTAGTGTGCCTTTAAGTTGAGCGTAATTCAACTAAGAGACATTATCATTGAACATAAGGTAACATAAGATTATCATTGAACCATCGTGGGCTGGATTTGAACGCAGGAAGCCCATGAAATACGGGTTTGAATGGAGCCTCATGCCGGAGATTCAAATGCGAAAAGTCAGCAAACCCCTAACTTGCCAGATTCCGGGCCGGATTCCGGGCCAGATTCCGGTTCTGGCGCTGGGCCTGATACTGGTGGCCTTGCTCAGTGCTTGTGACACTGATTCGAATCCGGACAAAAACGCCACCGAAGTGGCAGCAACCGCCGAAGTGGTTGCGTTCGGTGATGTCATGGACGATTACCCCATGCTGGACCAGGCACTGCTGTCCCAGCCGGAAAGCTATAGCGCACCGCAGCTTAGCCCCGACGGTCGACTGTTGAGCTGGATCGCGCCTTTTGAGGGTACGCCCAACCTGTTTGTCGCCCCGCTTGATTCACTTGAATCTGCCCGTCCCCTGACCAGATTCACGGATAGCGGAGTGCGGGCCACCGACGTCAGTGGCCAGGTTCTGTATCGCTGGCACCATGACTCCACGCACATCATCTTTCCCAAGGATTATGAAGGTGACGAGAATTGGGATATCCATATCGTCAGTGTCGATACTGCTGAAGTCCGCAATCTGACACCGCTTCCGGACAAGGAAGTCAAGGTGCTGGCTTATGGTCGCGAACAGCCCAACCAGATGTTGATTTCCATCGAAACATTCGGCCAGAGCAACCCGGATGTGTACCGGCTCGACCTGGTAACCGGCGAGAGGGAGCTGGTTCAACCCAATGAGGGGGCACTGGCTTACCTGGCGGACCATGCACTCGATATCCGCGCGAGAATCGACTTCAACGCGCAGGGCGGCCTGGACTTTTTCAAAATTGCCGGCGGCAGCAAGGGCGAATTGATTTACCAGGTGCAGGCAAGTGACCTGCCGGCATTGATGACGGCTGTATACCAGAAAATCATTCGCTTCGACCAGGCGAACAGGAATCTCTACCTGTACGACGCCCAGGGCCGTGATACGGCTGCGTTGATCACCCTGGATGTCGAGGATGACACCACCAAGGTGATCGCTGAAGATGATCGCGTGGACATAGCCGGAGTGCTTTTCCGGCCGGCTGATAACTCAGTCCAGGCTTACGCTACGATGTGGACCCGAACGACGTGGTCGGCGGTAGATCCCGAACTCGCCCCGGACTTCGAAGTGCTGAGCGAGATGGAGGAGGGAGACTGGACAATCGTCAGCCAGAGCAATGACGACAGCGTTTGGATAGTCCGGTACATGGCGTCGCACAAGCCCATTGTGTTCTATGAGTACCGTCGTGATGGGCAGGAAGGCAGGCGGCTGTTCAGCGCCACGCCCCAACTCGAAGGCCTGGACCTTTCGCCCATGCATGCCTACGAGTTGACTACGGATGATGGCTTCCCGCTGGTGGGCTATATCTCGCTGCCTCCCTGGTCGGATACCGACAAAGACGGACGGCCTGAAAAGCCCGTTCCTATGGTCGTATATGTCCATGGGGGCCCCAGCGATGAGCGCGCCCAATACGCCTTCGCGCCCATGGTTCATTCCATGAACAATCGTGGCCTGGGATTTCTCTACGTCAATTTCCGCGGTTCCGCCGGATTCGGCAAAGCCTATATGAATGCCCAGAAAATGGAGTGGGGCGGGAAGATGCACCAGGATGTGTTGGACCAGGTTGATTGGGCCATCGCAGAGGGTATCGCGGACCCAAACAGAATCGGCATTCTGGGTGGAAGTTATGGTGGCTATGCAGTGCTTGTGGCCATGACCATGACGCCGGATGTCTTTGCCTGCGGCGTCGATGTGGTCGGGCCATCCAACCTGGAGATTTTCATGCCACATTGGGACGAAGACCGGATGGGGGACACCATCGGCAACCCACGGACAGAGGAAGGCAGGGCATTCCTGCGCTCCCGCTCCCCTATCAATTTCGCCCACCAAACAAAGAACCCGGTACTGATTGCGCAAGGCGCGAATGACTCCCGAGTTCCCAAGGAGCAGTCGGACATCGTGGTCGAGAAAATGCAACAGGCCGGCGCCGAGGTCACCTACCTCGTGTACCCGGATGAAGGTCATGGATTCATCCGCCCGGCCAACAGCCGTTCCTTTGACGCCATAACGGAGGTATTCCTGGGTGAATGCCTGGGAGGGCGGTACCAGCCCCTGGTCGACCAGCTCCAAGGTTCCAGCGTCGAGGTTCCGGTTGGAGCCGAGCATATTCCCGGCCTGGCCGAAGCAATTGCCGCCCGAACCGACACCGGCATGCCGGACAACGCGCCGGCTGGCACAAAAACCAGTTCAGACACGGAATAAGCTGGAGAAGGATGTGCAAATGCAGGCATTGAAGGGAAAAGTCGCGTTGGTCACCGGTTCGGGTCGCGGAATTGGCCGGGCGGTCGCGCTCAAGCTGGCGAGCGCCGGCGCGAAAGTGGTCGTCAATGACCTGGATGCGGAGCCGGCAGAGTCAACCGTGAAGGCGATCCAGGATGGTGGAGGCGAGGCGCTGGCCTGCCCCGGAGACATAGTCGCCACCGCAGTTTGCGAAAACCTGGTCAACACCGCGGTTGAAGGCTTCGGGGGGCTAGACATCATCGTGAACAACGCCGGTTACACGTGGGACAACGTGATCCAGAAAATGAGTGATGAGCAATGGCGTTCAATCATGGATGTACATGTGACCGCTCCTTTCCAGATTCTTCGCGCTGCCTCCGGGTTCATCCGCACCGCCGCCAAGCGTGAAAAGGAGGAAGGCCAAGAGATCTTCCGCAAGGTCGTCAACGTCTCCTCCATATCCGGCGTCAACGGCAATGCCGGGCAGGCCAATTATTCCGCTGCCAAGGCGGCCATTGTGGGACTGACGCTGGCAATGAGCAAAGAGTGGGGTCGTTACAAAGTCAATGTGAACTGCGTGGCTTTTGGAGTGATAGAAACTCGCCTGACACAGGTTCTGGGCGACCAGGCTGCCAGTATCGAAGTCGGCCAAAGGCAGATTCCGGTGGGTATCCAGGGTGACCATCTGGAAATGATGAACTCGATCATTCCTCTGGGCAGGCCCGGAACCGTCGCGGAGGCGGCCGGCGCGATCTACCTGTTATGCATCCCCGAATCAAACTACATCAGCGGTCAGGTCATCACCTGCAGTGGTGGGCTCAGGACCTGACAAGGACTCAGAATGGCAACCAAGGTGAAAGTGGTTGGTGTAGGCATGACGCCCTTCACCAGCCCCAAAGCAGGTATTCCCTACACACAGTCCGGGCCTGAAGCCATTCGCTCGGCATTGCAGGATGCGGGAATCGAGTACCGGGACATCGATGAAGTGTTTGCCAGTTATATATATGGAGACACCTGCTGCGGACAACGCATTGCCTACGAAGTCGGACTTACGGGAATCCGGATAAGCAATGTCAACAATGCCTGCGCGTCCGGCTCGACGGCGATATACCTGGCTCGCCAGGCCATACTTTCCGGTGAGTCTGAATGCGTGCTGGCGGTAGGCTTCGAGCAGATGTCTCCCGGAGCCCTGACCAGCCCATATGACGACAGGCCACATCCCTTTGAAATGTTCATGCAGCCCATGAAGCAGATTCAGGGCATCACAGACCAGGTGCTCACCGCCCAATTGTTCGGTGGCGCCGGCCGGGAGCATATGGAGCGCTATGGCACTTCCCGGGAAGCCTTTGCCATGGTGGCTGTAAAAGCCCGTCAACATGCGGCACGCAACCCGCATGCCGTGTTCCGGGAGCCACTCACGCTGGATGAGGTTCTGCAATCGCCGGAGATTTTCGATCCCCTCACCCGTTATCAATGCTGCCCGCCAACCTGCGGTGCGGCAGCGGTGATTCTGTGTTCGGAGGAATTCTCCAGGCGCAATGGCCTGGGCAATGCGGTAACACTCTCAGGCCAGGCCATGACAACCGATTTCAGTTCCACTTTTGATTCCGGCAGCATGATGCGGGTGGCCGGCTATGACATGGCTGCAGCATCGGCAAGCAAGCTCTATGAGTCCACGGGCATCGGTCCGGAAGACGTGGATGTAATCGAGCTGCATGATTGTTTCACTGCGAACGAGCTGATCACTTACGAAGCATTGCAGTTGACGCCCGAGGGCACCGCCGAGCAGTTCATCAGGGATGGGGACACCAGTTATGGCGGCAAATACGTGATCAACCCATCGGGCGGCCTGCTGTCGAAAGGACAT
Source organism: uncultured Wenzhouxiangellaceae bacterium (assembly GCA_964470455.1). GTDB lineage: Bacteria > Pseudomonadota > Gammaproteobacteria > Xanthomonadales > SZUA-36 > JAWXBM01. The sequence continues at coordinate 108,586 of CAYYCX010000003.1, forward strand.
CCCATCGGGGCGACCGGACTGGCGCAATGCGCTGAACTGGTCTGGCAAATTCGTGGACAGGCTGACGGAAGACAGGTTGAAAACGCCCGGATTGGCCTGCAGCACAATCTCGGCATTGGCGGAGCCTGCGTGGTAACCCTGTACACCGCCGGGGATTGAAGATTGCCCATTGACGGCGCCCTCGGTAAGTCCATGCCGTCAACGGCTTACCGGCGTTATGTCCTGGGCATCCTGGCTGTGGTCTATGTGTTCAACTTCATGGACCGCACCATCCTGACCATACTGATACAGCCGATCAAAGATGACTTGCTGCTGAGCGACACGCAGCTGGGATTGCTTTCCGGGATCGCATTTGCTCTGTTTTACGTCACTCTGGGTGTGCCGATAGCGCGACTGGCCGATCGCTACAGCCGCGTCAATATCATCTCCCTTTCCATCTTTCTCTGGAGTCTGATGACGGCAGTTTGTGGGCTTGCAAACAGCTTCGCGCAGTTGTTCCTGGCGCGGGTTGGCGTCGGAATTGGCGAAGCGGGCTGCACACCACCGGCGCACTCCCTGATTTCAGATTATTTCGAGAGTTCCACCCGGTCGACCGCCCTGGGAATTTACTCACTGGGCTTGCCGCTGGGCAGTTTCATGGGAGTCCTGGCAGGTGGTTGGCTGGCTGAGCTCTATGGCTGGAGGGTCGCTTTCATGGCTGTCGGTTTGCCTGGGCTGGCCCTGGCGCTGCTGGTCAAGTTCAGTGTGCGTGAGCCCGCTCGCGGCCTGGCGGAAAGCGTGCAACCACCGGCAGCCGATCCACCACCGGTTCGCGCAGTGTTCAGGTACTTGTGGCGAAGGAAAACATTCGTCCATATCACCCTGGCGACTTCACTGCTGGCATTCACCAGCTTTGGTACCGGCACCTGGATTCCTCCGTTCCTCATTCGCAGCCATGGAATGGGCCTGGGTGAGGTGGGAACCGTCCTGGCGGTACTGACCATAGTCGCCGGAGTCGCAGGCACCGTTGGTGGTGGCGTACTGGGCGACCGGCTCACACGCAGGGACCCGCGATGGCATGTCTGGCTGCCGGTGCTTTTCATGCTGTCGGGAATTGCGTTTTTCATCGCCGGCTTGCTGGTGGACAATGCCTATCTCGCGTTGACTCTTTGGTTTCTGCCGACCCTGTCCTTTTATGTGTACGTCGGCCCCGTGATGGCCCTAATCCAGCTGCTTGCGACGGTTAGGATAAGGGCGATGAGCGTGGCGATTTTCTTCTTTTTCACCAACATCATTGGAATGGGTTTCGGGCCATTGATGATCGGTTGGATCAGCGACTTCACCAGCCGGTACTTCGGAACCGACTCTCTCCGCTACGCACTGCTGATCAGCTCGGTATTCATGCTCTGGGCCAGTGCGCATTACCTGCTTGCCGCGAAAAGCATTCGTCACGATCTGGCGCTTTCTGCCGGGGAGAGTGGCTGATGGAGCAGGAATACTTTTCCGCCACCGTCACTGAGGCCACCACGAAATTCAGGCAGGCCTGCTCGGAATGCGCGCTGGAACCGCTGCTGTTCAGCCATCCTTCTCCTGGACCAGGAGGAGAGGCGCTCCACCTCGGTGTATCCCTGAAGGGGCCGGGGGATGCACCGAACCGGCTCGTGATCATCTCCGGAACCCATGGCATCGAGGGTTACGCGGGTGCCGCCATCCAGACCGGCTGGTTGCATGAGTCCGGAGAGGCATTGCCGCCGCATTGCAGTGTGCTCATGGTGCATCTGCTGAACCCCTGGGGTGCGGCCTGGAATCGCCGAGAGAACGAAGACAATGTCGATGTATTCCGTAACCTGATTTACAGCGAGCATCCCAGTGACCCGGACCCGCTGTTTGATACTGTCGATGATGCTCTCGACCTGCGGAACTGGAATCAACCGGATCGTGAGTCAAGCAGGAAAGCCCTCACCGCTCTATTGACTGAATACGGCGAAGACCGATTGGTGGCCGCCATACGCAGAGGGCAGCACCATCGACCCGGCAGCATGACTTACCACGGCAATGGCCCCAGTTGGTCAACAGCCCGCCTGAATGAAGTCGTGGACACATACCTGCAAGGCGCGCGGTGTATAACCGTGCTGGACATACACACCGGGTTTGGTGAGTTTGGACAGGGTATGGTCATGTCTTACGACCCGCCGGGCAGTGAGAAATACCAGCGTGTGTCGCGGTGGTTCTCCGGTGACATATTTACGCCTGGTTCTGACCCGAATATTCCCAGTCATTCGACACGACTGCCGTTCGAGTGGATGGAACAGAGGCTTGCCGGCGCTCAGGTCACTGCGGCCATCCTGGAATTCGGTACGTTTTCACCGGGGGAAATCGGTGAGATATTCAATGCCAACCACCACTTCCATGTATTCGGTGACCCTTTGTCAAAGGAAGGGCTGGCGTGGGGCGCAAAGTACCGGCGCTTCTGCTATCCGGAAACGGACGGCTGGAAGAAAATGGTGTGGCAGCGTGGCCGCGAAGTGATTGAAACCCTGCTGGCCGGATTCGATGACTGGGATGTCAAGCATGGGAAATGAGCTGGCCGTCCTTGCAATGCGTACATTCTTGCGGCTGGCATGCCCGCTGGTGATCATCAGCCTGGCCGCCTGTGCAGCAGGACAGCCAACCGCCAGGGATGAAGGCGGTGACCCTGAAGCCGGGGATACGACTGTCACGATCCACCGGGACGACTGGGGCGTGCCGCATCTCTATGCGCAGCGTGAAGCGATGGGCTTCTATGGTCTTGGGTATGCCCAGGCGGAAGACCAGCTGGAAAGCTTCCTGGGTGGTGTGATGTTGGCGCGTGGCATGCTCGCAACTTTGCAGGGTGAAGGCAGACTCGCCCTGGACATCGAACTGCGGCGTTGGCGCCACGCCCAGGAAGGGGATGCCGCACTGTCCCGGCTGGAGCCACAGGTCCTGGAAAACTATGAGCACTTCCTTGCAGGCGTACGCCGGTACATGTTGGATCATCCGGACAAGGTTCCGGCCTGGGCGCCCGATTTTGATGTCACCGACCTGCTGGCCATCAGTCGGGCCATTTTCTGGATTGGCTACGCTGCTGTTGAAGGCCCCGCCGAATGCAATGCCGGCGAAGATTCGCTGGCTGGCATCAACAGCAGTGCCTTCGGCGCAACTCCGGGCGCGTCCAATGGCTGGGTCATCTCACCCAGCCGCAGCAGCAGTGGGAACACGATACTGCTGGCCGACCCCCATGTGGACATGCAGAACCCGATTTACTACGAGTATCGAATGCATGCCGGCGCGCTGGATTCAGCGGGCTTTGCAATGGGTCCGCTGCTGTGGCAGGCACACAACGGACGCGTGGCGTGGGCGATGACCACTGGCAGTCCGGACATGTGGGACTGTTATGAAATTGAAGTCGACCCGGGCAATCCAGGGCGGTACCAGTTTGATGGTGAATGGCTGGAAATGCTCGAAGTGGAAGAAACTTTTTCGGTGCGTGACGGAGCAGCTGTCACAAAGATTTTCGAGTACACGCGCCATAACGGCGTACTCTCTCCTGTGGTGGCCAGGCGGGGCAACAAGGCTTACGTCGTCAGCACCAGCCAGATGCATGATGCGGGTTTGCTGGACAACGAAATCGACCGGATGAACCGCGCCGGCAACATCGAGGAACTGCAACTGGCGATGAAAACGCTGGGCATGTTCCCGCAGAACATCGTCGCAGGCGACTCATCCGGCAACATCTGGTACCTGAGGGCGGGAAAAACCCCGGTCAGGCCTGAAGGTTTCAACTGGACAGGCCCGGTCCCAGGCAATGACTCGTCAACCGCCTGGCAGGGTTATTACACCCTGGATGACATGATCCAGGTGCTCAATCCGCCGCAAGGGTTCATCCAGAACAACAATGTCGCGCCGGACAGGATGTTTGCCGCCGGCAATCTGGATGCCTCCGCATATGCGCAGGGACTTTTTCACGACACTCCTGGCCGCAGTACGGCGCGCGGCCTGCGCAGTATCGAAGTATTGTCCGGTGACGGAACGATCTCCCTCCATGAGGCCCGGGAACATGCGTTCGATGAGACCTGGATTACGGCCAAATACTGGGTGGCGGTATTGCGTTTGGCAGTATCACAGAACCCGCAATGGCTGGATCAGCATGAGGGAGAGGCTGCCACGCTGGTCCGGCGCATACTCGATTTCAATGGCGTAGCCGCCGCAGACTCCGTGGCTGCGCTGAATTTTTACTATTGGCGTTCCGGAATGGGGGAAGTCCTGACCCGTCCCGGTTTCGAACACCTGCTTCAGCTACCCTGGGACGACAGTGACTTCAGCCCTGAGCTCGGCGCGGCCCTTCTGGAGCGGGCTGAAATTGCCGCAAACCTGATGGTCGAGGAACTGGGCAGTACCGACCTGGAAATGGGTTCTGTGTTCAGGGTGGGTCGTGGTGAGGATACATGGCCGCTCGGTGGCGAATCCATAATCGCACCGGATATGCCACGGTGTTTGCTGGATCTGTCACCCCTGTGTGAGCAGACGATGCGGGCATTTGCCTCCAGCCCACTGGACGACATGGGCCAGCGCAGGGTGCAGCGCGGAACCCAGTCGATGCGCCTGGTGGAGCTGGGAAATCCGGTACAGGCATGGTCAGTGCATGCTTTTGGCCAATCCTCTGATCCAGCATCGCCCCATTTCGATGACCAGGCGATCCTGTTCAGTGAACGGCGATTCAAGCCCACCTACTTCAGCCGGCGGGCTCTGGAGGACCATATTGAATCCACCCTGGTTCTTGAAGTCGATTCAGGGCTTGGGAAAAAGTAGGTCCAGGCTCTACGGGAGTCTCAGAGAATGCTCATCCATGACTATCTGAATTACTTTGCCCGCGAGCAGCCGGAGGCCCCATGCCTGGAGGTGGGTGATTGCGTATTGTCTTACCGTGAGCTGCAAAACCGGAGCATGCGCCTTGCCGGAGCCATGCGCAGCGCGGGCCTGGCACGGGGAAGCCGGTTTGCCGTACTCAGCAAGAACTCGGCAGAAATGGTGATCGCGTACCTGGCCGGCTCCCTGGCTGGTATGGTGTCCGTCCCGCTCAACTGGCGGCTGGCTCCGCCAGAATGGGAATACATCATCAATGACTCACAGGCCAGCCTGCTGATGGCGGAGAAGGAATTCTGCGAAGCGGCGGACGGCCTCCGGAACAGGCTGGAAACCGTAAAGACCTGGGTCTCGGTCGGGGGATTCGGCACGGGGCAATGGACAGAATTCGAAGCATTTTGCGAGTCATCTGCCGATTGTTCAGTCGAAACGCCGTTGGATGACCAGCAGGTGTTTTACCAGATGTATACCAGCGGCACGACAGGCAGGCCCAAAGGGGCGATGCTGACGCACTACTCGGTTATCTCGAATGCGATGCAGTCCATGCCGATGTTCAAGGATGTTTTGGGGCCCGGCAAGCGCCTGCTTGTAGTCATGCCCATGTTCCACGTTGGAGCAACTTCCTTTGTCATTGGTGGATTGCTCTCCGGTTCAACCATCGTGATCCATCGCGAATTCTCCGCGAAAGCGGTTGCTGAGGCCTTGTCACGGAACCATATCAACGTGGTGAACCTGGTTCCGGCGATGATACAGGCCATGCTGGACCAGGTTCAGGATTTATCATCCCTGGATTTCAGCACACTGGATGTCATTATTTACGGAGCCTCCTCGATTTCCGAAATCACCTTGCGGCAGGCCATGGAGATTTTTGATTGTGAGTTCTTCCAGGGTTTCGGACAAACGGAAACCTCAGCCTGCATCAGCATTCTTTCCGCCCATGACCATCGCCGTGCGCTGGAGTCCAGGCCGCAATTGCTGAGATCAGCGGGCCGTCCTGTGATCGGTACTGCGGTCAGGATCGTAGACCAGCATGACATGGATTTGCCGGCAGGGCAGACCGGAGAGATTCTGATTCGCGGCCCGCAAATGATGAAGGCGTACTGGAACATGCCGGCGGCCACAGCGGAGGCCATCGAGGATGGGTGGTTACACACCGGCGATGTGGGTTGCCTGGACGATGAAGGCTATCTCTACGTGCAAGACCGCCTCAAGGACATGATCATCAGTGGCGGTGAAAATGTCTATTCACGTGAAGTGGAAAACGTACTTCATTGTCATCCGTCCATCCTGGACGTTGCGGTGATTGGACTTCCGGATGAAAAATTCGGTGAGGTCGTGACGGCCGTCCTGGTACTGCGTGAAGGCTGCGCATTGGGGCAGGTGGAACTGAAAGAGTTTTGCCGCGCCAAGCTGGGTGGTTACAAGATTCCCAAACAGTTGCGAATCGTTGATGAGCTGCCGAGAAATTCCAGCGGCAAAGTGTTGAAACACATCTTGCGGAACAGGTTTGGCAAGGGTGATCACCAAACCTTGCAGCGAAACCCTTAAACCTCCCACCCCAGGCCAGCTGACACTTCAAACAGGGTGCCGGTAATATGGCGGGCCGAATCGCTGGCGAGATAAATAACCGCGTCCGCCAGTTCTTCAGGCTCTATTTTCGCGCCCATGGCCACATACCGTAGTGCCTCCCGCTCAAACTCTTCAACGGATACACCTCTGTCGCGAGCGCCCTGTTGCAACACCTTGTTCATGCGCTCATTGTTGATGCTGCCCGGAAGCACCGCGTTACAGCGGATATTGAAAGGGCCGAGTTCGCGGGCTGCGTTACGGGTCAGTCCCTCCACGGCGCATTTGCTCACGACGTAGGCTGAACGGTTGGGCAATCCCGTGCGCGAATTGACCGAAGAAAAGTTGATGATGGATCCAAAGCGCCGCTGCTTCATGGCCGGTATTGCCAATTTCATGGTGTAAAACATGCCGGTCAGATTGGTTTGCAATGTCGCCTGCCAGTCATCATCCGGTATGTCTTCCAGAGGGGCGCGCGGCCCCGCAATGCCAACACAGTTGACCAGCACATCAACGCGTTGCATGGCGGCCAGGGCATCCTCAAAAAGCCGGTCCACCTGTCCCCTGTCGCCAACATCGCAAATACTGCCGCTCATGCCAGTGTTTGCCACAAGCGTGGCGTTTACCGCGTTTTCGCGCACATCGCCTATATGCACGCGAGCGCCGGCATTCAGGAATTTTTCAGCCGTGACGCGGCCAACGCTATCGCCTGCTCCCGTCAACAACACGCAAAGATCGCTGGTACAAGGCATGCTCAACTCACTTGTTTGAAGTTTTTCAGCTGCAGGATTTCACGTGCTTCCCGCGGTGTTGCTGCTTCACAGCCGAGGTGGTCTATGATCTGAACCGCGCGTTCCACCAGTTGGGCATTGGTCGCGAATACGCCCCTTTCCAGATACAGGTTGTCTTCCAGCCCGACCCGGACATGCCCGCCCAGCAATACGGATTGCGCCGCGATCGGAAATTGCATCCTGCCCAGCCCAAGCGCAGCCCAATGGCGATCCGCCGGCAGCAGGTTGCGCATGTAGATCATGGTCTCTGTATCGGCCGGCGCGCCCCACAGCACACCCAGCACAAACTGGTACATGGGAACGCCATCAATCAATCCCTCTTTCTGCAACTGGTTGGCGAACAGGATGTCTCCGGCGCTGAAAGCTTCCAGCTCCGGCTTGACTCCGAGTTCCTGGAATCGCTTTGCCATTGCGCGAAGAGTCCGGGTGGTATTGAGGTAGACGAATTCCTCATCCCCTTCCACCTGGTTCCCGGTGGTGACGTCCAGCGATGCAATTTCGGGGAGGCATTCTTCCAGGTGCCGGATCCTTTCTTCCACACCTGCAACATCGCTTTCGGGCAATCCCCGGCTTTCGTCCTTCGGATCGGGCAGGAAGAACGCTCCCATGCCTGCGGTTAGATTGATCACGACATCGGTCGCGGATTCACGGACCCTGGAAACCACTTCGCGAAACAGGTTGACGTCGCGGCTGCCTTTGGCCGTCAGCGGATCGCGCACATGTATGTGCGCGATGGAAACACCGGCCTTGGCGGCCTCAATGACAGACTCCGCGATTTCCTTCGGTGTAACCGGGAATGAGGGGTGCCTGAGATTGAATGGCGCATTGCCGGTGACCGCACAGGTTACGAGGACTTTACGTTTCATTGTTGATTGTTCCGTGGTTGCCTTTCCGAATGCAAAATGAGGCAAGGCCAAATGGCGATCGCCGTCAATTGAACATAAGTTTAGTTTCACTTACTCTATGTATAATAGCGCAAAATGCACTTCAAACCAGAGTCGCAGGGCCGGAATCTGGCAGGGCTTGGAAGCAGGGAAATCCGCGATGAAAAAGCAGCTGTCCAATATTCAGGTCATTGCCTGGGCGCTACCGGGGATGGTTCTTTCATTGAGCATGGTGCCGGTCAATGCCGTGCTGCCAACACTGTATGCGCAGCACGCCAAAGTATCGCTTACAGCAGTCGGCACCATATTCCTGCTTCGCTCGATATACGATGCCTTGTCCGACCAGCTTATCGGCTTTCTGTCTGACCGCACCCGCACGCGCATCGGTGCCCGGTTGCCGTGGATACTGTCAGGTGGCGTGGTGACGGTTGTCGGCACGGTGATGCTGTTTCGCATACCCTCTGATGCGGGAGTGACCTACTTTGCCGGCTGGACCCTGGTTTACTTCACGGGAGCGACCATGGTTGGAATCCCCTACATGGCCTGGGGAAGTGAGCTCACTTCCGACTATGCAGAGCGTTCAAGGGTGTTCGCCTTCAAGGGCTTTTTTGAGAGCGTAGGCAGCATGCTGTTCTCCGTCATCCCGATTGTCGTGGTGTTCCTTGGCATCATGGAAAGTACGGAATATTCGCTCGATATGGTGTGGCTGCTCGCAATGATCGTCCTGGTTGCCATGCCGCTCACTTTGTGGGGCGCTTTCGTGCTGGCGCCCCGCGGTTTGGTAAGCAGGAAGCCGGGCACAACACTGATCACCCTTTACCGGTCGGTCAAGGACAACCGGCCATTCCAGCGCTTCTTCATAGCCTATGTCATCGCAGGAACGGGCTATGGTTTTTTTGTGGCATTGGTCTATCCCTTTGTTGCCAGCTACCTTGGAATCGGCGAATCGTTTCCCATGATTTTGCTGGTCACCACCCTCTGCTCTTTGGCTGGCATACCATTATGGGCCCGCATTGTTTACCTGCTCGGAAAGCACCGTGCCTGGGCCTGGGGATGGCTGGTCAATTCGCTGGTGCTGGTTCCCATGATCTGGGTGGAACCCGGTGAATCAGCGGTAATCCCCACTGCGGTGCTGATGGGCCTTTATGGATTGACCAATTCAGTCAGCTTTATCGCTCCATTCTCCATATTGGGCGACGTGGTGGACTACGACCGCATGAAAACCGGTGTGGACAGGGGCGGTAATTACTATGCCTTCATGATGTTCAGCGTAAAACTGCTTGGCTCCAGCGGAGGGCTGGCCCTGATCCTGCTGGGTTCGCTATTTGGATATGACCTGGCCGAAAATGCGGTCAACTCTGATTTTGCCAATGCGGGCATGCTGTACATGTTCATACTGGCGCCCGGATTGTTCCAGATGGCATCGATACTTTTGATCTGGAATTTTCCGATTGATGCACGACGGCAAGCCATCATACGGCGCCGGCTGGAGGCCACGGATGCCCGGTCACTGCGGGATATTCAAGCGGCTTGCGGAGCAGAGATGAATGACAAGACCCGTTGAGTTTCTGAGAATTCTGGTGGGCCAGGAGTGGTTCGGGCTGGCATTTGCGTTGGGCTTGCTCCTGGTCTCGCTTCTGGTGCTCATGAGCTACCCCGCAGCCGGAGTGGTGCTTTGCGCGGTCAGCGGCACCCTGCTGGCCGGTGTGGCAATTTCGCGGATCAGGGCAGCCCGGCTTGCTCCTGCGCCAGGCCAGATTCACAGCGTCAACGGGATAAAGGCCCATATACTTGCTGAAGGTGAGCGTGGGAAGAATTGTCCTGTCATCTGGGTTCCGGGTGGCCACGGCGCAGGTCTGATCATGCAACATCTTCATGGCCGGCTGCGCGGTGAATCCCGTTCCATTCTTTTCGATCGTACGGGCAGTGGCTGGTCTGGTGCCGCGCGAAAGCCCGTAACCATTTCAGGTGAAGTAAAGCAACTGAGAGACTTGCTGGAGTGCGCCAAAGAACGAGGGCCCTTCATCCTGGCGGGTCATTCATTTGGCGGATTATTCAGCGCCAATTTTGCGCATCACTACCCGGAACTGGTGGCGGGCGTCATCCTGCTGGACTCAACTCCTCCCTGGAATGTCGCCTATGTTGGAAAGCTGTCATTTTCCCCCGTACTGCGCAAGGCATGGCTGGGGGCATTGGCGTCCCACTTTGGATTGCAGTTCCTGGTGGAGCCGGAAATCAGCGATACGGATTCGGCTTTGTCGAAGCAACTGCACGAGGTCCGTGACCTGGTGAATGCCCTGTCGGTCCAACCCAGGTCGCTGCTTGCAGAAGCTTCGGTTTTCAAATCCTGCATGGACAACCCCCTCGACCTGGTCATAGGCAAGGGTGCATTGGGCGATGTTCCCCTGGTTTTGATGTCTGCGAGTCCGACTGTGGAAGAACAGGATCAGTTGCGTGCCGAGATCAAGAATATGCTGGGGCTGACGGATTTCCAGGCAGACAACCTGATGCACGGATTGCGCGATTCCGCTGATCAACAGGTGGCGCTGTCGTCCAGGGGAAGGCACGTTCCAATGCCCAGCGGAGCCAGCCATATGTTTCCGTATGAGTATCCCGACATGGTTCTGGAAGAAGTGCGCAAAATGCAGCTGTCCGTAGCCGATTCATTGCGCCGGGGCTGACGGTCACGGATCAGGTCCGGCACCCAGATCCGGAATGGATTCCGACCCCGGCTCAGAAAGTCGGGGTGGCGTTTTATCGCTGGAATGACGGACTGAAGTAGCGAGCTAATCGGGAGCAGGCGTGGGGCACGGTGAAGGCGTGCAGATGCTCACGCTGTCGGAGCTGGCAGCCAGCGCGATCAGGCCAATGACGCCCAGCACGCCGAGCACCCAGGCCCAGGTTTCGTTGTTGTCGGAATGGCGGCGCTTTTCGTTTTCCACTTTCAGGCTTTGCATGTCTTCGTAACGGAAGAAGCCCGCTGAGCCGCCCAGGCCTTCGGGCGTCATTTCGGTAACGCGGAATTTTGCGGTTTTGCGGTCCAGCGTTCGCACTTCCACCAGGCTGCCGTAATCCACGCCGCCGGGTTGTGGCTGTTGCATGGCGTTTTCCACACTCACCGGGTACATGGTTGAGCAGGCTGAGAGATTGAACAGCAGCAGGCACAGCAGGTAGCGGATGATGCAGTGATTCATCGGGGCATTTTAGCGCGAAGCCGCCGGGCGCTGATAGAATCAGCCATGACTGTATTGCGGAATGATGAGATGCCCATTTCCCCCATGCTTTTCCGTGCCGCGCCCGTTGTGCTGCTGTGTATTTTCCTGCTTTTCGGCTGTAAGCCTTCAGGTTCGGACGCGCCGCCCGGCCGCGTCGCCGATGTTGTTCAACCGGAATTGCCGGCGGATACCTGGATCGCGTTCATAGACGAGCAGATCGAGGCGCATCTTCAAGCGCACCCGGCCTGGGCGGTGGTGCAGGGGCGGCATGAATTCGATGGCCAGTTGCCGGACTGGAGCGCGGACGCGATTGCTGCCGAAATCACCCGCCTGCAGGCCGCCCGGGACGAGGCCCGGCAATTCGCAGCCGATGAACTCGGCGCGGTGGGTGAATACCAGCGGGATTATTTCGTCGCCGTGATGGATCGCATGCTGTTCTGGCTGGAAAAAGCCGAGTGGCCGTTCGTAAACCCGGCATTCTATTTTGACTGGATGTCGGATTCGCTGGACCCCAGCCCCTACATCGCGCTCAACTACGCACCGCTCGAGCAGCGCATGCAGGCGTTTACCCGTTATGCCTCCCAGGTTCCCCGTGCCGCGGCGCAGATACGCGCCAACCTGCGCATGCCAATGGCGCGCACGCGGCTGGAGTATGGCATCAGTTCTTTCCAGGGCATGGCGGACTACTTTGCCAATGACGTGCCGGCCGTGTTCGCCGGTGTTGCGGATGAAACCCTGCAGGCTGAATTCGCGGCGGCGACGACGGCGGCGTCAGCAGCCATGGGCGACCTGGCGGACTGGCTAAATTCCAACCGCGCCACGGCTACCGAAGATTATGCCATCGGCCCCGAGTTGTTCAGCCAGATGGTGTATGACACCGAGCGCGTATCGGTAAGCCTGCCCGAGCTTGAAGCCATGGGCCGGGAAGACCTGCGCCGCAACCAGCTGGCCCTGGGTGAGGCCTGCGCCGAGTTCGCGCCGGGCGAATCGGTACGCAGCTGCTTTGCGAAAATGTCCGGCCGCAAACCGCAGGGTGGCGCGGTTGAGGCTGCCCGCGAGCAACTGAAGGAATTGCGGGCGTTCATGGTGGAGCAGGAACTGGTAACCATTCCGGGAACCGAGGAAGCGCTGGTGGCTGAAGCACCGCCTTATGCCCGGTCCAACTCGGCCTACATCAACATTCCCGGGCCGTATGAGAAGAACCAGCCTTCGGTGTACTACATTTCGCCACCGGACCCGAGCTGGTCCGATGAGGTGCAACAGGCGTATGTGCCGGGTGAGTCGGACCTGCTGTTCACCTCGGTGCACGAGGTTTGGCCGGGTCACTTCCTCAATTTCCTGCACGCCAACCGCGCGGACTGGAAATTCGGTCGCCTGTTTGTGAGTTATGCTTTCGGCGAGGGCTGGGCGCACTACACCGAGGAAATGATGCTGGACGCCGGCTTGCGGGGGGCTTCGGCGGAAACCCGCATCGGCCAGCTGTCCAACGCGCTGCTGCGCAACGTCAGGTATCTCTGCGCCATCGGCCTGCACACCGCCGGAATGACTGTGGATGACTGCAAGCGAATGTTTATCGAAGAGGCGTACCAGGACGAAGGCACTGCGCTGCAGCAGGCCGCCCGCGGCACCTATGATCCGGGCTATCTCAATTACACGCTGGGCAAGCTGATGATCCGGCAGTTGCGCAACGACTGGACCAACGAACGCGGCGGGCGTGAAGCCTGGCTCGAATTCCACGACCGCTTCCTGTCCTTCGGTGGGCCTCCGGTACCGCTGGTACGCAAGCAAATGCTGGGTGACGAATGAACATTGAGTTTTTTGGTGCTGCCGGCGAGGTGACCGGTTCCTGCCACATCCTGCGGGTGGGCGGCAAAACGATCCTGCTGGATTGCGGGTTGATCCAGGGCAGCCGCAAGGATGAAGAACGCAACCACGATCCGTTTCCGTTCGAAGCCAGCCATGTCGACGCGGTGGTGCTCAGCCATGCCCATCTGGACCACTGCGGGCGATTGCCCCTGCTGGTGAAACGGGGTTTCCGTGGTCCGATTTACGTGCAGGAGGCCGCCGGGGAACTGGCTGCCATTTTGCTGGCCGATGCCGCCCACCTGGAAGAACGTGATGCCGAGTATCAGTCACGCAAGACGGGCCGCAACATCAAGCCGCTGTTCACCCTGGAGGACGGCGAAGCGGTGATGCGCCAGCTCAAGGGCATGAAGTACCGCCAGCGATTCAGCGTCGTGCCTGGGGTTGAGGTCTGCTACCGCGATGCCGGGCACATCCTGGGTTCCTGTGCTGTGGAATTGTTTCTCAGCGAAGGCGGCAGACAGCGCAAGCTGGTGTTTTCCGGCGACCTGGGGCAATACGGCACGCCCATCCTGAAGGATCCGGAATGCATCGATTCAGCCGATTACGTGCTGATGGAATCGACCTACGGCAACCGCCGCCACCGTGAACGTGAGGACACAATCCGGGAAATCGGCGAGATTCTCAGCGAGGTGCGCGCCGGCTCCGGCAATGTGCTGATTCCGGCCTTTGCCATCGGCCGCACGCAGGAAATCCTGTACCTGCTGGGCAAGCATTTCGAGGAGTGGGAACTGGACCGCTTCCAGGTTTTCCTCGACAGCCCCATGGCGATTGAAAGTTCCAAAGTGTACTGGGACTATCCGCATCTTTATGATGAGGAGGCCACCAAGTTGCACCGGGAAAGCGATGGCATGCCGCTGTTGCCCAACCTGAAGCTGTCACGTTCCAGCGAGGATTCAATTGCCATCAACCGCATCCGGTCGGGCGCTATCATCATCGCCGGCAGCGGCATGTGCAACGGCGGCCGCATCGTTCACCACCTCAAGCACAACCTGCCGGACAAGCGGAACCACGTGATGATCGTCGGCTTCCAGGCCTATGGCTCAACCGGGCGCAGGCTGGTGGATGGCGAGGCTTCAGTGCGCATCCATGGCCAGGACGTTCCGGTCAATGCGCGCATCCATACGGTGGGCGGCTTGTCGGCACATGGTGACCAGGACGACCTGGCCCGCTGGTACGAATGCATGTCGAATCGCCCGCCCGTGTGGCTGGTGCATGGCGAGCGCGAATCGCAGTACGCATTCCGCGATTACCTTGCCAACCGCAACGGTGCTGTGGTGCACATCCCCGAACCGGGTGAGCGGCTGGAGTTGTAGGAGCGGGTTTACCCGCGACATTCCAACGTCGGCGCTAAAGCGCCTCCTACAGTTCCAGCGTCATGAAACGGTTGCAGGCTGAATGGCCGGTATTGCCCATCGGCCCGTCGTGCGGTTCAAAGCCATACCGCTGATACAGTTTCCGTGCATGCGTCATGGATTCCAGCGTTTCCAGGTAGCATAGCCGGTAGCCTGCTGCTCGCGCCGCGGAGAGGATATGGTCCAGCAGGCGGGCGCCCTGGCCCTTGCCACGCAGTTCTGACCGGAAATACATCTTGCGTAATTCGCACACGTCCTTAGGGCCATCGATCAAAGGCGCGAACCCGCCGCATCCCAGCAGTACACATTGCTTCTCCAGCACGAAGAAACCTGCCCTGGGTGCCGGATAGGATTCAAACATGGAGTCCACTTCGGGATCCTGAATGGAGTACCCGCATCCCACCGCTCCGTATTCGGTCATGACGTCGCGAATGATTCGCGCCACGGCCGGATTGTCACCGCGCCGCATGGGCCGCAGCCGGTAGTCAGCCGAAATGCGGGCGTAGCGCAGTGCTCTTGCATAGCGGCTCAATCCCGCAAGCACTTCTTCTCGCTCCCTTGGAGGCAGGCACGACAGCGCGGTGTCCACCTGCTCGTTGGAATGCCGGTGGATGGGACTGAGGCATTTTCTGCCTGCGGGAGTGAGGCTGAGCAGGCGCTGCCGGCCATCGGCCGGGTTGGGCAATGCCTGCATTTCGCCACGACGCACCAGGCGGTTTACCAGGCGACTGACTTTGGATTTTTCCAGCACCAGCCGCTCGCACAATTCGGATGCCGTGGCCTGGCCCAGCATCTCCAGTTCCAGCAGCACATGGCATTCAGAGAAGCCATGGCCGGCGAAGTCGCGCGTGCTGTCGAGCAGGTGCAACTCACGCACGATTTGCCGTGATGCTTCGCGGATGTGGGGAGTCTGGGTTTTCATGTTGCAAATGTACAATTAATTAGTTGTAAAGTGCAACTAACTAAGGATTTCAGGACACAAAGGAGGAAGAAAGCGTTGCTGCAGGAGCGAGCCATGCTCGCGACATCAAGACCTGGTCGGCAGCATGGCTGCCTCCTA
>CAYYCX010000004.1:0-4667 GCA_964470455.1 uncultured Wenzhouxiangellaceae bacterium
CGTGCATGCCGGAACCGTTGTCGCCGACGATGGGCTTGGGCATGAAGGTGGCGGTGCGGCCAGCGGCGTGGGCCACGTTCTGCACCACATACTTGAGCATCAGCACTTCATCGGCTTTCTTCGTCAGGGTGGAGAACCGCGTGCCGATTTCGCACTGGCCGGCCGTGCCCACTTCATGGTGGTGCACTTCAACCACCTGGCCCAACTCTTCCAGCACCTTGCACATGGTGGCGCGCAGGTCGTGCAATGAATCCACCGGAGGCACCGGGAAGTAGCCGCCCTTCACGCCGGGGCGATGGCCGGTGTTTCCGCCTTCGTATTCGGTCTGTGAATTCCACGCGCCCTCTTCCGAATCGATGCGGTAGGAACAGCCATGTATGTTCACGTCAAAACGCACATCGTCGAAAATGAAAAACTCGGGCTCGGGACCGAAATAGGCAGTATCCGCAATTCCGCTGGCAATCAGGTAGGCCTCAGCCCGTTTCGCCAGGGAGCGCGGGCAACGGTTGTAGCCCTCCATGGTGTTGGGCTCCAGCACATCGCAGCGGAGGATCATGGTCTTGTGATCGGAAAACGGATCCTGCACCGCAGTGTCAATGTCCGGCATGAGTACCATGTCCGATTCATTGATGCCCTTCCAGCCGGAGATGGATGAACCATCAAACATCTTGCCTTCTTCAAACATGTCTTCGTCAACTGCGCTCACGGGCAGGCTGACGTGCTGCTCTTTGCCTCGAGTGTCGCAGAACCGCAGGTCCACGAACTCGTACTCTTTTTCTTTAAGGGTTTTTAAAACTTTTTCAGCGCTCATGTGTTTCTCATCCTCGGGGTGTACCAAAATGGTTCAGATTGATTATGCAGGTAACGTGCCAACCTGAATGCGCAACCAGAATACGAAATTTGCGCTTTATGACTGCACATTGAGAGATTTTAAGCACATTTTGTTGACCATATTCGGAACCACGGAATGTTCGCCAGTTCAGCATGCACCACTTCAGTGCACGGAAGTATCAAAATGGTGCGAATTGGAAAAGATTCTGCACCAAAGAGGTGCGGGTAGCAAGCCAGCGCGAAAGCGCGGATTCAGAACAACAGCCAGAGCAACAACACGCCCAGCGCCAGCCGGTAGAGGATGAAAGGCAGCAAACCCACTGTCTGCAGCAATTTGAGGAACGCCGCGATGCACAGCCAGCCGGCAACGGCAGCAAAGCCCATGGCCAGCAGGAACTGCTGCCAGTTGATGGGCGCTTCGCCCAGCGCGACTTTCAGGGCGCCATAACCACCGGCCGCGGCAATGATGGGAATGGCCAGCAGGAAAGAAAAGCGCGCGGCGGCATCGGCATTGAATCCGAGGAAGCGGCCCGCGGTAATGGTGATGCCGGAACGGGATACACCCGGCACCAGCGCCAGCGCCTGCGCCAGGCCGATCCACAGGGCGCTGCGCCAGTTCATCTCTTGAATCGTGCGCATCCTGCTGCCGAGCACATCGGCCAGCCACAAAAGGCCGCCGAACAGGAGGGTGGTTACGGCAATAATGCGGAGGTCGCGAAGATAAAGTTCAACCAGGTCCCGGGCCAGAAAACCCAAAACCAGCGCCGGAATGCTGGCCAGCGCCAGAAAGCCCACCATGGATCGTGCATGCGCCTCCTGTCCGGTGCTCACCGGACGGAGGCAGGCGCCGGCCATGCCCGCAAGGTCGTGACGAAAGTAAACCAGCACCGCCAGCAGGGTTCCGAGGTGCGTGGCGACATCAAATACCAGGCCCTGGTCTTCCCAGCCCAGCAACTGGCTGCCAAGGATGAGGTGCGCCGAGCTGGACACGGGCAGGAACTCGGTGAGGCCCTGCACCAGGGCCAGCACGATAATGTGCAGTAATGGCATTTTTCAATTGGCGCTGTAGGTCACACGGTAAATGGCGTTGGCGGCATCATCGGCAATGAGCATGGAGCCATCCGGCAACTGCATCACATCACTGGGCCGCCCCCATTCTTCCTCGCCCTGCAACCAGCCGGTTACGAACGGCTCCATGGATTCCACCTGGCCCAGGTCATCAAAGCGGACGCGCACGATGTCATAACCCACTTTTGAGGAACGGTTCCAGGAGCCATGGCGGGCAATGAACAGGTCTCCGCGGTACTCCGCCGGAAACATCTTCCCGTTATAAAAAATCATGCCCAGGGCAGCCACATGCGCGCCCAGTTTCAATGCGGGAGGCTGGTAATCGCCACAACTCCTGCCCTGGCCGAATTCTTCATCCGGCAGATCACCCTGGTGGCAATAGGGATAACCAAAATGCAGGCCGGCAGTTGGTGCGTGGTTCAGTTCGTCCGCGGGAAGATCATCACCCAGCATGTCGCGGCCATTGTCGGTGAACCACAACTCACCGGTGTCGGGGTGGATGGCCATTCCCACGCTGTTGCGGACGCCGGACGCATACACTTCCATGCCGCTGCCATCGGCTTTCATGCGCCTGATCTCGGCGAAACCGGGCTCGTCGCATATGTTGCAGGGCGCGCCCACCGGAACATAAAGCCAGCCATCCGGGCCAAAAAGCAGGTACTTCCAGCCATGGTGGGTTTTGTCCGGCAGGTTGTCGGTAACCACCACAGGCTCTCCCGGATGCTTGAGGTTTGCTTCGATGTTGTCGTAGCGCAGGATACGGTTGAGATCGCCGACATACAGGGAGCCGTCACGAAACTCCAGGCCAGACGGCATTTTCAGCCCATCTGCGATCTGCCAGATCTGGTTGGCTACGCCATCCTGGTCCTGATCAGTGATGGCGTGAACCTTGCCCGCGCTGCGCGAGCCCACGAAGATCACACCCTGGTCGCCGCGGGCCATTTGTCGCGCATTCTCGATTCCATCGGCAAAAATCCGGATTTCAAAGCCGGTTGGTAGCTGGAGCACGGCCAGCTTTTGCTGCAAAACGTCAGCATCATCCTGCGCCAGGATCAAGCCAGGCATGAAGGAAAGCAGGGTAATCGCGAGAATGCGAAGCGCTTGGTACATGAATGGGTTCCGTACAATAGTCCGGCAACATAATGCCACAAGGGGTGCGCAAAGAAATAAGTACCAAGGTAATTTGCCAGGCTGCCAGTACCCGGGCGGAACGGGAAACCGTGCGGTTGTTGAAAATTCGGTAAGATTGGCGCGCCAGGCGCGATACACAAACCTATGGCATTGTGTTGCCCTTGATCATCGCTGCTTTCCGGAAAGCCTTTCCAATAACGACAAGGAACAGACATGAATACAGAAACCAGCACTGCCAGCGCACCACGGGGCTGGCTGGGGGCCGTTGAACGCATCGGCAACCGCCTGCCTGATCCCGCGGTGCTGTTCATCTACCTGCTGGTCATTGTCTGGCTGTTGTCCTGGCTGATGTCCTACATTCATTTCGATGTGCTGGACCCGCGCACGGGCGAGCCCCTGCGGGTTGTCAACCAGCTTTCGGGAACGGCGATTACGCAGTTCCTCACCTCACTGGTCACCAATTTCTCGCATTTCCATCCCATCGGCGTGGTGCTGGTTTCCATGCTGGGCATCGGCGTGGCGGAACATACCGGCTTCATCAACACCGGTCTGCGGGCCATGCTGGCGGTAACGGCCAAATGGCTGCTGACCCCCATGGTCATCATGGTTGGCATCGTCAGCCACACCGCCGCGGATGCCGGTTACGTGCTGGTGATTCCGCTGGGCGGCGTGATTTTCTATGCGGCCGGCCGCCATCCCCTGGCCGGGATCGCAGCGGCGTTTGCGGGTGTTTCCGGCGGCTTTTCGGCCAACTTCGTGCCCTCGTCACTGGACCCGATGTTGCAGGGAATCACCCAATCCGGCGCGCAGATTCTCGACCCCGCAGTGGTGCTCAACCCGCTCAACAATTACTTTTTCACCATGGCCTCATCGCTGTTGATCATTGCCCTGGGCTGGGTGATTACCGATCGATTTGTCGAACCGAAGTTACAGCGCCAGGCGCTACGTGAAGACATCGATATTTCGCGGTCCATGGACCCCCTGACGCCCGTCGAAAGAAAAGCGCTGCGCATGGCCTTGCTCTCCATGCTGGTCGGCCTGGCGGTCGTCGTGGCCACGGCGCTTCCGCAGGATTCCGCATGGCGCGGCAGCAGTGGATCCCTGACCGAATTCGGCGCACCGCTGATGGCTTCCATTGTGGCGCTGATCTTCGTCTTTTTCCTGTTGCCGGGCGTGGTTTATGGTGTGATTGCCGGCACCGTAAAAAGCTCCCGTGATGTGATCGAAGGCATGACCAAGGCCATGACCAGCATGGCCTATTACCTGGTGATCATGTTCTTCATTGCCCAGTTCATATACGCCTTTGGGCAATCCAATCTCGGTGTGCTGCTGGCGGTGGAAGGGGCCGCACTGCTCAAGGCCCTGGCCATGCCTTCCGGGCTGACCATTACCGGCATTGTGATACTGACCGGAATCGTCAACCTGTTCGTTGGTTCTGCCTCGGCCAAGTGGGCGCTGCTGGCTCCCATATTCGTACCCATGCTGATGGGCCTGGGCATTTCTCCAGATCTGGCACAGGCTGCCTACCGTGTGGGCGATTCGTCCACCAACATCATCACGCCACTGATGCCCTATTTCCCGCTGGTGGTGGTTTATTGCCAGCGCTATGTGAAAAGCACCGGCATCGGCACGGTTAC
>CAYYCX010000004.1:4677-16261 GCA_964470455.1 uncultured Wenzhouxiangellaceae bacterium
CGGTTACGGCAATGATGCTGCCTTATTCCCTGACCTTCATCACGCTGTGGACCGGCTTCCTGCTGCTTTACTGGATGCTGGGTATTCCGCTGGGGCTGCAAGCCAGTTACACCTACCCATGACGGGCAGGTCATGGGCCAGCGGGTTTCACGTGGCAGCGCTTCAATGAAAACATGCAACCTGAAATTCAGTTTCATGAAGTGGGGTTGCCTGGGTTTGCTTGCGATGGCCATGGGCGGTTGCAAGCCGGCGGAGCAATCACCACCGGCAACAACCGGCGAGGTGTTGCCGGCCACCATGCCCGACAGCGCAGACCGCGTGTTCCTCGGTGCAGCCGTGTGGACCGGGAATCCCGGCCAGCCCTGGGCTGAAGCGCTGGCCATCAGGGGCGATGAGATCGCTTTTGTAGGCGATGAAGCGGGCGCGCGCAGCCGGATCGGCCCCGACACTGTCGTGATGGAATTGCCCGGCAGGATGCTGCTGCCCGGCTTTCACGATGCCCATGCGCACATCATGGCCGGTGGCGGCACCCTCAACCGCTGCGACCTGCAGGACTCGCGCTCTCCGGACAAGCTGAAGGAACTGCTGCATCAGTGTGCCCGCGACAGGAATTATGCCGCGGTCGAATGGGTCATCGGCAGCCGCTGGCCACTGGCAGCCTTTGAAAACGGCGCTCCAAGCAAAGCCTGGCTGGATGAGGCTTTCGGTGACCGCCCGGCTTACTTCGTGGATTCATTCGGCCACAATGCCTGGGTCAGCAGCCGTGCCTTGCAGATCTCCGGCATCGACATGTTCACCACTGATCCGGAGGGTGGCGTGATCGTCAAGGATGCCAACGGCCAGCCCACCGGCACCCTGCGGGAAGACGCCATGGGGCTGGTGGCACAACACATACCGGCCGCCAGCAACGAAAAGCTGGGTATCGACCTGCGGTCCGGCCTGGCCGAGGCGGCCCGCTTCGGCATCACGTCCTTCATCGAGCCAGGCCTGGACCAGCAACAGGCGGAGGTTTACCAGCAAGCCGACCACGAAGGCTGGTTGACGGCTCGGGTGCTGGGCTCGCTGTCACCGAACAGCGAAGCAGCCGGTGAATTTGGCGACGAAATCTTTGCCATGCTGGAGCAAAGGGAGGCCTGGCGCAGCGAGCATTTCAACGTGGATTCGGTGAAGGTGTATATCGACGGCGTGATCGAAACCGAAACTTCGTTCATGCTGGAGCCCTACCTAAGCGGCAAGAACTTTGAGCCGTTCTACGCTGCGGACGAACTGGCGGAACTCTATCGCAAGCTGGATGCACTGGATCTGCAGATCCACACCCATGCAATTGGCGATGGCGCGATCCGGGAAGCGTTGGATGCCTACGAGGCCATGCTCGCGGCGAACGGCCCGAACGACAACCGGCACCACATCGTGCACCTGCAACTGATCGACAAGGCGGACATACCGCGTTTCGGTGAACTGGGCGTCGCCGCCAATTTCCAGGGCGCCTGGACCTGGCCCGACCAGTACATCGATGTAGCCTACGGAGTGACCGGAACAGAACGTACTGACCGGTTCTACCCGGTTGCCAGCGTGCAGCGGACCGGCGGTCTGCTGGTGGGCGGCAGCGACTGGGATGTCACCACTCTCAACCCGCTGTATGCCATCGAAGGCCTGGTCCGCCGTCAGGATCCGGATGCTGAATCGGGCCCCGAGCTTGGCACCGATGAGCGCATCGACCTGGACACCGCGCTGGCCATGTACACCCGCAACGCCGCCTGGATCATGCGCCAGGACAAACTCACCGGAACGCTGGAGACAGGCAAGAAGGCTGACCTGGTGGTGCTGGACCGTAATTTGTATGAGGTGCCGGCTACGCAAATAAATGCGGCCAGCGTGGAGTTCACCTTTCTGGGGGGACGGGTGATCTACTCAAGGCAAGCGGAAATTCCGTCCACCCAGTAACAGCCTGCACCGGCAGGCTGTGACAAGAGCGCACCGCAGAAAAACTGGCGCGTCATCAAAAAAATCAGCCACTTGACAGCCAGAGAGGGCAACAAACTTGCTATGATGGCCCGCGAAGCGCCGCAGTAGCTGAACCGATAATAACCAGGCGAGCATATGGCAGGACTGCTGGAGGAACTGAAAAGAAGAAATGTCTTCAAGGTGGGGACGGCTTATGTTGTGCTGTCCTGGCTGCTGGCCCAGGCGGCGGACCTGGCGTCCGACACCTTCGCGGCGCCCGATTGGGTGATGAAGATGCTCGTCACCCTGCTGTTCCTGCTGTTCCCGCTGGTACTGTTTTTTGCCTGGGCTTATGAGCTCACGCCGGAAGGCATCAAGAAAGAAAAAGATGTGGACCGCACCCAGTCCATCACCCACCAAACCGGCCGCAAACTCGACTTCATCATCATCGGCATCCTGGTCGTAGCCCTCGGGTACTTTGTGTGGGAATCGCGGTTTGACCGCAGCTCAGACGGACACCCCTCCTCCTCTGACGTCATTCCGGCGCAGGCCGGAATCCAGAAGGCCTCGAACGAAACCATTGACGCAAAACCGGACGTATCCGCCGAACCCGCAACCCTCGACCCCAAATCCATCGCCGTCCTGCCCTTTGTCAACATGTCTTCTGATCCGGAGCAGGAGTATTTTTCTGATGGCATTTCAGAGGAAATTCTAAATGCCCTGGCGCGGGTCAGTGAACTGAAGGTTGCCGGCCGTACCTCCTCATTCGCTTTCAAGGGCGAGAACCAGGACCTGCAGGAAATCGGCCAGGCGCTGCGCGTGGCGCACTTGCTGGAGGGTTCGGTGCGCAAGTCCGGCAACAAGCTGCGCATCACCGCCCAGCTGATCAAGGTGGATGATGGCTACCACCTCTGGTCAGAAACCTACGACCGCGAGATCGACGACATCTTCGCCATCCAGGATGAAATCTCCAACGCCATCCTGGTGCAACTGAAGGCCAAGTTACTGGGCGGTGAAACCCTGGCCAGCAAGGAAGTCGACCCGCAGGCCTATGCGCAGTACCTGCTGGCCAAGCAGCGAATCTACGAGCGTAACCAGGCGAGCCTGGAGCTGGCGGCCGAGCTGCTGGCCAAGGCCATCGACACCGACCCGGGATTCGCTGCCGCCCATGCTCAACTTGGCATAGCCGCCCTGCTGTTGTCGGAAGAGCAATATGGCACGCTGCCGCATGAAGAATCGCAGCAGCAAGGGCTTAAAAGCCTGCAGGCAGCTCTGGCGCTGGAACCTGAACAGGCCGAAGCCCTGGCCGGCATGGGGCTCTATCACGCCAGCTATGCAGGCGGGTTGGCGGAGGCGATCACCTGGTTGCGTCGTTCGCTGCAATCTGATCCGCACCAGTCCAATGCCAGCAACTGGCTGGCCAATAACCTGAACCAGCTCGGGCAGTCGAACGAAGCGCTGGCGCTGAGGGAACGCGACTTTGCCCGGGATCCGCTGTATATGCCGGTGTTCAGCAACCTGGTGCAGATGTACACCATCAGGGGCGAAAACGACAAGGCGCGCAGGGTGCTGGACCAGCTGAGGCCCTATTTGCACGATGACGCCAACATGCTGATGACGGAAGGTGGCTACTACCAGGTGATCGGTGAATGGGCCAGGGCCGACCAGGCATTTGCCGCCGCCTATGCGAAAGAGCCACGCAACTTCGTCAACCAGGTCTGGTACAGCAACAACCTCAATTTCACCGGCAACTATGAACATAGTGTTGAGCTGGGCAGCGATACCCAGGCCGCAATAGCCCTGGTGCACCTGGGCCGCAGCGAAGAAGGACTCATTCGCGGCTATCAAGCGGTCGCCAAGGGCCAGTATCCGGGTTTCTACTTCCAGGCACTGATCGAAAGCGGCCAGAGTGAACAACTGGTTCGCATTGTCGAGGAACGCTGGCCTGACCTGGACAAGCTGAACACCGATTTCCCTGACCTGCAGGGCTGGGGCTCAACCATCATGGCCTTTGTCGCCGAAGCCTATCGCAATACCGGCAACGAACAGAAATTCCGCGAGGCGCTGGAAATCACCAAGGCCAATAACGACCTGCAGATTTCCCAGGGCGCGGATAACTGGTCGATGAGCCTGTCACGCGCCCAGGTTGCCATGCTGGAAGGCGACCAGGACCAGACCATCAAACTCTTGGAGCGCGCCTTTGACCAGGGGCTGGTGATGGACCTGACAGCACCTAAAGCCTGGCCCTTGTTCCAGCCATTGCGCGGTGATCCGCGCTTTGAGGCCGCCCGCACCCGCATGCTGGACCACCTGAACACCGAACGAACCGGGATGGGGCTGGAGCCGGTGTCGATATGATTATTGATGGTGTCAGAGTCGAGTGCCAGGGTGACAGCTCAAGTGCATGGCCCCGACTCTGGCAATTCACTCTGGCACCACCACTAACACCGCTATCAGAATGACTGAGAAGACCAGCTTTATCGAAGAACTGAAACGCCGCAACGTGGTGCGCGTGGGCGTGGCCTACCTGGTTTCCGCCTGGCTGCTGCTGCAGCTGGCCGACATCGTGCTGGAGAACATCGCTGCGCCACAATGGGTGATGCAGGCCTTCATGTTGTTCCTGGCCATCGGCCTGCCCATCGCGCTGATTTTTGCCTGGGCCTTTGAACTCACGCCGGAGGGCATCAAGCGCGAGAAGGACGTTGACCGCAGCCAGTCCATCACGCCGCAAACGGGCCGCAAGCTGGACTTCATCATCATTGGCATCATGGCGGCGGTGATCATGGTGTTGCTGGTGGATCGATTTACGGGCCCGGATGTCACTGCTTCCAACCCTGCTGCCGTCATTCCGGCGGAAGCCGGAATCCAGACGGCATCCAACAAAACCGAAGTGGCAACCGGAGATTCAGGGCCTGATAGCGCTGAACCAGCCTCTGCCACCTCCATCGCCGTGCTGCCCTTCGTCAACATGTCCTCCGATCCCGAGCAGGAATTCTTCTCCGATGGCATCTCGGAAGAAATACTCAATGCCCTGGCCAGGGTGAAAGAGCTGAAAGTAGCGGGGCGTACATCCTCGTTTGCCTTTAAAGGCCAGAACCAGGACTTGCGGCAGATCGGCGAAACGCTGGGCGTGGACCATATCCTGGAAGGCTCAGTGCGAAAGGCCGGCGACACGGTGCGCATTACGGCCCAGCTGATCCAGGTGGAAGATGGATTCCACCTCTGGTCGGATGCCTATGACCGCGAGCTGACCAATGTATTTGAAATCCAGGATGAGATTGCCGCGGCGATCCTGGAGCAGATGAAAAAGCACCTGGTGGGCGTGGAGATCAGTGATGCTCCGCAGCTCGCGCAGCGGACCGACCCGGAGGTCTACGACAAATACCTGCTGGCGCGCCAGCGCATTTACGAACGCCGGCAACTGTCGATCGAAACGGCCGTGAAGCTGCTCGATGAAGCGATTGCCAAGGATCCGGACTATGCACCGGCTTACGCCCAGCGCGGTATCGCCAAGCTGCTGCTATCCGAACGCACTTACGGTTCTCTGAAGCAGGCCGACGCTGAAGCGCAAGCCAAGGTGTTCCTGGACAAGGCGCTGGCGCTGGACCCTGACTCCGCTGAAGCCTGGGCCGGGCTTGGGCTTTACCACGTAAATCGCCCCACGGAGACTTCATTGGCTGTTGAGCCATTGGAGCGGGCCCTGGAGATCAACCCCAGCCTGATTGATGCCAGCAACTGGCTGCAGATTGCCTATGGTTCGCTGGGCGACAACGTACGCGCGCGCGAGATTCTGGAAGGCATGGTGGAACGCGACCCGATGTATCCGCCGGGATACAGCAACCTGATCTCCACCTACAACCTGTTCGGCGAGTACGACAAGTCCAGGGCATTGCTGGAACGCATCCGGCCTTTCCTGCACGGTGACTCCAACCTCCTGCTGGCCGAGGCGCGAACCTGGGCAGAGACAGGAAGGCCATCCCGGTCCATCCCGCTACTGGTGGAAATGCTGGAATCGCAGCCCAACGATGGGGTTGCACGTAATATGTATGGCTGGGCGCTGATCCAGACCGGGCAATATGAAAAGGCCCTGGAAGCCGGCATGCCATGGCACCGGGGCATATCACTCACGGCGCTCGGGCGTCCTGAAGAAGCACTGGCCATTGCCCGCGAAGAGGCCGCAACCGGCAACGTTGGAATGATGATCGGGCAGCTGTCCTTCCAGGGAAAACACCGTCAACTGGTGGAGTTTGTGGAATCGCGCTGGCCAGACCTTGATGCCTTTGAGCGCGACTATCCCGATGAAGGCGGCGGCTACGGCATGATGCTGAATATTGCCCTGGCTTATTCACGAACCGGCAACGATGCACGCTTCGATGACGCCATGCAACGCATACGCAAGGCCCATGACCGGGCACTGCAACAAGGCGTGGTGGCGGTATCTTTTGATGAAGCCCGCTACTGGGCACTACTGGGCGACATCGACCGGGCCATGGACAACCTGATCAAGACCGAGCAACAGGGTTTGGTATTCGCAGTGCGGATGGACACTGTCTTCCCGGAGTTTGAAAACCTGCGTGGTGACGAACGCTACGAGGCCTTGCAGGCGCGGGTGTTTGAATACACCAACCAGGAACGCGCCGAACTGGGCCTGGAGCCGATAAGCGTATGAGTCCGGCCGCTAAACAAGGAAATTCGTCTGAATGAGTGAAAAGACCGGGTTCTTCGAGGAGCTCAAACGCCGCAATGTGATCCGGGTGGGAATTGCCTACCTCGTGGGCGCCTGGCTGCTGGCGCAAGCAGCCGACCTGGTGCTGGATGTGATGGGCGCCCCTGACATCATCCTGCAGTCGCTGGTGGCCATTCTCGCACTGGGCTTCATTCCGGCGGTCGTGTTTGCCTGGGCGTTTGAACTCACGCCTGAAGGCATCAAGCGCGAGAAGGAAGTCAACCGCGATGCATCCATCACGCACGTCACGGCCAGGAAGCTGGATTACGTCACCATCGGGCTGCTGGTGGCTGCGATTGCCATAGTTGGTATTGACCGCATGCTGCCTAAGGAAATGCGGTCGGATCCAATTGGCCCGGAATCGGCACAAAACAGCGTGGTCACTGAAAAGGAACTTGGATCCGACCCCATTCCCGTTTCCGCGAATTCAAAATCCATAGCCGTCCTGCCCTTCGTCAACATGTCTTCCGACCCCGAGCAGGAATATTTTTCCGATGGCATATCCGAAGAAATCCTCAACGCCCTGGCGCAGGTGAAAGACCTGAAAGTTGCAGGCCGAACGTCCTCTTTTGCTTTCAAGGGCGAAAACCAGGATCTGCGCAATGTGGGTGAGGCCCTTGGTGTTGCCAATATCCTTGAGGGCTCGGTGCGGAAATCCGGCAACAAGGTGCGCATCACCGCCCAGCTGATCCAGGTGGAGGACGGCTTCCACCTGTGGTCGGAAAGCTATGACCGCGAACTCACTGATGTTTTTGAAATCCAGGACGAAATCAGCAGCGCCATCCTGCAACAGCTGAAAGCGCACCTGCTGGCCGGTGAACAGGAATTGATCGTGGCGCAACGGGCCGACTCCGAAGCTTATGACAAATTCCTGCTGGCCAAGCAGCGCATCTATGAACGCTCCCGCCCGGCCCTGGAATCCGCAACCGGGCTGCTCGACGAGGTGATTGCCACTGACCCGGACTATGCGCCGGCGTACGCCCAGCGAGCCATTGCGGGGATGTTGCTGAGCGACCGGAATTACGGCTCGGTGCCCCAGGCGGAAGCCCTGGCCGAGGCCAGGGTTTACATTGACCAGGCCCTCAGGCTGGATCCGGAACAGCCTGAAGCCTTGTCGGCGCTGGGGCTTTACCACATGAACCGTCCCGGAGAGACCGACGAGGCCATTTCCGCCCTGGAAAAGGCACAGCAGCGCAATCCCAACCTGGTAAACGCCAGCAACTGGCTGCAATCATCCTATGCCCTTGTCGGCCGCCGGCAGGAAGCGATTGCGATTCTCGAGGACTTGCGCGAGCGCGACCCACTCTACCGTCCCGGTATTGCCAACCTGAACACATACTACGTGTTCCAGGATCGCCTTGACGAAGCCCAGCAGCAAATCCAGGAAATAAAGCCGTTCATGCCCAATGATCCATTCCTGCTGCGCCTGGAAGCCCACGTGTTTTATGCCCAGGGCCGGCTGGCGGAGGGCCTGCAGCTGGCTGAACGCGCGCTCGCCATCCAGCCGGAAAACTTTGCCAATATCGAACTGCGTGGGATGGGCCTGGCATCCACCGGCCAGATCGAGCGTGTCGCGGAAGAAGGCTCCATCTGGCAGCGGCCATTTGCGCTGATGGACCTGGGCCGCAAGGAAGAAGCCCTGATCGAGGCCCGCAAGTTGGCCGCTTCAGGGGAGAGCGTATCCGTGCTGATCGGGCTTCTGGCCAATTACGGCATGGCCGACCAGATGGTGCAGTATTTCGATGAGAACTGGGGCAGCCTGGATGCCTATGAAGAACAATTCCCCACCGTGGGAGTGGACTCAGTCAGCGGCATGCTGGACCTGGCCTACGGCTTTTCCTTGGCAGGCGACCTGCAGCGTTATGAAGACGCCATGCAACGGGCTCGCGCCGGCCTTGACCGGCTTGAAAAATTGGGCTTCACCAACGGTGGGCTCGACATGCTCAATGCGGTTTATTTCACGATGGCAGGCGACCGTGACGAAGCGATACGCCTGCTGGGTTCCGCTCTCGACCGGCACTGGTTATCCGGAAGCCGGATATCCGATGGCTGGGCGGCGTTCAAGGCGCTGGAGAGCGACCCGCAATACCAGGCCATCGAGGCGCAAATGTTTGTGAGAGTGAACGAGGAAAGAGCCAAGCTGGGGCTGGCCCCCCTGGCCACCTGAACAGATAATGAGCAGGGGTGGCCCCGGAGCGCCGGGCCGCATGGCCGCATTCTGACCTCAACATTCAGGTTCTGATCCGCCAGGCCACCGGTCAGCGCGGTGAACCTCCCGTGAAATGCGGGCGAAGGTCACCCCGGGGACTTGTGACTTATGACTCTGGGCACCATCTTGGTTGTAACGGAAAATGCGTATTACGGCAGCTTTCGTGGACAGGAATCTTGAGGCTATAATGAGCCTGCCAACCGCTTGCCCAAGCAGGTGGCGCAAGGTATCGCGCAATATGTGCCAGTCAGCTTCTGGTGCATCAAACGGAACGTACTGAATTGCATATTTTTGACGTCTACCACCACCCCAAATACGGCGACGAAGCTGTACGGCGTGGTTTTTCGTGGCTGGCCTTCCTGTTGCCCTCCATCTGGGCCGTGCGCCGCGGCCTGGGCTGGACGACTTTGTTCCTGGTTGCCGCATCCACCCTGATGTTTGATGTGGCCGAGCTGGCCGGCCTGCTGGCGAACCAGCCCGCCTTACAGGTTCCCGTTTTGTTGCTCATGATCGCGGTCGTCGGCGCATTGCCCGGGTTCGTCGGCTATCGCTGGCACGCCGCCCACCTGCGCCAGGAGCAGTTCCAGCATAAATGCACCATCGTGGCCGGTGGCCGCCGCCAGGCCATCAAGGCCGCCAACGATGACCGCTACGTCACCGATATCCGCATCGCCGCCAACTGACACCTTTTTCTGGTCTTTCCAACCCGGGCCTGGCCGATTCCAGCCTGGCACTGCCCGGTCGCTCCAAACCCTTACCCGCAGCCTTTTCGCGATAGGTAAAACCCCGGGGTGCGCATTCAGCAAAGTCTGGGGCCCGCGCAACCGATAACATCCCTGAAGAATCCCTTGTTGGACTGGTATTCCAGCCCGGTGTTGCTGTTGGCACCGCAGAATATTTCAGCTGAGGCGGCAACAGGTGTACCCTAGAGGCTCCGCCGGGTTTGCAACCGCAAGCCGGTACGGATGCAGAAAAACACAGACCTAGGGAGAGTCGAATCGTGGAACTAGCAATTTTTCAAGGCAACGGTCTTGCCTTCATCCTCAGGTGGATACACCTGCTCGCCGGCGTGGCCTGGATTGGCCTGCTGTGGTACTTCAATTTTGTCCAGGGCGAATTCTTCAAGGAAGCAGAGGCCGCCACCAAGAATGAGGCCTTCCGCAAACTGGTGCCCAGGGCGCTGTGGTGGTTCCGTTGGGGCGCGATGTTCACCCTGCTCAGCGGTATCGCATTGCTGGGCGTGAAGCACCTGTCCGGCTACGGCATCATCGTGGGCGCAACGCTGGGCATCCTGATGTTCCTGAATGTGTGGCTGATCATCTGGCCCAACCAGAAAGTGGCCATTGCCTCGGCTGAGAAAGTCGCTGCCGGCGGCGAAGCTGATCCGGCGGCTGCCGGTGCGCTGGCCAAGGCCGGCCTGGCATCACGCACCAACACGCTGTTTTCGATACCGATGCTGTTCTTCATGGCGTCATCGGTTCACCTGGCACAACTGGCACAACCGGTTATGAATGCCAGCGTGCTGTCCTTGCTGGTCGTATTCGGCCTGATCGTGTTGCTGGAAATCAATGCCATCAAAGGCAAAACCGGTCCCATGACTTCGGTGAAAGGTGTGATTCACATGGGCCTGTTGCTGACCGTGGTGTTGTACCTGGGCATCGAGTTGCTCTGATCAGATTTGTAGGAGGGGCTATAGCCCCGACTTTCTCCGCAGTCGGGGCTTGCGCCCCTCCTACAGGATGTAAATGAAAGGGGCCGCAAGGCCCCTTTCCAGTTCACCCTCACCAAGGAGTTGAAAGAACCGCTGATGAATGCTGAAACACAATCCCGCAAAGTCGCCTTTATTGGCCTGGGCGTCATGGGCTATCCCATGGCCGGCCATCTCGCTGCAGCCGGCCATGACGTCACCGTCTATAACCGCAATTCGGCGCGGGCAAAGCAGTGGACTGAACAGCATGGTGGCAGGGCTGCGGATACACCCCGTGCGGCAGCGCAAGACTGCGAGGTTGTATTCAGCTGTGTGGGCGCCGACCGTGACCTGCGTGAAATCTGCCTCGGCGAAAACGGTGCATTCGCGGGCATGGGCCAGGGCACGGTTTTCGTCGACCACACCACCACGTCCGCGGAAGTGGCCCGCGAACTGAGCCAGGTTGCCGCAAAGGCGGGCCATGAATTCGTCGATGCCCCGGTTTCCGGCGGCCAGGCTGGCGCCGAAAACGGCAAGCTCACCGTGATGATGGGCGGCAATGCCGCTGCGGTTGAAAACGTAGCCCCGCTGGTGGACTGCTTCGCCCGCATGCGCGCGCACATGGGCCCGTCCGGCAGTGGCCAGCTCACCAAAATGGTGAACCAGATCTGCATCGCCGGCGTTGTCCAGGGCCTGGCTGAGGGCGTGCTGTTTGCCCAGAAGGCCGGCCTGGATGGCCAGCAGGTATTCGATGTCATTTCCAAAGGCGCTGCGCAGTCCTGGCAGATGGAAAACCGCGCTTCCACCATGCTGCAGGATAAATTCGATTTCGGCTTCGCGGTTGACTGGATGCGCAAGGATCTGGGTTTGTGCCTGGACGAAGCGCGACGTAATGGCGCCCTGCTTCCGGTGGCGGCGCTGGTTGACCAGTTCTACGCCGAAGTCCAGGCCATGGGAGGCGGGCGGTGGGATACTTCCAGCCTGCGTACATGTTCCTCCACTCCTACATACACGGCAG
>CAYYCX010000004.1:16271-115172 GCA_964470455.1 uncultured Wenzhouxiangellaceae bacterium
ATACTTCCAGCCTGCTCCGTCCCCTGTCACGATTTGGCAACTGACCCCATGCCCGGCGCAATTCGTAATTCTTACCGACGGGAGTTAGGATAGCGTCAGGGCCGCCTGTGCCCGCAGGTGGCATTCACCCAAGGAGCGATCGAATGTTGTCGTTAACTGTCAATGGCCAAGCCCGCGAATTCGACGGAGATCCCGCCATGCCCATCCTGTGGTTCCTGCGCGATGAGCTCGGACTGACAGGAACCAAATTCGGTTGCGGCGTGGCCTTGTGCGGATCGTGTACCGTACACCTGGATGGCTCAGCCATTCGTGCCTGCGTTACCCCGGTCGGCGTGGCCGCAGGTAAATCCATTACCACCATCGAGGGCCTGCACCCGGAAGGCAACCATCCTGTGCAAGTGGCCTGGCGCAAGGAAAACGTAGCGCAATGCGGCTACTGCCAGACGGGGCAGATCATGCAGGCTGCATCGCTGCTGTCACAATACCCCAATCCCAGCGATGAGGAAATCGTTCGCGGCATGGATGGCAACATCTGCCGCTGCGGAACTTACCAGCGCATTTTCGCTGCGATCAAACTCGCTGCGCAGGGGAACTGAGATGGCGAATATCAGCAGAATCAACCGGCGTGAATTCCTGCAGGCGACCGGCCTCAGCGCCACCTTCATTCTCGGTACCCATATCGCACCCGCGCCGCTGCTGGCGGCGATCAAGGGCGCCGGCGTGGCGCAGCCCAATCTGTTTGTCGCCATCGCTGACGACGGTACTGTAACGCTGACATTCAGCCGCTCCGAGATGGGCCAGGGCGTGCGAACCGGCATGCCCATGATCCTTGCGGATGAAATGGAAGCCGACTGGAACCGGGTGGAAATCTGGCAGGCGCCCGGCGACGAAACCAAATACGATCCGCCCGGCAAGGATGGCCAGAATACGGATGGCTCGCGCAGCACGCGCCACGGCCTGCAGCCCATGCGGGAACTGGGCGCTGCGGCGCGCGAAGTGCTGGAAAGGGCGGCGGCACAGAAATGGGGCGTTGCACCCAGCCAGGTGTATGCCGAGAACCACCGCCTGCACCTGCGCGGCGGTGACAAATCATTCGACTTTGGAGAAGTGGTTGATATCGCCGCCGAAATCATTGAAACGCGGGCCGAGGGCGAACCTGCGCCCAAGCCCAGGCTGAAGGATCCTTCCGAATGGCGCTACATCGGCAAGGACATGCCGAACAACAACAATTTTGAGATGACCACCGGCACGGCGAATTTTGGCGCCGATTACACCCTGCCCGGCATGAGAATCGCCGTGGTTGAGAGGCCTCCGGTTTACCGTGGCAAGGTGAAGTCCTTTGACGCCACCGAAGCCCTGAAGGTACCCGGCGTGGAGCAGGTCATCGAAATTCCCGGACTGGCGGACGACCAGCCGGCGGAATACCGGGCTTTGGGCGGCGTTGCGGTCGTTGGCCGGAATACCTGGTCGGTGATGCAGGGTCGCAGCAAGCTGAAAATCGAGTGGGATTCCGGTCCGTTCACCCACCACGACTCGAGCACTTATAACGCGGAGCTGAAAGCTGCAGCCAGGAATCCCGGCACTGTGATCCGCAAACGCGGGCAGGGTGAAGCAGCCTTTGCTGCTGCCGACACGGTGGTGGAAGCGGAATATTTTGTGCCTTACCTGGCCCATGCTCCCATGGAGCCGCCCGTGGCGCTGGTGGATGCCAATGTTCGCCCGGTCAAGGTCATTTCCGCGACCCAGGATCCCAACCAGACGCGCCATTACGTGGCCGAGGTGCTGGGTCTGGAGAAAACCGATGTGGAATGCGAAGTCACCCTGCTGGGTGGCGCTTTCGGCCGCAAGTCCAAGGCTGACTTTGCCTGCGAGGCGGCCTATCTTTCAAAAGCGGTCGGCGCTCCGGTGCGGGTGCAGTGGACGCGTGAAGATGAGATAAGACACGGTTACTACCATTCGGTC
Organism: uncultured Wenzhouxiangellaceae bacterium; assembly: GCA_964470455.1. Classification (GTDB taxonomy): domain Bacteria; phylum Pseudomonadota; class Gammaproteobacteria; order Xanthomonadales; family SZUA-36; genus JAWXBM01. Next base: position 18,234 of record CAYYCX010000004.1, read on the forward strand.
AGCGCCCAATACCTCAAGGCCGGGCTGGACAAGCATGGCAAGGTAATCGCCTGGCAGCAGCGGGTTGCCAATCCCAGCATCATGGCTCTTTGGAACCCCGCCCAGGAAGATGTTTCCGACCTGGAATATGGCCTGGGGCTGATCGACATGCCGTACAACGAGATCCCCAACCTGCAGCTGGAAACCGGCAAGACCAGAACCATGCTCCGCATCGGCTGGCTGCGCTCGGTGAACAACATCCAGCACGCCTTCGCCATGCACTCCTTCGCCCATGAGCTGGCTGTGGCCGCCGGGCGCGATCCGCTGGAGTTCATGCTGGAACTGATCGGCGATGCTGAAGTGCTGGACCTGTCCAAGGACGGCATAGAGCAATATTTCGGTTACGGCGATTCTCCCGCTGACTACCCCATTTCACCCAAACGTCTCTCCAATGCCCTGCGCCGGGTCGCCAAGGAAGCCGGCTATGGCCAGGAGTTGCCCAAGGGACATGGCATCGGTGTGGCCGCGCACCGTTCGTTCCAGAGCTGCGTTGCGACAGCGGTGCAGGTCAAAGTGGGTGAAAACGGCGAGTTGTGGATTCCACGTGTGGATGTAGCCATCGACTGCGGTCGCTATGTCAACCCGGAAGGCGTGCGTAAGCAGATGGAAGGGTCATCGACATTTGGCAATTCCATCGCGCGCTACAGCCAGATCACAACCACGCGGGGCGCCGTGGACCAATCCAACTTCAACGACTACCGGGTCACCCGGATGAGTGAAGGGCCGCTGGATATCCATGTGCACGTGATTGAGGATTACGTCAACGAGTTGCCCTGTGGTGTTGGCGAACCAGGCGTGCCTCCGTTTGCTCCGGCACTGCTGAACGCCATTCATCAGGCCACCGGCAAACGTATTCGCAGCCTGCCCCTGCCGGCTGACCTGCGAAAGGCCTGATTTCGGCAGCTCACCAGAGTTGCGCTGCTTCCGGAAGTTTCCGGGAGCAGCGCAATTCTGTACTGTATTCACTGGCCATCCTGATTCGAATCCCGGTAAGCAAGCCTGATGATTTCCCAACCCGACGAATTTCTGCTGGGGCTGTTCAATGCAGCCGTCGCCGCTTCGCAGGCTGATCATTGCCTGGCCGGAAATTGGCCATCCCTGCCTTCAGGGGAATTGCGGGTCATCGCCTGCGGCAAGGCAGCGATTGCCATGGCCCAGGCAGCGCGTGACCATTATGGCGAACGGGCTTCAGGCCTGATCATCGCGCCTGACACTCATCAGGAGAATGCCGCGCAGGTTGAAGGCTTCGAGCTGATGTTCGCCAGCCACCCGGTACCTGATGACAGTTCCGTGGCTGCAGCGCACGCTGCGCTGGAACTGGCCGGCAAACTGGGTGAAGACGATTTGCTGCTGGTGCTGATGTCCGGAGGCAGCTCGGCACTGATGTGCATGCCGGTAGCCGAGGTATCGCTGGACGACAAGCGCAATGTCACGCGCCAGTTACTGAATTCAGGCGCCAAGATCCAGGAAATCAACTGCGTGCGCAAGCACCTGTCGCGCATCAAGGGTGGCGGTCTCGCAGCAGCCTGCAATGCGCCTCTCGTGACGCTGGCCATTTCCGATGTGCCAGGAGATGACATCGCCCTGATCGGCTCCGGCCCCACCCTGCGCCACACTTCCAGCCGGGCGGACGCCCGCGCCATTCTCAATCGTTACCGCATCCAGGCTCCACCCGCAGTCGTCCGTGCGCTGGAAGGGGAACACCACCGGGATCACGGCGCGCACTCCCAGGCACACCGGAGTTCCTCCAAAATTGTCGCCAGCGGCACGACCGCCCTGAGAGCAGCTGAAGCGCTGTGCCGTCAGCACAAACTCGAAGTGGTGATGCTGGGTGACTCGGTGCAGGGTGAGGCTGTTCAACTGGCCGAAGAGCACGCCCTCATGGCCCGGAAGCTTTACCGCAAGGGCACGCCGGTGTGCATCCTGTCCGGCGGCGAAACCAGCCTCAGCCTGGGGCCATCCCCGGGCACCGGGGGGCGCAATTCCTGTTATGCGCTCGCTCTGGCGATTGAGCTGGATGGCCACCCCGGCATCTGGGCCCTGGCGGCGGATACCGACGGCTTTGACGGCGTGGGCGGGCATGCCGGTGCCTGGTTCGGGCCCGACATCCACGAGAAATCCGCCCGGGTGAGGCTGCATGCGGAAGAATTCCTGGACCAGGACAATTCAGCGGCATTTTTCGCTATTGTCGGCGGACTGCTCGTTACGGGAGTGACGCACACCAACGTGAATGATTTCCGGGCCATTCTCGTCCTGCCGGGGTGAGTGCAAAAAAAGGGCCGCAAAGCGGCCCTCAAACGGCAAAAGCAGGCTGGTGGCCTGTAACAGCTGAAGCGGTAGTAGCATGACGAAGGAGTGGTGGTGACTGGTGCCGGTCTGGAGTGAGGCCGATAGCCCAAGCTATCGGCTGAATGAAGACCAGGCCAAGCGCCGCCAAACCGAGTCAGGCGCTACTGATTCGGCTGTTACAGGCCACTAATATGAGGTTGCTTTTACACTGCCTTTTTGAACTGCTCCTCTTCGGTGGAACCACTCAGGGCCGACAGAGAAGACTGTCCGCCACCGATCACCTGGGTCAAAGTGTCGAAATATCCGGTACCCACTTCGCGCTGGTGTTTGGTGGCCGTGTATCCAAACTGTTCGGCCGCGAATTCGGCTTCCTGCAGTTCCACGTAAGCCGCCATCTGGCGGTCGCGGTAACCGCGCGCCAGCGTGTGCATGCTGTAATTGAGGGCGTGGAAGCCGGCCAGCGTGATGAACTGGAACTTGTAGCCCATGGCGCCGAGCTCGCGCTGGAATTTGGAGATGGTGTCGTCATCCAGCTTGGCCTTCCAGTTGAATGAAGGCGAACAATTGTAGGACAGCAACTTGCCCGGGAATTTGTCGTGAATGGCTTCGGCGAATTTTTTGGCCTGCTCGAGATCCGGCGTGGCGGTTTCGCACCACAGCAGGTCAGCGTAAGGGGCATAAGCCAGGCCGCGGGAAATGGCCTGGTCAAGGCCGGCACGCGTTTCAAAGAAACCTTCCACAGTGCGGTTGCCGGTGATGAACTCGGCATCGTACTCATCCACGTCTGAAGTGATCAAACCGGCGGCCTGGGCATCGGTACGCGCCAGCAGCACGGTGGGCACGCCCATGATGTCAGCTGCCAGGCGGGCTGCAATCAGTTTCTGTACTGCTTCCTGGGTGGGAACAAGCACTTTGCCGCCCATGTGGCCACATTTCTTGGCGGATGCCAGCTGGTCTTCAAAGTGAACGCCTGCGGCACCTGCCTCGATCATGCCCTTCATCAGTTCATGGGCATTGAGCACGCCGCCGAAACCGGCTTCGGCATCGGCAACAATCGGCTGCATCCAGTCGATGGAATCGTCGCCTTCAGCGTGGTGCAACTGGTCGGCGCGCAGCAGTGCATTGTTGATGCGACGGACCACGCTGGGAACTGAATCCGCCGGGTACAGCGATTGATCCGGGTACATTTCGCCTGCCAGGTTGGCATCAGCCGCCACCTGCCAGCCAGAAAGATAAATGGCTTTGAGCCCGGCCTTGACCTGCTGCATGGCCTGGTTGCCCGTCAGCGCACCCAGGGCATTGACAAAGGGCTCAGTGGCCATATGGCGCCAGAGTTTTTCAGCGCCCTGCTTTGCCAGGCTGTACTCGATTTTCACCGTACCACGAAGACGCACCACATCTTCAGCTGAATAACCTCGCTTGATACCCTTCCAGCGCGGGTTGGTATTCCAGTCAGCCTGTATGCAATTGATCTCGTGTTCCGTGTTCATCTCGGTATCCTGTTGATAAAAATTCAATGAAAGGAAGCGGAGTGGCTTTCACGAAAAGTCACTGCTTCATGAGGGACGGTAAGTCCGGTTTTCATCTTTGACAAGACAAATATTTCAATGTTTAATATAACTTAGGTTAATGTATCTAAGTGATTGAAAGTGAAAGATAAAAATCCCCGCTTTTATTATAAGGGTAACCAACTCAAGCAATTACGGGCATTTTGCGCCGTAGCGAAGAGCGGCAAGATGACCGATGCCGCCGAAGAGCTGTTTCTCAGCCAACCGGCCGTCAGCCTGCAGATCCGCGCCCTGGAACGCGAACTCGACACCATTTTGTTCGAACGCCATGGGCCGCGCATCAACATGACGCGCGAGGGCCAGGAACTCTACGACATGGCGCGGCCACTGGTGGACGGGCTTGAATCGCTGAACCACCGTTTCAACCGGCAGATTCGCGGCGACCTCGAGAGCGGCGAAGTGGTGATTGCTGCCGGCGAATCCACCATCATTTACCTCCTGCCGCGGCTGGTGGCGCAGTTCCGCCAGAATTTTCCCAACATTCACGTGCAGTTGCGCAACGTAACCGGCCGCGATGGGCTGGCCATGATCCGCGATGATGAAGTGGATTTCGCCATCGGTTCCATGCTGGACGTGCCGTCCGACATCAGCTACCAGCCGGTTTATTCCTTTGAGCCCGCGCTGATCATGCCGCTGGGCCACCCTCTGGCGGAAAAGGAATCCATCACCATCGAGGACATCGCGCCGTTCGGCCTGATCCTGCCGCCGCGGCGCCTGACCACCTGGCGCATGGTGGACCGGGTATTCCAGCAGCACCAGGTTTCCTTCAATGTCACGCTGGAAGTGGGGGGCTGGGAAGTGATCAAACGCTACGTGGAGCTCGACTTCGGCATTTCGATCGTCACCGGAATCTGCTTGCGCGAGGATGACAAGCTGGTGGCCAAGAACATGAGCGCGTTTTTTCCCAAGCGGAGTTACGGCGTGGTGATGCGACGCGGGAAATATCTCTCGCCACAGGCCCGCGCATTCCTCGATGTGGCGGAGGAAGCGTCCATGCCCGATTCGCCCTGGCGCATCGGCCATTCGGACAGGTGAATTTTTTTCACCGGCGGATGATTGAATTTGGCGTATGCCACGTGAAGTGCTAGATTAAGGCCAGCCTCAAAAAGAGATCCGGCTGACCGGGTCCAAAGGCACACAGAAGTCCGGCCCGAAGGCACACAGAAGTCCGTCCCGCGCAATACCTTGCCTTTGAAAAAAAAGAGGCCCGGTTACCCGGGCCCAAAGGCACACAGAACTTTGAATATCTGCAGCTCGATGCCTGCCTGGAAAAAGAGGCCCGGTTGCCCGGGCCCAAAGGCACACAGAACTGTTGAATCCTAGAGGTCGTAAGCCCGCTCGTCGTGCTGCGACAGGTCGAGGCCTTCCTCTTCCTGCTCATCGCCGACCCGCAAGCCAATAATGGCATCAATGATTTTAAGCAGGATGAAACTCACCACGGCACAGTAAGCAATGGTGGCGCAGGCGCCGATGAACTGCGCTTTCACCTGGCTTGCCATGCTCACGCCTTCCGCCAGTCCTTTTCCACCCAGGCGGGCATCCACGAATACACCAGTGAGGATCGCGCCGACGAATCCACCCACGCCATGTACGCCAAAGGCGTCCAGTGAGTCGTCATAGCCGAACTTCTGTTTTACCTTCACCACGAAGAAGTAACAGATGGCGCCAGAGGCAACGCCTATGGCCAACGCGCCCATCGGGCCAACGAATCCGGACGCGGGAGTGATCGCCACCAGGCCAGCCACGGCACCCGACACGATGCCCAGGGCGCTGGGCTTGCCGTAACGGATCCACTCCAGGAACATCCAGGTCAGCGCTGCCGCAGCGGTGGCAACCTGCGTGACCAGCATCGCCATGCCAGCCACGCCATCCGCCGCCAGCTGGCTGCCGGCATTGAACCCGAACCAGCCCACCCACAGCATGCCTGCGCCAACCATGCTGAGCAGCAGGTTGCTGGGCTTCATGGGATGCTGCGGATAGCCGCGGCGCTTGCCCAGCACGATGGCGGCCACCAGGCCGGCAACACCGGCATTGATGTGAACCACGGTGCCTCCGGCGAAATCCAGCACACCTTTGCCGGCCAGCCAGCCACCACCCCACACCCAGTGCGCTACAGGCGCATAGACCACCGTCACCCACAACGCCATGAACAACAGCATGGCGGAAAACTTCATGCGCTCCGCAAAGGCGCCCACAATCAGCGCCGGAGTGATGATGGCAAACGTCATCTGGAAGGTTGAGAACACCGACTCGGGAATGCTGCCGCTCATGGAGTCGACCGTAACACCGGACATGAATACCTTGCCCAGGCCACCGATAAAGCCGCTGATGTCCTCGCCAAAAGCGAGGCTGTAGACATACACCACCCACAGGATGGGCATGGTGCAGGTGATCACGAAGCACTGCATCATCACCGAAAGCGCGTTCTTGGCACGCACCATGCCGGCATAAAACAATGAAAGGCCCGGAATGGTCATGAACAACACCAGCGCCGTGGCGGTGATCATCCAGGCGGTATTACCGGTATCCAGGCCCTCCTGGGCGGAGGCCATGCCGGGCAACACCAGCAATGCCGGCAACAGGAACACGTTAAGCAATTTTTTCAGGTTGTGCATCATCCATACCCCTCTCAAATGGCCTGTTCGCCGGTTTCGCCCGTACGGATACGGATGACTTCATCCAGGCTGCTGATGAAAATCTTCCCGTCACCAATTTTTCCCGTGGTGGCCGCCTGCTGGATGGCTTCCACCACCTGCTCCACCATGCCGCTGCTGACTGCGGTTTCCAGTTTGAGCTTGGGCAGGAAGTCTACGTTGTACTCGGCACCGCGGTAGAGCTCAGTGTGGCCTTTCTGCCGGCCGTAACCCCGGACTTCCGACACCGTGATGCCACTCACACCGATCTCCTGCAGTGCTTCGCGGACATCATCCAACTTGAAAGGCTTGATTATTGCGGTTATCAGTTTCATCCAGCTTCTCCCGGAGCGTTTCTGGTGCATTGCACGAATGAACCTGTATATGCAGGTTTCATGCCAGCACTCATGGAGAAATTTAAGTTGTTATTCTTGAAAGGAATTCAGTAATTGAACCAGCAGTCCATCGAGGAAATGGCGAAGAAATGGGACATCCACCCTGGTTGCAGCTGCGCTGCGATAGGGCGCGAAATGTACCGATGCACCAACCTGGTGCATTGTTGGGCGAGGGTTTTTTCAGGGCATTTTGGAAACAGTTACTTTTCTGGGACCATACGCCCGGGTACTTTGTAACTTGTTGATGACACGGAAGAAATTATCGTGCTATAGTCAGCGCGTAGTTGAAAGGATGTACCCGGGACGACCAGGGAATAAGTAACAAATCGCCCGGGATTACCGCATCAGTCGCAGAGCAAAAAAGCACCGCCCGGATGGCATGAATTTGCAACCCCGGCGGTGTTTTTATTTGTACGATGCAGAACGGGCAGCGGGAATCAACCCATGGTCAGAACGATTTTACCCATGACCCTGCGGCCGGTGATCTCTCCGAAGGCGCTCAGATAGTCCTCGATCGAATAAGCCGCCGTAACCTGCGGACGAATCGCACCCTGCCTGATCATCCCGGCCAGCTCGGCCATGTTCTTCAGGTGTTCAACCGGATTGCGCATCACCCACACGCCCCATAGCGTCCCTTGAATGCGGGCCTCTTTCAGCAAGGCCATGTTGGCTGGAAAATCGGGAATGGTGCCGGAAGCAAAACCCACCACCAGGTGACGGCCTTGCCAGCCCAGGGCGCGCAGCGCGATCTGTGCAATATCACCCCCCACCGGGTCGTAAACCACATCCACGCCCTTGCCGCCGGTCAGTTCCTTGAGCACATCGCGCATCGAGGCCTGGTTGTAGTTGATGCCATGATCCGCTCCTGCCTCCATCGCAAAAGCGACTTTTTCATCGGTGCTGGCAGCGGCAATCACTTTCGCCCCCATGGCATGGCCGAGTTCCACAGCCGCAATGCCCACGCCGCCGGCCGCTCCCAGCACCAGCAGGGTTTCGCCTTTTTGCAACTCAGCCGATTGCTTGAGGGCGTGATAACTGGTGCCGTAAGTCACGGAAAATCCGGCTGCCTGCTCAAGGCTCAGGCCTTCGGGAACCGGGATGAGCGAGTCCTGGCTGACTGCGCAGCGGCTGGCGAACGCGCCATTTCTGGGCAGCGCAATCACCTTGTCCCCAACCTGGTAACGGTTTGCACCTTCACCAACGGCGATGATGGTGCCGGCGGCTTCGTTGCCGGGAATGAACGGAGGCGGGGTTTTCACCTGGTACTTGCCGGCGATGGACAGCACATCCGGGAAATTCATTCCGGCAGCGGCAACATCCACCAACACCTCACCGGGGCCCGCAACGGGATCGGGCATTTCTTCCAATACCAGTGATTCAGGCGGTCCATATTCGCGACAAACCAGAGCTTTCATGCAGTTTTCCTTTCGTGGATTTCAACAGGGGTGGAACAAGCACAACATATTAACAGGCCGGGAATGACTGAAGGAGCACCACGAACCGGCATCAAGACGGCGGCAGGACTGTTCCAATCACGCTCAACATGGCCACCATCAGCCAAAGTCGCGCCGCAAACCGCTAAAATCCTCCAGAAGCAGGGTCTTTCGCAATTGCTGGAGTTCACCGTGACGGTCAGACAAATCTTCTTCGTCCTCGCAGTGCTGGTTCCGGGCGCGGTGGTTGCGCTGGCGCAATGGTGGCCAGGCGCCTGGTGGGTGTTCGTACTGGTGGTCCCGCTGCTGTTGGTGGGCCTGGTCGACTGCTTCCAGAAGCGCCACACCATCCGCCGGCTGTATCCGGTGGTGGGCCGGTTCCGCTACCTGCTCGAATCCTTTCGGGCGGAAATCCAGCAATATTTCGTGGAATCGGAAACCGACGGCATGCCGGTCAGCCGTGAATACCGCTCGCTGATCTACCAGCGGGCCAAGGGCGACCGGGATACGCGCCCGTTTGGCACGGTGTTTGATGTGAACGCCGATGGATATGAGTGGGTGAATCACTCCATCGCACCCAAAGCGGTGGCCAACCATGATCCGCGCATACGGTTTGGCGGGCCCGAATGCACCCAGCCGTACGATGCCTCGCCGCTGAACATTTCCGCCATGAGCTACGGGTCCTTGAGCAAGAACGCCATCATGGCCCTGAACTGGGGCGCGAAAATGGGCCGGTTTGCTCACAACACCGGCGAAGGGGGCCTGAGCCCTTACCACCTCAAATACGGCGGCGACCTGATCTGGCAGATTGGTACCGGCTATTTCGGCTGCCGCAATGCCGAGGGCAATTTCGATGCCGATATCTTCCAGGAAAAGGCCGTGCTGCCGGTGGTGAAGATGATTGAAGTCAAGATTTCACAGGGCGCCAAGCCGGGACACGGTGGCATCCTGCCCAAGGCCAAACTCACCGAAGAGATCGCCCACATCCGCCATGTGCCGATGGGCCAGGACGTGGTCTCACCTGCAGCCCACAGCGCTTTTGACTCACCCGCCGGCCTGCTGCAATTCGTGCGTCGTTTGCGGGAACTCAGCGGCGGGAAACCGGTGGGTTTCAAATTGTGTATCGGCAAGCGCGAAGAGTTCCTGGGCATCTGCAAAGCCATGCTGGAAACCGGCATACTGCCCGACTTCATCACCGTGGATGGTGGCGAAGGCGGCACCGGTGCCGCCCCCACGGAGTTCACCAATGCGGTGGGGACGCCATTGCGCGATGCACTGATTTTCGTGAACTCCGCGCTGATCGGAATCGGCGTGCGCGACAAGGTGCGCATCATCGCCGCCGGGAAAATATTTTCGGCTTTTCACCTGCTGCGCATCATTGCCCTGGGCGCTGACACTGCCAATTCCGCCCGTGGCATGATGTTCTCACTGGGCTGCGTGCAATCCCGCTCCTGCCATACCGATAACTGCCCGACGGGCGTGGCCACACAGAATCCGGCCCGCTACAAGGCTCTGGTGGTGGAAGACAAAGCCAGGCGTGTGTTCAATTTCCATCGGGAAACCATCGAAAATCTCACCGAGTTACTGGCGGTGGCAGGGCTGGAGTGCCTCAGTGAGCTGGAGCCCCGGCATATCAATCACCGGGTCAAGGGCACGATAATTCGCGATTACGCGCAGATGTACCCGCGCATCAGCCCACGCTGCCTGCTGGACGAAGACTGCGTTCCCGAAGATTGGCGCAATGACTGGAAACTGGCGAACGCCAGCCAGTGGTAGGCCCCCCTGGCCGGAAGATTGCAGAATGCGCAGGAGCGGCGCCAGCCGCGACGTTGCGAGGTCGGGGATGAATCCCCTCCTACGGCCATCCATGTAGGAGCGGCTTCAGCCGCGACATCCCGGGGTCGGCGCTGAAGCGCCTCCTACGCTTCAAGGATTTCCCTTACGCGTGACTGCAGCAGTGGCAGCATTTCAGCTTCGACGTGCGGGTTGCTTTTCAGCCAGCGGACATTGCGCGGGCTGGGATGTGGCAAGGGCATGAGTTCCGGCCAAAAATCTTTCCAGCCGGCCACCGTGTCTCGCAGAGTCGCTCCGCAGCCGTCCTGCAGGTGCCAGCGGTTGGCATACTGGCCCAGCAGCACGGTGAGCCGGATATCGGTCATTCCATCGAGAAGCCTTCGCCGCCAGGCAGGCGCGCACTCCGCGCGCGGCGGCAAGTCACCCCCTTTGCCGGTGCCGGGATAGCAGAATCCCATGGGCACCACGGCAAACAACCCCGGATCATAAAAGGTATCGCGATCAACCCCCAGCCAGGCGCGCAGGCGGTCGCCGGAAGGATCATCAAACGGCCGGCCTTTGCCGTGCGTGATGCGCCCCGGTGCCTGGCCGGCCACCAGGATGCGCGAGTGAACACTGGCCTGGAGTATCGGCCTGGCGCCAAGTGGCAGGCCAGTGCACAGCTGGCAGGCGCGAACGGAACGCAACAATGAATTGAATTTTGTGGCGGACTGGTTGTTCTTCACTGGCTGTTCATCATCGGCTTGGTCGCAGGCCCTTGGCGCCCTTGATTCTACCCGCTGGCATGATTGGTTGGCTGTTTGGCTATAATCCGGGCTGGTCTTCGGGAGCTTCGTGATGCATTCAAAAATCCTGCTGGTCCTGTTGCTGCTTGCCAGCGCATCCAGCCACGCACAGGAAAGCCTGCGGCCCTCTCAACCTGTTGCCATCGTCGGCGGCATGTTGCTCGATGGCCACGAAGCAGAACCCATTCACCACAGCGTTGTGGTATTTGAAAATGGCCGGATCACGGCCGTGGGAAATCGGGACAATACCGTCATCCCCGACAACGCGGTGGTCATCGACGCCGGTGGCCGAACCGTAATGCCCGGCCTGATCGATGCGCATATCCACATCGACCTGATCGGCCATGGTTCATACGCGCGACTGTATGAGTTCATGAACGGCATGGAGCGCATTGAAGAGTTCATGACCATCGCCGCCAGGCAGATGATGCGCGCCGGTGTCACTACCGGGCTGGACCTGGGTGCGCCTTTCCAGGCCTTTGGTTTCCGCAAGCGGGTGGATAGTGGTGAGATTCCCGGACCGCGCCTGTTGCTGTCGGGTCCCTGGATCACGCGTATCGATTACGACATCATTCCTGATGAGTATGAAATCATCATCAACTCGCCGCAGCAGGCGGCACAGAAGACACGCGAGCTGATCAAGCGTGGCGTGGACGTGATCAAGGTGTGGGAAGGCTTGACGCCGGAAGACTACCGCGCCGTGGTGGAGGTGGCGCACGAAGCCGGTATCAAAGTGCATGCGCACCTGTATGAGCCCGAGCGCATCCGCTACGCACTCGATGCCGGCGTTGATGTGTTCCAGCACGTGGGCTCGGCGGGAAACCCGCCCTACGGTGATGCATTAATCGCCGAGATCGCGCACCGCAATATACCGGTAGTGCAAACCATTGCCCATCGCATCTGGGTGTACCCGGCAACGCTGGAATTTCCCGAACGCCTGTACGACCCGGTGTACCGCAAGGACATGCCTGCCGATATCTACGCCGAGTTCATCGCATCGGTAGAGAACTACCGGCAGTTGTCCTATTTCAATGATATTGCCCGCGAAACCCGCAACTCACGCGTGGCCGCGCGGCAATTCATCGAAGGCGGCGCCGTCATCGGTGTCGGCACCGATGCCGCTTCACCACTCAACATGCATACCGAAGCCATGTGGCGCGAGATGTCCGCGCTGGTGGAAAGCGGCATGTCCCCCATGGAGGTGATCTCCGCCGCCACCAAAACCAATGCGCGCATCCTCGGCCTGGAAGATGAACTGGGTACGATTGAGCCAGGAAAACTCGCCGACATCATCATCGTCGATGGAAATCCGCTGCGGAATATCGAGGTGCTGGACTATGTGGATGTGGTGATCAAGGATGGCGTGGTGTGGTACTCCGAGCGCGCGGCGCATGGGCCGGTCACGACAGTGGGCCACGCTTTCTGACAGCGCTCGCAGCTGTAGGAGGCGCTTTAGCGCCGAACCTGCACCTGTCGGGGCTGAAGCCCCTCCAACCATAATAAAGGGCGGTTCAAACCGCGATGCCGGCCAGCCGCTCCTGCTCCAGCGGCGTGAACCGCGGGCTGTCAATCATGCCGAACTCGGCGGCGTGGCGGGCAACGAGTTGGGTCGCCCGGTCCAGCGGGTTTGGCCCAGCCAGCCGGAATACCGCGGCGCACAAAGGCCCGAACCACAGGGCGCGCTCGATTTCCGGCCACTCCGCAGGATCGGGTTCAGCGCCGATCGCGCGGGCAAACATCATGGCGAGGTGGTGCATGGGCAGTTTCTGGGCAGGACTCCAGCTGTCCAGGTAGGCCTGCAATCCGCGGCGCATTTCATCCTCGTCCGGCAACGCAATCCGCTGTGACCAGATGCAGGCGATCCACCGGGCCTGCAGTTCCAGCACCGGAAAATACGGCCCCACCTGGTTATAGAAACCGGCCATGGCAAAGCCAGGAAGATCGGGGTGAAACGTATGCTGGTACAGGCCCAGCTGTTGGGGCGTGAGTTGCAGATTCCGGGCTTCTTTTTCACCCAGGAACGGAAAACCCAGCTGGTAGCCGGTGGCGAAGATGATGGCGTCAAAGGGCTGTTGGCTGCCATCCACAAACTGCACCGATTGCTCGTCGATCTGCTGCAGCCATGGACGCACCTGAATGCGTTGCTGCCTTACCAGGCCCAGGAATTGGGCGCACTTCGTAGTGCCGGCTTTGCGCAGATCCGCATCGGGGCACGGCGCGCCGAAGTCCTGCGGGCTGCCAAACTCCATCAGCACCCAATCACGCATACGCTGCGCCGTCACGGCGCTGTCTAGCCGCTCAGCTGCCAACGCTTCAAACAAGCTGAAGTTGATGTGGTCAGTAGGCACGCCCCCGGCCAGCTTGCCCAGCACATAGCGCTGGTTACGGTAAGCGCAGCAGACGCTTGCGGCACCGTGCAGCGCCAGGTCAGAAGCGATTTCGAGTGCCGATATGGCGCCACCGGCAACCAGCACGCGCTTGCCGCGGAATTTATCCGGGCCCATGTACGCATGCGAATGCAGGATATCGAGTCCGCCGGCTTGTTGCCGCGCCTGAAGCAGGCCCATGATTTCAGGAATGTACGGCCGGTTGAAGCGCCCGCTGGCCACCAGCACAAAATCAAACGTTTCAACCTGAACCGGGGCGGCAGCCGGCTGCCAGCTGACCTTCCAGCGGCCTGTGGCTTCCCGCTCAACAGACACCACCGGTGAATTCAGGCGCAGGCAGCCGCGAATTCCAAATGTGTCGATGTAGCGGTTCAGGTAATCGTGAACCTGTTCCGCCGCTGGAAACGCGGGCAATCCGGGCAAATGCTCCAGGTCGCTGAACCGGGTCATGACGCGCGAGGTGTTGGTTGGCATGCCGGGCCAGATGCCGCTGAGGGAATTCTGCACATGCCAATGGCCGCCGGGCTGGTCGCTCTGCTCAAAAACGGCAGGCTGAAGGCCCTCCTGCAACAGGAATTTCGCGGCGACAATCCCGCTGGGGCCAGCGCCGATAATGGCAACGCGTTGATGCATGATCTGTCAGACCGGAAAACAGTTGTTGCAGACTAGTGGCCTGTAACAACCAAATCAATAGCGCCTGGCTCGGTTTGGCGGCGCCTGTTCGCACTACTTGACGATGGCGATTACCAGGTCCATCACGTTGGTATCGGTGGGGCCTGAATGGAACAGGCAATGCCGCTCGGCGAGATAGGTGCCGGCATCCGCGCGCAACAACGCTGCTTCCGCAGCAGCTGGCTCGTCGACGGTATTGCCATCGACGAACGCACCCGCAAACTCCGTAGGGCCATCGGTGCCATCCGTACCGGCCACCAGCACGGCGATGTCCGTCCTGCCCTGGATCTTCAGCGCAATTGCCAACGCCAGGCTCTGGTTTCGGCCACCGCAGCCAGGGTTGGCGGGCAATTCGATGGTGGGCTCGCCGCCCCAGATGTAGACCCCCGCCATCGCGCCAGCCAGCGTTTCGAAAATGTTTTCCGCCACCTGGGCCACATCCTGGTAGAGGGATTCCTCATTGAGCCGCACCTGCAAACCGAGCTTGCCGGCTTCCAGAGCCGCGGCATTGCGGGCCACCGCGTTGGATGCCACCACCCGAGCGCCCACGTTGGCCGTGGTGCGGGCAGGGTCGCCAATGCCGCCGCCAATGACTGCCAGCGAATCGCCCTGCACATCCGACAGCGCATAAACCCGCGTTTCGCAGCCATGGAAATGGCTGAGCAGCTTGCCCGCCTTGATACAGGAAACCCGGCCGCGCAGGCGGTTGATCTCGGCAATGGATTTTCCCGAAGCCAGCCACTCCGCGGTCATGTCCTGCAGGCCCTGCAGGCCATATCCAGGCTGCAGGTGTTCAACCAGCGCAGATGCGCCACCGGACACCAGCAGGAGCAGGCGAGTGGAAGTCCGTGCTTCGGTAACGGCCTGGAAAATCATCCTGCCGGCAAGCAGGGATTGCTCGTCCGGTACCGGGTGGCCCGCCTCCATTATGGTGGTGCGCGGCACGGATCGGCAGGCCGGGTCGATGTGGTGGTATTTGCTGACGATAATCGAGCGGGTCGAGCGGGAAACGCAATCCCGCGCTCCCAGATACATGCTGCAGGCTGCCTTGCCGATCGCGATCACCAGGCTGGCAAGGAAGTCCCCATCCTCTTCCAGCGCAGCGGCAACAGCGCGCTTCCCGGACACCGACTCTACTCCGGCGCGCCACAGGTGCTTCAGTACCAGCGAATGGGCGGTATCGCTTTCTGCAAGCACTTGAGGAGCCATTGAGTGAACCTTCAAACCACGCGGTCGCGGGGCGGCCGGCCGGCAAAAAATTCCACCAGGTTGTCCACCATGCGGTTGCCCATGGCCGAGCGGGTCTCGTGCGTGGCGCTGCCCAGGTGCGGCAGCAGCACGGCATTCTCCAGCTGCAGCAGGCCGGGCTCGATGGCCGGCTCGCGCTCGTAGACATCCAGGCCAGCGGCGCCGAGCGTGCCGTTGCCAAGCGCCTGCGCCAGCGCCGCTTCATCCACCACATTACCGCGCGCGGTGTTGATCAGGGCCGACTCCGGCCCCAGCCACTCAAGCGCCTGCGCATCGATCAGGTGGCGCGTTTCGGCGGTGCTGGGGCAATGCAGCGACACATAATCGCTGGCCTCCAGCAACTCCTGCAGCGAAGCACACTGCCGCGCGCCATATTTTTCCAGCAAGGCGCCATCCACGGGCGATCGGTTATGCACGAGGATTTTCATGCCAAAACCGGCGTGCGCGCGGCGAGCAACAGCCTGCGCGATGCGGCCGAACCCCACCAGCCCGAGTGTTCTGCCGCTGACTTCATGCCCCAGCAATTGCAGCGGCTGCCAGCCGGTCCAGTCACCCCGGCGCAACAGGCGCTCACCTTCGCCGGCACGGCGCGCCACCATCAGCAGCAGGGTGATGGCCAGGTCGGCGGTGGCTTCGGTGAGCACATCGGGCGTGTTGGTCACCACGATGCCGCGCGCCCGCGCAGCCGGAATATCGATGTTGTCGTAGCCCACACCGAAATTCGCGATGATGCGCAGGCGCTCGCCGGCATCACCGATCAGCCCGGCGGGAATGCGGTCGGCCACGGTGGGGCAGATGGCATCGGCCTTGCCGGCCAGGTCCGCCAGCGAGCCATCACCCTGGCCATTGCCATCGTGCGCGCGCAGCACGTGGAATTCATGCCGCAACCGCTCCTCCACATCGGGTGTCAGCGAGCGGGTTTGAATGACGGTGGGTTTGCCGGCAGCCATGGGTATCTTATACAGGCAGTCAGAGTGAATGGAAAACCGGCTCAGTGTCGAAACGCCAGATTGGACGGCTGCAATTCGTCCAGGCGGCTGCAGCCCATCAGGTACATGTCGCGTTCCAGTTCCGCACGCAGCAGCGTGGTGGCGCGCTCCACACCGGCATAACCGGCGCCGGCCAGCGCATACAGGTATTGGCGTCCACCCGAACAGGCCGTAGCGCCCATGGCCAGCGCTTTCAGAACGTGGGTACCGCGGCGGATTCCGCCATCGAGTATCACTTCGATTTCTCCGCCAACGGCATCCAGGATTGCAGCCAGTTGGTCAAACGGCGCGCGCGAACCATCCAGCTGGCGGCCGCCGTGGTTGGAGACGATGATGGCGCTGGCGCCGATGTCCACACAGCGCCGGGCGTCGGCCACCGACATTACCCCCTTGATGGCGAATGGCCCACCCCACTCCGCCACCACCGCAGCGGCATCGTCCCAGCTGATGCTGCGCTTCAGGTGGGTATTGAGGTAATCAACCACGGATGACTGCACGCCCGTGCCCGCCTTGATGAAGCCGGAAATGTTCGGCAGGTCAAACGGTTCGCGCAACAGGTAGTTCAGTGACCATTGCAGGTGCGTGGCGAAACTCAGCAGGCTGCGCGCCGTCAGTTTTGGCGGTGTGGACATGCCAGTGATGAAATCGCGTTCGCGGTTGCCAGCCACGACGGTATCGACGGTCAGCGTCAGCGCGGCGAAGCCGGCGGCCTTGCAGCGCTCGATCATGCTGGAAGTGAGCGCTGAATCATTGTGGATGTACAGCTGGAACAGTTTGGGCGCAGTGGAGCAGGCCGCCAGCTCCTCGATGCTGCGCGTACCCAGCGTGGACACACCAAACAGCGTGCCGAATTTTTCCGCGACGCGCGCGATCGCCCGTTCACCTTCATGGTGGAACAACCGCTGCATGGCCGTGGGTGAGAAGAAATAAGGCATGGCCAGCTTCTGGCCCAGCACTTCAACCGAAAGATCGATCCGCTCCACGCCCGCGAGCACATTCGGCACCAGGTCGATCTCATCAAACGCCGCGGTGTTGCGCTTCAGGGTGATTTCGTCATCGGCACCACCATCAATGTAATGGAAGATCGGCGCCGGTAATCGTTGCTTCGCCAGTTCGCGGAAGTTTTCCGTGCGGCAACAATGCTTCAGCTTCATCACGTCTCACTGGCAGCGGCGGTACGCGGAATGTGAGATGGAATCAGGAAGAAACTGGTGACGGTGATGGCAATCACAGCCGCCATGAACAGGAAGAACGCGCTCACGGAGGGCATCGGCTCCATGCTGAAATAATAAGCGGCAACCGCCGGGCTCACGACCGCGCCGATACGCGAGATCGTCTGCGCCATCCCCACCGCTGAACTGCGGACTTCGGTTGGATAGGAATGGGCGCTGATGGCATACATGAAGGCCTGCATGCCGTTGACCGAGGCACCGGCCAGCAGGCAGAGCACAAACAGCTGGAAGGTGGAAACCTGCTCCTGCAGCAACACGAAAGCGATGAGGGCGCTGGCCAGGCCACCGAGCGCGGCCAGCGCGGTTCCTGTGTATTTGGAACCGAACCAGCTGATCAGCACCGCGCCACCAATCGACCCCAGCACCGCGCCGGAGCTGAAATACTGGAGGCCCATGGAGGAAATCTCTTTTGACAGCCGGGCCGTATCAAACAGCAATGGAATCTGGCTGGTGAAGACATACAGGACAAAGCTGTTCACGGTAAACGCAATCCAGATCAGTAGCGTGCGCACCCGGAAATCGCTGTTCAGTATTGTCGTCAGCCACGTGCCAGACTGCTTGCCGGCCTCCTGCACGTAGAACTGCTCACTGCCATCAAAGCGCTTTTCCTTGAGCAACTGGTTCAGGGCTTTGGCCAGACGGCTGTAGTAACGCGGATGTTTCGCCATGTACTTGGGCGACTCCGGCAACAGCCAGGAAAACACCAGGAACAAAACCAGCGGCACGATGGCGCCTACGGCAAACATGGAGCGCCAGCCGAATTCAGGCTCCAGCGCCCGGTAGGCGAAACCCGCCAGGGTGCCGCCCAGCGGAATTGAAACGATGATCAGGGCGACGGCAATGCTGCGCAGCCGCTTGTTGGTCCACTCCGAAACAAGTGTGGTCGCCAAAGGTGTCACACCGCCCAGCCCCAGGCCCATCACCAGCCGCCACCAGAACATTTCCGTGATGTTGTTGGAAAAATAGCAGCCCAGGGAGCCGACAAACATCAGCAACAGGCAAAATACATAGGATTTCTTTCGCCCGTGCCGGTCACCGATCCAGCCGAACAGAATGGAACCGATGGCCATGCCGAGCAGGCCGGACATCATGAACGGTTGCACTTCCGCCCGGGTGATACTCCAGTCCGCCACCATGGCGCCGGCCACATAACTGGGAATGAACAGGTCAAACCCATCGGTGAGCATGATGCAGATCATCATCACGGTGATCCAGAACGGCTTCCAGAAAAAGCTGGCATTGTCGATGATCTCGCTGACCTCTACTTTCTGGTTTTCCATGCTTTGCTCCCCTGCGGGTCAGGCCCGGGCATTCAATCGGGTGTCAGGTTCGGTGAATTCGCAAGCCAGACAAAGGCGCTTCGCCCGGCATGCTGCAAGATCCGGCTTTCGGCGAACAGGAAGATTAGCTGGTCCGTACGCGAATTCCGGCCACTTCCATCTGTACCCGGTACACATGCTCGCAGGCGGTGATGTACAGGCCTTTGCTGTCGGCATCGCCAAACGCCACATTGGTGGCGCAGATCTGTGCCTTGGGTTCACGGTTGAGAATTGGCAATTTGATGGTGCCCAGGCGCACGCCTTCAGGCGAGGTAATGCGCACCTCTCCCGGCCCGGCTCCGCTGGTGGTGTAGAGGTTGCCCCTGGTGTCCACTTTCATGCCATCGCTGCCTTCACCGGGAATGAACACGATACCGTTGCTCAACGAGCCATCCGCTGCAACGTCATAGCGCATGACATTCACGAAATTGGCATTCAGGTACAGGTGCTTTTCATCCGGTGAGAATGCCAGGCCATTGGGCATGTCGCCCAGCTCCTTGTCACTCAGCAGCAGGGAGATCTTGCCGTGCTTCACCATGAAGACGCCGGTGATGGGCAACTCCCGTTCCGGGCTGGGTTGTGGCTCGCGCGCATCGCGCATGCCCCAGATGGTTTCGGTAAAAAACAGGGCGCCGTCGGAACGGTAGACCAGGTCATTCGGCCCGCTGAAGCGCTTGCCTTCAAACTGGTCCGCGATCACGGTACGACTGCCGTCTTTCTCCAGCCGAAGGATGCGGCGTTCGGGGGCGGCGCACCAGACGATCCGCCCTTCGGGGTCGAGCGTGATGCCATTGGGGCCCACCAGGAACACATACATCCGCCCCCGCAGGGTTGGAGTGCCGGCATTCCAGATGCCGGGTCCCTGCCAGCCGGCCTCCTCCAGGAATACCGTGGTTCCCGACTTCGTGTCCCAGCGGTAAATCACGTTGGAAATCAGGTCGGCAAACAGCAGGTGGCCGATATCATCCTCGGTTTCGTCGATCCACACCGCGCCTTCGGTAAGGCCATAGCGGTCACCCAGCAACTGCCATTCCGCGCCGGGCTTAACCAGCTCTTCCAGGCCCGGAGCATGCTGCTCAATGGTGAAAAAGCGTTCCTGGTGTTTGCCGGGGGCGGGTTGGGCGTGCAGTAAGCTACAAAACAGCAGCGTGGCTGCTGCCAGAATCAGTCGTGCCGGTGTGCTCATATGGTGTTTTGTCATTTTCCTGGTCCTGGTGGGTGGTGGTGGCTTCGTCATCCGGGTAGCCGCTGAGTCCGGCGCTCGCTGCCAGTGCCCGCGGTCAATGCGCGTGAGGTTCTTCCTTGTGGCCACACACGCCAAACTGCAGTGACTGCGCTGAGTTGAATACATGAATGCGTGACTTGAATTTCCAGCCCTCAGCGGTTTTCACGTAAACGTCTTCATAACCCCCCTGCAATTCCACCAGGTGCGGATAACCGCACACGCCGATGGCGATCAGCCCATGCCGGCCCACCGCACCGTCTTTGGTTGGCGTGATCAGGTGATTGATGACGTTGTGCTTGATGCCATAGCCGATATAGCTCTTCGGATCGACGCACCTGCCTTTGCCATCTCCGCCCGCCGCCTGCGCCAGCGCCTCACGCCCGATGGCCAGGAACGTGCGCTGGTCGTTCGAGGTGGTATTCCACTCTTCGGCCGCGGAAAACTGACCGTCATCCACATACAGGTCGGCATAGTCATAGCCGCCGTTGGTGCAGTGGTCCAGGGTCCATGCATAGCGCACCGCCAATTGCTGAATTTCCACATAGTCCTCGGCGGTGAGCTTCATGGCATCCGGTGGCGCCTTGTAGACGATTTCGTGAGCGGCAACGGAGGCGGCACACAGCACAAGCAGAGCGGCACCGATTCCTCGAACGGTTTTATTCAGTTTCATGTGTGGACCTCATGGAGCGGACCCGTGCTGCACAGGAATGCGGTCCGATTCTAGTACAGCAGAATGGCTGGTTTTTAATTGAAAACGACGCGCAAAGCTTGATGGATTATGAACTTTCCAACCTTCATGCGCTGAGTATAATCAATTGAATTTATTCATATAAAGCCCTGAGTGGCAAAGTCGGAAACAGGCAATGAAAGCGTGCGTAATCAGTAAAGAAAATGTCTCCCTTCGAGGCGTAAAGTTGGTTGAAATTCCAGAGCCTGTAGCCGGCCCGAACGAAGTACTGATCAAAATCAAAGCCGCCTCTCTGAACTTCCGGGATTACCTGATTGTTACTGACAACTACTCAACCGCAGCACTTGAAGAAGACCTCATCCTGCTGTCCGATGCGGCCGGAGAAGTGATCGCGGTGGGCGCCGGGGTGAACCGTTTTTCCATCGGCGACCGGGTTGCAGGCACTTTTTTCCAGGTCTGGAAAGACGGGCCGATGCGGGAACTGCCGCCTGCGCTGGGCCTGCCCCTGCAGGGCGTGCTGGCCGAGGTGGTGGCGCTGGACCAGGACGGCGTGGTGCGGATACCGGACTGCCTGAGCTTTGAAGAAGCCGCCTGCCTGCCTTGCGCCGCCGTCACCGCGTGGAACGCCACCCAGGTTTCCGGCGCCCCGGTCCGGCCGGGCGATACCGTGGTTTGCATCGGTACCGGCGGCGTTTCGATGTTTGCCGCGCAATTCGCCGATGCAGCGGGCGCGCGCGTGATCTTGACGTCCTCCAGTGACGACAAACTGCGGCGCGCCTATGAACTTCTGCCCGGGCAGGATCCGGCCGATGCCATCAATTACACGACGACTCCCGGCTGGGATGAGGAAGTGCTGCGGCTGACGGACGGCCGCGGCGCCGACCAGATCATGGAACTGGGCGGCCCTGCCACGCTGGCGCGCTCCTACCGGGCTTTGGCCTTCAATGGCCGGGTGAAGCTGATCGGCTTTCGGCCCGATGCCAAAGGCGACTGCGACCCCACCCTGCTGATGATGAAAGACGGCCACATCGACGGCGTGGGCGTGGGCAGCACGCGCATGTTTGAGGACATGAACCGCGCCATTCAGATCAACCGGATCAAACCGGTCATCGAACATGTGTACCCGATGGAAGATACCGCCAGGGCGCTGCAGCACCTGGCTTCGGCTTCGTTCATCGGAAAAATCGTGATTCGCGTTCAGCCGGTCACAACAACCCGGAGGCCACTGTGACAGGCCGGAACAGGTAAGCACACAGCCATGAGCGAGAAGAAACAGGTATCCCGCCGGCGCTTTATCGCCACTGCCGGCGCCGGCATGGCGGCTGGCGCCAGCGTCAACCTATTCGCCGGTTCCGTCGGTACCGCCGGCTCATGGGCCGGTGAATTCGACATCATCATAGCGGGCAGCGGGGCGGCTGCTTTCGCCGCGGCGGCCAGCGCAACGCGGCACGGCAGCAGCGTGCTGATGCTGGAAAAGGCCGCGCGGCCCGGCGGCACCACCGCCAAGTCCGGCGGCGGTTTCTGGGTGCCCAACAACCATCACATGCGCAGCGATGGTTTTGAAGATCCCCGGCCCGATGCGATCGCCTACATGGCCCGCTGTTCTTTTCCCACGCGCTATAACCCGGACCTGCCACTGCTGGGCCTGCTGCAGGAAGACTACGACCTGCTCGAGGCTTATTACGACAAAGCGGCTTACGTGACCGAGGAACTGGACCGCACCGGCGCCTTCAAGTCCACCTACTTCCTCGGCGCGAGAGGCGACCTGTTCCTGGATTACTTCGCCCATTTTCCCGAGAACCAGGCGCCGCGCGGACGCTGCCTGGGTCCCGCGGGACCGGATGGAAAGCTGTTGCCGGTGGGAGCGGAGCTGATACGCCAGCTACAGGTTTATTGCGAGCAGGGCGATTTTGAGCTGCGCACCAGCTATTCGGTTGAACGCCTGATCCTCAGCCCCGAAGGCCATGTGCAGGGCGTAGTGGCCGGCCACAACGGCGAGCAGCTGGCGTTCAAAGCCCGCAAGGCGGTTATTTTTGGAACGGGCGGATTCAGCCAGAACGCGCAGATGTCACTCAACTTCCTGCGCGGGCCGATTTTCGGCGGCTGCGCCGTGCCCACCAACACCGGCGATATCGTGCCCATCACCACGGCCGCGGGCGCCCGGCTGGGCAACATGAACAATGCCTGGTGGGCCCAGATCGTGCTGGAAGAGGCGCTACAGAACCGCAGCGTGGCCACCGATGCCTTCAACCTGCCCGGTGACTCCACCATCCTGGTGAATCGCTACGGCCGCCGGGTGGTGAACGAAAAAATGGTCTACAACGAACGGACCCAGGCCCACTTTTACTGGAACCCGGTAGAAGGCGAATTCCCCAACCTGCTGCTGTTCATGATCTATGACCAGCGCACCATCGAGAACCTCGGCGAGCGGTACGCCTACCCGGTGCAGCGGGCTGGTACCACGGCTCCGCATGTCATCAGCGGTAATACCCTGGCTGAGCTGGAGACGGCCATCAATCAAAGGCTGCAATCGCTGGCGGACAAGCTGCCGGCAGGGCTCATGCTGGACGCGGAATTCGGCGCGCAGCTGGAACAAACCATTCAACGGTTCAACCGGTTCGCCGAAACCGGCGTGGATAAAGATTTCCATCGCGGCCAGCATGCCATCGACCAGTCGTTCCAGACCCAGACCGACAACGGCAAGCCCAATCCGACTCTCTACCCGATTTCGGGCCAGGGTCCCTATCACTGCGTGATTCTCGCGGCCGGCACGCTGGATACCAAGGGTGGTCCTCGAATCAACCCCAACGGGCAAATCACCGACCGCCATGGCCAGCCCATTCCCGGGCTTTACGGAGCAGGGAACTGTGTTGCTTCACCGGCGGCATCGGCCTACTGGAGCGGCGGGGCAACCATCGGCCCGGCCCTGGCCTTTGGCTACCTCGCGGGCGAGCACGCTTCCTCACTGCAGGCCGGCAGCGCATGAACCGCACAGGCGCCTTGCTCGCGGCATTGGGGCTGTGCGCGCTGGTGATGCCACAGGCGGGATATTCACAGGACGACCGTTGGGCGCCGGAAAACATGCCGGCATTTGATTACCCCACGTCCCGTGATGCCGCGCCCTACTGGCCCAAGCGCCCACCCGACTGGAAATCACCACCCCTCGGTGACGGACCCTTTGACCTGCAATCCTGGGAGCAGCGCGACTACCGGGTGGTGGTGCTGGCGCGAGGCATCACCCAGCCTCGTTCACTGGCTTTCCTGCCGAATGGCGACATCCTGGTCACCGAGAAAGCCGGCCGCCTGCGCCTGTATCGCGATGGCCAGTTGCTGCCCGATCCAATTCCCGGAATTCCCGCAGTGATCTCGCGCCAGACCATGGCCGGGTTCATGGACATCGCCCTGCACCCCGACTTCGCCCACAACCAGCTCATCTATTTCTCCTACCACAAGCCGGTCTATGGCAACTTCGGCACCAACGCCATCTGGCGCGGACGCTGGACCGGCAACGCGGTTGAAGGCGGCGAGGACATTTTCATCGCCGGGGATGTGGACACCGAAGTGGCGCGGCTGGAATTCGGCCGCGACGGCAAGCTCTACATGACCATCGGCTCGGCGGCCTGGGGCCCGGATGAAGCGCTGATGCGTGCGCAGCACGGGCATGACTACGCCGGCAAAACCATCCGCATCCATGATGATGGTTCCGCACCTGAGGACAACCCGTTTGTTGGCCGCGAGGGCTGGAAGCCGGAGATCTTCACGCTCGGCCACCGCAATCAACTGGGGCTGGCCGTCAATCCGGAAACCGGCGAGATGTGGGCCTCCGAGCAGGGGCCGAATGGCGGCGACCGCATCGACATCCTGCGCCCGGGGCTTAACTACAGCTGGCCCATCGTCAATGAGGGCCGCGACTACCTTGGGCCCTGGATGTCCGAGAAACGGGATGTTCCCGGCATGGTGCGCCCGCACATTTCCTTCAATCCCTCGCCGGCCCTGTCGGGCATGACGTTCTACACCGGCAACCGATTCCCGGCCTGGAAAAACAACCTGTTCGTGGGTGCCCTGCGCTTCGGCGAAGTGCCGCGCACCGGCCACCTGCTGCGCATCGTGTTCAACGAAAAGTGGCAGGAGATCTGGCGCGAGATGTTGCTGGTGGATTTGCACCAGCGCATCCGCGACGTGATCCAGGGCCCGGACGAACTGCTGTACGTCATTACCGCCGAAGACGATGCGGCCCTGTTGCGGCTGGAGCCGCTGGATTCCGCGACTACCGAAGAGAACGGGGACTGATGGCCTGTGTTCACCCAAGGAGGCATTCCCAGGGTTTCCCTGTCAGGCACGCTCAAGACATCCATGTGCGCTATTCGGCTGTTCCCGACAGCCGAATGCCTTCCAGGAAATCCCTGGGAATGCCTCTTCAGTGGCTAATGATGCATTGCCGCCGGATCAGGCAATCAAAATCGGGCCGGATCGCAATCTATCTGCGATTCCGGCATGGCACCAGGTCGGGATACGCCCGATGAAGGAGGTTAATTTCATGAAAGAGCAATTCCCAGCATCACAGCCCGAACACCAGGCTGCCCGCATAACCCGCCGCGAATTTGTGGGCGGAGTAACGCTTGCTGCAACCGCAGCCGCTTACCTGCCCAACGCCGCCCTCGCTGCCAGGCCGGTGTCGAGCAGCGCCAATGACAAGGTGCGCGCCGCACTGGAAGCCCTGGTCGCCGATACGCCGGAAGTGGGTTTGCAGGCCGCCGCCTACCTGGATGGCAAACTGGTCATCGACGCCTGGGCAGGGATCGCCGATGAAGCCAGCGGCAGGCCGGTGGATGGCGACACCCTGTTCATGCTGTCCTCCACCACCAAGGGTGTAACGGCCACCTGCATGCATGTGTGCGTTGAGAAGCACGGCCTCGATTACGACATGCCCATCGTCAAGGTGTGGCCCGAATTCGGCCAGCACGGCAAGGAAGGCGCGACCTTGCGCATGGCGCTGGATCACCAGACAGGCGTGCCGCAAACCCCGGTGGGCTATACGCCAGAATGGATGCCCGACTGGGACCGCATGTGCGCCGGCATCGCCGCGCTTGAACCCATGTTTCCGGTGGGCATGCGCACCGCTTATGCGTCCCTGAACTACGGCTACATCAACGGCGAGATCCTGCGCCGGGTGGACGGGCGTTCCATCGCGCAATTCCTGCAGGATGAAATCTGCCAGCCCCTCGGCATCAACGGCGCCTACCTGGGTGTGCCGGACAGCGAGTTGCACCGCAGCGCCACGCTGATCGATGCGCCGCCGGCGCCGCCGGAATGGGATGCCCACTTGCCGGGTGAACCGGCCGGTTCGCACGTGGCCGAAGTATTCAACCGCCGTGAGGTGTTGCAGGCATCCATTCCCGGCTCCGGCGGCAGTTTCAGCGCGCGTGGCCTGGCGCGCCACTATGCCATGCTGGCCAACTGGGGCGAGCTGGACGGAGTACGCATCCTGCCTGAGGCACGCATTCGGGCCGGCATGGAAATCCAGACACTGGAAATGGACGAGATCTACCACGTGCGCGTGCGCCGTGCCCTGGGCTGGCGCCGCGGCAAGGATACCGGGCCGCTGGCCTCGGCGTCGGCGTTTGGCCACGTGGGTGGCGGCGGATCGTTCGGCTATGCGGATCCCTCGCGCAAACTGGCGCTGGCCATCTCCAAGAACTATTTCAACTACCGCTCCAGCAGCGCACTCAACAAGGGCAATCCACCGCCCACGACAGCGAATGTCATTGCCGATGCGGTTTACGATGCGCTCGGCCTGGGCAGGGAGTACGACACGTGCGCATGATGTCTCCTTTATTCGGCGGGAATTGCGATGGCCATTAACCTGAATCGGCGTGACTGGCTGAAACTGGTCGGAGCAGCCGCAATCATTTCAAACCCGTTGCTTGCCGGTACGCCTGCGGCGGCCCGCAAGCTCGGCCTGATCTTTCCACCCGCTGGACGCGGAGTACCGGAAGAGGGCCTGAGCATGTACGGTGATCGCGTCGAATACCTGGTGGAAACCCTGGGATTGAAGACCATGACACCGGACGGCTACGATGCGGTGATCGGCCTGATCGGCCCGCGCGCCGCCAGGCTTGCCGACAGGGGCGCGGAAGCTATCGTACTGATGGGAACGTCACTGAGCTTCTACCAGGGCGAGGACTTCAACCAGCAACTCACCGAAACGCTCAGGCAATCGTCTGGCCTGCCCTGCGTGACCATGAGCACGGCCGTGGTCGAGGGGTTGAATGCCGTGGGAGCGCAAAAAGTGGTGGCGGCCACCGCCTACAACGATACGGTCAACGGGCGCTTGCAGAACTTCCTGCTCGAGCACGGCTTTGAGGTGCTCAATGTGCAGGGCCTGGCCATCGAAGCGGTGGAAGACATCTTCAGCGTCACCCAGCCGCAGCTGATCGAATTCGGCAGCCGTGTCGTTGCGGATGCGCCGGGCGCGGATTCCATCCTGGTCTCCTGCGGCGGACTGATCACCCTGGATATCCTGGCGCCGCTGGAGGAACGCAGTGGCGTACCGGCGGTATCCAGCACGCCGCACGCGCTGTATGCCGGCGCAAAGTTGCTGGGGATCGATGCCCGGGTGCCCGGGCATGGCAGGCTGCTGGCGATGTGACCTGGACCTGCTGTTCACCGGGAGGCCTCCGGAATGTCCCAGCTGGCCACGCGGCTGAGGAATTTCCAGCGCCCGTCCTCGCGTATGTAGGTGTCGTCGTAATGGCCCATCACGCGCGCATAGGCCACATTGTCGTCGTTGCGGGTCATCACCGTATATTTTGAGTACCCGGTTGCGCGGTCACCATCAACCTCGATGTGGATGTTGGTGACCAGGTGGACGTTGGTAATGTAATCCGGGTCATAAACCCGTTCAGCAAAAGCTTTTTCCATGGTTTCGCGAATGGCTGCCGGACCTTTCACGGGTACAAACTTTGTCGTTCCACCACTCCAGGTGCCTTCACGCGCAAACAGTTTTGAGTATTCCTCGAAGTTCTTGGTGTCCAGGTACTGGCCGTACAGCGTCAGCAGGTCGCGGATCTCCTTCTCGGCTTCCATGCGGTCCAATCGTTGCTCCAGGCTCAGTTCATCGGCGTGAACCGGGCTGGACAAGGCAACGGCGGCAACCAGTATCAATGTGGTGATGCCTTTGGCGAACTGCCTGCTGGCGGCGCATTTGAAGATGCTGCTGGTAAACATGTGCTGGGTCTCCTTCGCTGTTTCAGTGGCCCGGTCCGGGCAGTATCCCGGCCGCTTTCAGGCGGACTCGGTAAACCGCATCACAGGCGGTAATGAACAAGGATTTGCCGTCCCTGTCGCCAAAGGCCAGGTTGGTGGCGCATATCTGTTTCTTCGGTTCCTTGCCGTAAACGGGCAGGTGCAAAGTACCGAGCAGCGTGCCATCCGGCGCGGTGATTCCCACCAGCCCTGGCCCGGCGCCCCCGGTGGTGTACAGATTGCCTTTCCGGTCCACCTTCATGCCATCACCCATGGCTTCGCCCTGGGCGAACAGCATGGATGCACCCAGCGTGTCATCGGGCTTCACCTTGTAGCGTTTCACCGCATGGCCCGCGGTCAGGTAAAGGTGCTTCTCATCAGGTGAAAATGCGATGCCGTTGGGCGAAGCACCAAGCTCGGTTTTCTTCAGCAGGCGCTGAACCATGCCATCCCTGACGAGGAAGACACCGTTATCCAGCTGCTTGAGGGGGCTCAGTGGGCCATTACGCAGGCCCGAATCGGTGTCGGTGAAATAGATGGAGCCGTTGGATTTCACCACCATGTCATTGGGGCCGGTAAAGCGCTTGCCTTGCAGGTTGTCCGCCACCACCGTGCGCGATCCATCGGCCTCCAGCCGCATGATGGCGCCATCATTCTTGGCGCACCAGAGCAACCTGCCCTGCGGATCCAGCGTGGCGCATCCCGAGCTAATCAGCAGCACATGCTGGCGCCCGCTGCGGGTTTGCATTCCCACCAGGTCCGGCCGGTCACCACTGTAGCCGGAGTATTCGAGGAAAACGGAGACTTCCTTGTCCGGGTCGATCCTGTAGATCACGTTGTCCAGCAGTCCCGAAACCAGCAGGTACCCACTATTGCCATCCTGCATCCAGAGCGGGCCTTCGTTCAGGCCAAATCCCTCGGCCATCAATTCGAGCTCCGCATCGTCCGCAATGATGGTATCCAGGCGGGCATCGGTCTTTTCAATCCGGAACGGCTCGGCCCTGGGCGCCGGGCCATCGCCGCGCATCACGGCCTGGGCAAAAACAGTCGTCGCAAGCAAGCAACCGCAGGAAAGGCCGAAAGCGAATTTGGCAAGACTGTTCATGTCCTGCCGCATCCCCATCGGAATTTCCGGCAATCACTGGCGGAATTGTTGGCAGCGTGACGCTGAGTAGCCATGTCACGCCGGGACAGGATCATGCCGGCGTTCAGGTCGCCGCCGGCCGGCTGGCAGCAAGCATGCTGATCAACGGCAGTACTTCCGCGGCAGATTCAAGGTTTTCGATGAACTCCAGAACCTGCTCCGCACGGGACTGGCTGAACCAGTTCGAGGCATAATCCATGCAATTGTTGAAGCGCAACAGATGATCTTCCGGCGACAGGGGGTTGCCGGGAAACCCCGGCGCATGGTCCATCCTGCTTTCGAAAACCCTTCCGTCGCGGGTCTGCAACTTCAGCTCCAGAGCGGTATGGCCACGTTCATCAAGCGCGGCATCAGCAATTGCAGTGACTCTGGAAATCAGTGGCGTGATCGCCGGGTCGCGCACCGCTTCCGCCGAAAAGTGGCGGATGGCCGAACTGCCCCGCAGCAGCACATTGGCGATGCAGTACTGTGCGCTGAACTGGCCATCAACCGTGGGGTTGTCACCGATGCGGAATTCGTGGCCAACCAGCCTGTGCCCGTATGGCGCAAGACTGACCTGCACGGCTTCCACATCGTCCGCCTGCAGTTGGTGCTCGCGCAGCAGGTTGAGCATGACTTCCGTCAGGCCCTGAGTGGCGCCGCAACTCGGGAATTTCTTGTAAACCATGTCCGCGGAACGGTCGGTTGAACCCAGGCCGTCGATGATGTGCGAAACCGGTATTTCACCCTTGCCGTAAAGATGCAGGTAACCGTAAATGCCTTCGATGAAATTCAGCGGACCGGTAATCCCCAGTTGGGCAAGGCGCGCGGACGCCATCGCATCGTGCGCTACCCAGCCCTGGTTGAACCGTACGCTCAGCGTGCCGTCGATGTTGCTCTGGAAGCTTCCTCCACAGCGGTTGAAGGCGATGCCCAGCGCATTCCAGGTCTGCATCCTGTCGAGGCCCAGCATGCGACAAGCCACGGCGGTTGCGCCGAAAGGCACGCAGATGCCCGTAGGATCAAAGCCGTCATAAGCAGCCTCAGTGAGATTGAACCTGGCGGCAACTTCGGCGCCCACGGCCAGGGCGGCAATCAGTTCCTTGCCGTCGCATCCGCCGCGCAACTCCATGCAGGCCAGCGCCACCGGGATGATGGACGAACCGATGTGCGGCCCCGGAGCAATGGCGTCGCAGAAGTCCAGGGCGCGGGACATGACGGCGTTGACCATGGCCGCACGCTCCGCCGGAACCCGGCCACCGAGCACCAGAATGCTGGCCTCGGCTTCCCCACCCTGGTTGCGGCAGTAGTCCGCGAGGACACCAACACCTTCCGCATACGCTCCGGCAACCATGGTTCCCAGGTCTGCCCGCAGCATGTTGCGCGTTGTTTCGATTGCTTCGGTGGTGAGATCGTCGAAAGCCGTATTACGAACGTAATCGACAATCTGTTCTTCAGCTCTCATCAGGACAACCCGTCATTCCGGCCTGCGCAACGCAGGCCAATGCCGCATGCCAAACCTCGAACCCGTTCATGAAAGATGTACAAAAATCCCTTGCTTTACCGGAAGCGTCCCCCTGCAGTGTTTGCCGATGTCTCCGGCAAGCACTGCAGGGGGACAGCAGGGCGATCAAAACCTGTATGGCCTGAACTTACATCTCGTACTTCAGCGTGATGCCGTAAGTCCTGGGCGGGAACATGAACACGGACCAGCCACCGCGGTCGGTGCTTCGTGAAAGTGCGATTACTTCATCATCTTCGAGGTTGCGCACCCAGCCGGTTACGCTCCAGCGCGAATTGCTGGGGACGTAACTGAGATAGGCGCTGGTATTGGTGTAGCTTTCCTGCCAGTCACCAGGCAGATTCGCGTCACGGGAATAGTTCTCTTCCACATACATGGTGGTGATACGGCCGGTCAGTACGCTTCCGTCCGAGAAATCCCAGTCATGACGATAGCCGGCCTGGATGGTGTAGGGAGGCGCCCGCTGCACATCATTGCCGGAGTAGTCAAACGCGGAGGTTACGAACTCCTTGTGTTCGGCGTCCAGCAGGGTCAGGTTGAGATCCAGTTGACCGTTGTCACCAATCAGCCAGCTGGTTTCAATTTCACCACCCAGGAACTCTGCCTTCTGCGCGTTGAACGACGGGAAGAATGAACCAGGGATGACGCCGGTCGGGTCAGTTGCGATCACCACCACCTGGTAGCCTTCGTAGTCGTAGTAAAAGAACTCGGCGTTGACCTGCACGCGGTCATCCAAGAAGCGGTTCTTGGAACCGATCTGGTAGGCGGTGATTTCCTCAGGGTCGGTGAATTCCGGCACTCCGATACCTGGCGGAACCTGGTTTACCGTGGCGGATTTAAATCCGGTGTTGACCTTGGCATAAACCATGTTTTTGTCGGTGAGATCCCATTCCGCACCTACCAGCCAGGTGGGCTCCTCCTGGGAAACCTTGCCGCCGGTTGCCGTGAAGATCGGATTTGGGGTGTCCTGGTTGATCGCCGAGAAGCCCGGCAGGTCTTTCTCTTCGTCGGTGTATCTCAAACCACCCTTCAGGCGGAAGGTGTCGGTAATGGGCACAGTGACTTCACCAAACAATGCAATCGTCGTCACCTCACCGCCAGCCACGCCGTACGAGTTTCGAACCTGGAAGAATTGATAGTCGGGAGCGACCTGGTAGCCAAACCGCTCGACACCATCACTGTCTTCGGAACCGTAATACAAACCGACTACCCAGTCGAAGCTCGATTCAGGCGCATTGGTCAGGCGGAATTCCTGGGTGACGTAGGTGTTGGTGTGGTACGGGTTGTAGGAATTGAAATCCCAGACGTGCAACTCCTCGCGGTTGTAATCATGCCAGTTGGTGATCGACGTGAGGGTCGCGAAATCCCAGTTGTAGTTCACTTCCACGTAAGCGCCCGTATTTTCACGTTGGGTAAACCCGGGGTTCTCGCCAATCGGGCCGTCGGTTCCATACAGCAGATAATTACCCGGCAAGCCAAATCCCTGATAGGGCTTCCATTCAACATCGGCGCACAACGGCCGTTGTTCCCTTGCCGTGGGCGGGCAGTAGGCCAGGCCCACACCAGAGCCGTCCACTTCCGACCATTCGAAAGTCGCCAGCACGCTCAGCCGGTCGTTTGGCTCGTACAGGTACCTGGCCCTGAATGCATAATTGTCGGTACCTTCGCCACCATCATCGAAATAGCCATCGGCATAATCATTGGCGAATGAAAGCCTCAATGCAGATGACTCCCCGATGGGTACGTTGAGCATGAACTCGGTATCCAGTGCGTTGTAGTTGCCAACACCCACCGATGCCCGCGCCCGCCATTCGCCGAGTTCGGGCCTGGCCGTAAGGATATTGATGGCGCCACCGTTGGAGTTGCGGCCGTACAGGGTTCCCAGCGGGCCACGCACCACTTCCATGCGCGCCAGGTCAAACAGGATTGGCGGTGTTGCGTGGTGATGCGAAATGTATGTGCCGTCGATGTTCCAGGCAACGGCAGCGTCAACGTTGGGCTGGTTGTTGTAGGTGCCGACACCGCGAATCATTGTGTTGGTCAAACCCGAAGTCATGAACTGCACGGCAGGTAACTGGTTCTGCAGGTCATTGGGGTTCATTACTGCAAATTTGGAGATTTCTTCGCCCTGCAGAGCGGTAATGGAAATCGTTGCCTCCTGCAGGCTTTCGGCACGTTTCTGCGCCGTAACAATCACTTCTTCAAGCGCCTTGCCGGCTTCATCTTCCTCCTGGGCAATTGCCATGGCAGGAAGGCCAATCACGGACGCCAACAGCAGGTTGCCGAGTGTCGATTTTATCGTGTGGTTAAATATCATTTCGTGTGCCCTCAATCCTCAATCGTTAGTCAGCTAACGGAGATAGCCAGGAAAATAATACGGATGGCAGTTCAGAACTTTTTTACCGAAAACGTACCGCGGATATTCACGTTTCATGACAACCCGTAGAAAAGGCTGATTCGAACTTCCTGCCCGGCCATGCCCATGTATTGATCCTGACCAGGGCTGCTTGAGGCTTCGAACTTACCTATCGGGAGTGTCACCGACTACTTGTTGATTTCGGTAAAGGCCTGCCGCTGTTTGAACTTCCAGCGTCCGTCTTCGCGGATAAAAATGTCTTCGTAATAACCCCCTCTCTGCACCAGGGGACGGTCGTCATCACCGGGGATTACCCAGAGCCAGCGTGACCATGCCGTAGCCGTGTCGCCATCAACATGGATGTCCATGCTGGTCATGACATGATTCGAATCGGTGTACATTTTGGGATCCATTTTGGCGAATCCGGCCTCCACCATTTTGGCGATATTCTCCGGCCCGGTGGCTCCACCCATGCCACCTTTCCAGCTGCCCTCTTTGGCGAACAAGGCCCCATAGGCCGCGAAATCGCGCTTGTCCAGTGCCTTGCCGTAGGCAATCATGACCGAGCGGATTTCTTCGATGTCTTCAAGTTTCTGCAGGCGCTGTTCCAGGCTGGCTTCACTGGAGCCGGCACTGCAAAGCACCGGAAAGGCCAGGGCGGCAGCCAGAACCAAGGTACCCAGAATCGTGTGCTTCCTGTTCATCCACTGCTCTCCTCTATGGGTTTCAGCAATCAATCTGTTTCGGAATTTGAGCCCGGTTGAACCCGGGCCCCGACGGAAATGCAGCAAGGAATTTCCATGCTTGAGCATTCTAGTGTGGTGTGGCCAGCACTTTTGACCGGATACGTATTTCGCTTTTGAATAAAGCTGTACCGGAATTGTGCAACGTAAACCGCCGCGGGGATTCAACTGGAAGCGACACCGCCCCCGGCCCGATCGGTACGCCGGTGCAGGCGCATTTCGCCGTGCCGCTCCGGCCAGTCCGGCATCATCAACCAGAGCCTGAGCAAGTGACGTTTCAGTTGCGGGTCCGGATGATCCCGATAGTCCGTGCGGGCGTGAAAAATCAGCCGGTTGTTGAGGAACTGCATATCGCCGGGCCGGAAATCCATATCCAGGTAAATGTCCGGACGGGCTGCAACCGCCTGCAGGTAATCAATGGCCTCCTGCTCAGCCGGAGCGAGCGGAAACCCCTCCTCGACGGCCTGCCGGATGGTGATGGGCAGAAAGTAGCTTTCAAGTTGCCGTTGATTTTGCGCGAACACGGGCACGCGCCATTCGGTGACCGGGTCGCCGTGGCCCCGCCGGCTGCAGTGAAAACCCCGATACAGGCATTGCAGCAGATCCGGGCGCTCGGCCAGCATGGCATTGTGAATCGCGGCCGCGCTGGCAATCCGGCTCTGCCCACCTTCCAGGGCGCCGCGAATGCAGAGCAGGCCCACGACATCCACCGGATCCATGTGGAATTCAATGGCGCCGCCCGCCGTGTAGTAGCGGTCGGTACTGCCCCGGTCGATGACATGTCCCAGCCGGTCTCCGGCTGTGCTCTGGGCCACGCCGGTGCCCAGGTTGGCGCCGATGCCCCAGAAAATGGTGCCGATTTCATCTACGGAATAGTCACGGGTGGCAAGCCCACGAACCAGGACGAAGCCGCGCCCTTGCGCCAGCTGTTGCTTGATCTCATCGAACAGGGGCGCCAGGGCCGGCAGCCGGAAATCGTCCCTTCCCGCCGCCTCCAGCCTGAGCCCGCTGGCCCTGACCCGGTGCGCCGCCTGTTCCAGTTCGGCCTTCTGCTCGACGTTGAGGTAAATGATCCAGTCGCTGGCCGCGGCCTGGTCCTTTCCCGCCCAGCTCGCTGGCCCGGTTTCCAGCCGGGGCGCCGACGGCAGCGAATGAATGGATTGGCTGGTCATGAAGGTATTCAGGTATGGCGTGCCCGCGAGCGTCAGCCTTGGCTTTCGACGGCTTTTGAAGGTGGTGGCAGCGCCTGCCTTTGGCCCATATTCAAGTACATGAAGCCGATAAAGCAAGCCACAACCGCCAGCCAGGCCAGGTACCAGGGGTTGCTGCCTCCCACGACAATGGCCATGCCCAGCGAACCCGCGGCCAGTACATAGTAGGTCATGGGTATCAGCGCTTTGCGGATCAGGTCACCTTCACGCCCGACCAGGCCAACCGTAGCCGAAGCTGCCACCACGTTGTGCACGCAGATCATGTTGCCAGCTGCTCCGCCGACCGCCTGCAGGGCCACCACGATCGCTGCACCGGCAGCATCCAGGCCGATGCTTTTCGCGGTGGCGAACTGGAACAGCGCGAACATCATGTTGCTGACCGTGTTGGAACCGGCGATGAAAGCGCCCATGGCGCCAATGGTGGGCGCAAACAATGGCCAGAAGCCGCCGGCAAGCGTGGAAACCCCCTGTGCCAGCACCAGCGGCATACTCTCATAGCTCGATGTGTTACCGGAGTGAATGAATACCTGCACCATGGGCACGGCGAAGATCAGGGCCGCTCCCGCGGACAAAGCCGTCTTGCCGGAACGTTTCCAGGCAGTGGCATAGGCTCCCGGCTCCCGGTACATGCGGTGCAACGCATATGTCACCAGCGATACCAGCAGCAGGATAAAGCCGGGCAGGTAAAGCGGATTGGAAGTTGCGCTGATGCCAGTACCGAAAATGTCCTGCCAGGCGAAAGTAAGTGCCGGCGAGCGCAGGAAATCCGTTACCGGCGCAACCGTACGGGTAATCATCAACAGCGCAACCACCACCGCATAGGGGATCAGCGCGTGCAGGATGCTGATGTCCGCCCCATTGCGCACCGGCTCCGGTTCATCCTGCAAGTGGCTGGCCCAGCCCGGTTCCCACTGCTCACGGGGCTCGAAATCAAATACCTGTTCCGGCACCAGGAACCCCTTTCGCGCCGCCGGCACCACCACCAGCAGCCCGACCAGGCTTCCCACCAGGGACGGAAATTCAGGCCCCAGGAAATACGCCGACAGCAGGTACGGAACTGTAAAAGCGAGCCCGGCAAACAGCGCGAACTTCCAGGCCTTGAGGCCTTCGCGGAAAGAACGCGAAGCGCCGAAAAACCGCGTCAACATGCCCAGCATGATCAGCGGAATCAACACGCCGACGATCGAGTGCACCAGGCCGACCCAGGCAGCGATCTGCAGCAGGTACTCGTAAAACGTGAGGCTGCCGATATTGGCATCCACCAGCGGCTGGTTTGACAGGCCAGTGAATACACCCACCAGTATCGGCGTACCGGCTGCCCCGAAGGATACACAGGTGGACTGGATGATCAGTGTGCTCAGCACAGCCGCCATGGCCGGAAAACCGATGGCCACCAGCAAGGGTGCGGCC
Source organism: uncultured Wenzhouxiangellaceae bacterium (assembly GCA_964470455.1). Classification (GTDB taxonomy): domain Bacteria; phylum Pseudomonadota; class Gammaproteobacteria; order Xanthomonadales; family SZUA-36; genus JAWXBM01. The sequence continues at coordinate 54,540 of CAYYCX010000004.1, forward strand.
ACCGCGGCCGGCGTGCCGAAACCTGCCGAGCCTTCGATCAGCGCCCCGAACAACCAGGCAATGATGATGGCCTGGATGCGGCGGTCGGGCGAAATGGCCACGAACGCCCGGCGCAGGGTCTGGATGGCGCCGCTCTCGCGGAGTGTGTACAACAGCAACAGCGCACCGAAAATGATGAACAGGATGTTCAGCACCGTCACAATGCCGTTGATGGAAGCGGCGGCAACCACGTTGAATCCGGTGCCCCACAGGAACAGGGCAATCGCCACGGTTACAAAATAAGCCAAAGGCATGGCAAATTTGGCTGGCCAGCGGAACACCACGAGAAAGCCGAATACGGCCAGCACCGGCATCAGGGCAAGCACGAACTGCGTGACCTGGCTCATTCAGTGGTGCCTTTTGCTTGCCAATGAAGCATCCAGTGCGTTGGACCGGTTGAGAAGGCCGATCAGGCTGCGAACATCCGGCTCGCGTTCAATTCCTTCAATATAGGAAATGATCTCCCCCGCCCGGCTCACCATGAACCAGTCCGAAGCGAAATCAATGCAATCCAGGAACCGTTGCTTGTGATCGGATTCCGTTAGCGGGTTGCCCGGAAAGCCGGGTGCGACATCAATACCGCCTTTGTAGACCTGTCCGTTCGACATGGTGATCTGCATGTCGACTGCCGTATGACCGCGACGGATCAGGGATGGATCGGATACCACGGTCACCTTCGAGATGAATCGCCTGATTTCCGGGTCACGCACTTCGGCCGCGGTGAAATGACGCAGCTTGGAACGGCCGCGCAACAGCACGTTGGCGACGCAATACTGGGCGCTGAACTGGCCGTCAACCGTCGGGTTGTCACCAATCTTGAATTCATGGCCTATCAACCGGAAGCCGTAGGGCGACAGGCTGACCTGCACCGACTGGATGTCGGCGGGATCCAGTTCATAGGCATTGAGCATGTTGATGGTAAGGTCGGTAGGGCCGGAAGCCAGCGAGCAGCAGGGATACTTCTTGTAGGCGATATCCTGCATGCGATAACTGGTGCCGAGGCCGTCAACCACATCCGAGCCGGTGAACTGGCCTTTGCCAAATACGTGCAGGTAGCCATAGATTCCGGTGAGGAAGTTCTTCGGCCCGGTGATGCCGGTTCTTGCCAGTCGTGTGCTGATCACTGCCTCGTGCGCGGAGCGCCCCTGGTTGATTCGAACACCCAATGATCCATCAATGTGTCCCTGGAAGCTGCCGCCGCAGCTGTTGAATACCAGCCCAAAGGCGTTCCAGGTTTTTGCCCGGTCAAGCTTCAGCAAGCGGCAGGCAACCGCCGCTGCACCAAAAGGCACGCAAATACCGGTAGGATCAAAACCATCGTAAGCAGATTCGTTGAGATTCATCCGGACTGCCACTTCGGCGCCGACGATCAGCGCGGACAGGAATTCCTCACCTGAACAGCCGCCGGCCAGCTCTGCACAGGCCAGAGCGGTGGGAATGGTGGATGAGCCGATGTGCGGACCTGGAGCGATGGCGTCACAAAAATCCAGTGCGCGGGACATGGCCGAATTCACAAACACCGCGTTCTGCGCCGGCAGGCTGCCGCCATGCAGCAGTACGGATGCTTCCGGCTTGCCGCCCTGCGACTGGAAAAAGGCATTGAGCTCCAGGCAACCATCGGACCGGGCACCGGCGATGGTCGTGCCGATATCCGCCAGGATCATGGTTTTTACCGCTTCGACCGCCCTGGCGGGAATATCCTCAAACGCGGTATTCGAGACGTAATCAACCAACTGCCTCTCAAATTTCATGCAGAATTTCCCCGGTCACCTGGTTCTTGTTTGATTCTAACGCCCCATTCGAATGTGATTGAACAGGAACGTGAGCCGGTTGCTGTGCCGCAGCTGGCGTCATGGCAAGTCAGTCTTCGGCTTACTCGCTGTCCCGGTGGTCCTTACGGAAAATCTGGGCCTGCACATCCTTCTCCGGCGTTGGCAGTTCGGTAACCGTCAGCCGGTGCCTGAACTTCCAGGCACCGTCAATTCTGACCAGTTTATCCTCATAATGCCCGGAGCGGGCAGCAACAGGAGTGCCTTCCTTGCCTTCGACTATCCAGGTCCAGTTGGACCTGGAAGTGGCGGTGTCGCCGTCAACGTGGATGATGAAATCGGACATGATGTGATAGTCGTTACCAAAACTTCCCGGCTCCACCCGCTTGAACACCGTGTCGAGCATGGCGTAGATTCCGGCCGGTCCGGTGGCTGAACCGATTCCGCCTTCCCATACCCCATCTTCGGAAAACAGCTTTGAATATCCGGCAAGGTCCTTTTCGTCCAGCAGGTGTCCGTAGGTTACCAGCAGGTCCCGAATGGCTTCCCGGTCCTCGAGCAACTGCAAGCGGGCTTCCAGGGCAGCCAGATTCGCGGAATCATCGGCGTAGGACGGGCTCGCCAGGGCACACAGGCCTGCCAGCAAAACCGCAATCGAAAGATGCTTTGAAATCTGCCTGGTCATCAACTTCTCCACTGCTAGAGCCGGCCTCATGAGGTCTGAAGTGTGCCGCGGATTCACGCAAAGCCGGCGTTGGATCAGGGCCGCTGCATACGGCTGTAACTGCAGAACAATAGGCCTTATCACGGCCTGGAACTTTATCAATAGCGCCATGCGGAATTTACCTAAAATGCACTATTAATTACTCTTTGGTAACTACTTTGCCGGCGCGGAAATTCAAGTTGCTTCAGTCATCCTTCAAGCCGGTGAATTTCTCTTCACAGAGCTTTGACAAAGCATAATCATTAGGACATAGTTCCGGATTGAATGCACCCTGATCTGGCATTTTGATTCTAGGACGTACATTATTGGTTCAGGCACTTTGAGCCAGACGCGATAGGTTCCGAATACTGCCGAATCCATATGCAGTGACACCTTGAGCACAACCCTACTGAACATCAATTGAACGAGAGTGAAATCCATTTATGAGCAAACCTGACATCGGCTTCATCGGGCTCGGCATCATGGGCGAGCCTATGGCCGGACACATTGCCAGCGCCGGTTACCGCGTGGCCGCATATGACGTTGACCGAGACATCTGTGACAAGGTGGCGAGGAAGCATCCCGGAATCCAGATCAAGGATTCTCCCCGCGCAGTGGGTGAAGCCGCGGAGATCGTCGTCACGATGCTGCCGTCTGGCAAATATGTCCGGGATGTTGCGCTGGGCGAAAGCGGGCTGGTGCACGGATTGCGCACCGGAGCCGTATTGCTGGACACTTCTTCCTGCGAGCCCTGGATGACCCAGGAAACCGCCGCCGCGTTGGCCGAAAAAGGCATCAGCATGGTGGATGCGCCGGTTTCCGGTGCGCAGATCGGCGCCATCCAGGCGCAACTGGTGTTCATGGTAGGCGGCGATGACGATGCCATCGCCCGCATCAGGCCATTACTGGACATCATGGGCCAGCAGGTCTTTCACCTCGGGCCGGTGGGCGCCGGCCACGCGATGAAATGCATCAACAACCTGATCACGGCGGTTACGCTCCTGGCCACCGCCGAAGGCCTTACCATCGGCAAGAAATTCGGACTGGATCCGGAGGTGATGGTGGATGTGCTGAACGTTTCCACCGGCGGGTCCTGGGTAGCAAAAACCCACATCAAGCAGCGCATCACCAACCGCAAGTTTGACGACCCGTTCAAACTGGGGTTGATGGTGAAAGACATTGAAATCGCCATGAAGCTGGCACGCGACCTCGACTTGCCGCTCAAGCTCACCAGCCTCAACGAAGCGCTGTGGACTGAGGCGCGGGAGCACGAAGGCGCCGAAATGAGCGTAAGCAACCTGGTGCGCTGGCTGGAGCAGACCACCGGGGTGGAAATCAGCGCCGGCAATCGGGAATAGGGTTCGGCCGGGCTCAACGGAGCCTGGCGGCACAACGGCTGATAAACCCGTGTCTGCACGGCACTTTGCAGTGCCAGCAAGCAAGATGCCTTACAGCAGCGAAACCACCATGGAGCGATTTGCTGGATGAACAACCGTCACGGGCTGGCCTGAAGCTCGCTTTTGTCCAGGGTTGCCAGGCCTACACCGGTCGCTCCCAGCCCGTCACCGGTATAGAACATCCACAACTGCTCGCCCATATCCACCACGCTGACATAAGTGTGGCTGTTTTCGTCAAAACCACCGGGGGTCAGGGGTATGATGGGCTGGTCGGCATAGCGGGTCCAGGTGATACCGTCGTCGCTGCGGGCATACTCGATACGATAGCTGCCATGCCCCGAACCGGTGCGCTTGGCACCCTCGGCGGAAAGCCCGCTGTCGCCCCGGCCGGGTGGATTCGGCCGCGAGCCGGGCTCCTTGTCGTATACCCCCAACCACATGTGGTAAACGCCATCCAGCTTCAGTACGTATGGCCTGGCGAGGCAGGCTTCGTATGGTTCCGTTGCATCTTCACGCGCCAGCAACGCCGGCTCATCCAGTTTGGTCCAATGCAGGCCATCGGAGGAGCGCGCTGCGCCAATGTGCAATATGCCCTGGTTGATGTCGCCAAACCGCAGGTACTTGCCGGCCGCCGTGTACCACATGCGGTAGTCGTTCTCGCCTTCGCGGATAACCGCCGCGGACGGAATGGCGCCTGAATCGAAGCTGCCGGGCGGCCCGGACGGAATGGTGTCTTCATTCACCACTTCCCAGGTAAGCCCCTGGTCATGGCTCACCGCCGTGCCCAGACGGTTCAGCAGCTCTTGCTTGAGCGGCCAGTTGCCACCCCAACTGCTGTAATACATCAACCAGGGGCCGTCGTCACGGGGCAAGACATAGGGAAAGCCCGCGCCGATATCACGAATGGTGGAGGAAGCGTCGCGGCCAACCATGGGCTGGTCGGATATCACCTTCCACACAAACGGATTGGCGGGGTCGCTTTCGGCCGCGATGATGACCTGGTTGCCACGCATCCAGGGCGGCCCGTCATCCGCCACCCAGATGTAGGCTCGCAGGCGTCCATCCTTCAGCCGGATCACAGACGGAGAAGAAACGAATTTGGAAGACTGCTCACCGGCAAATCCCAGCGGGAAAACCAGCCCGCGCTTCACCCAGCTCTGTTGCAGGGGTTCATCGGTGACAAGGGTCGCCGCCCATGCGGCAGGCGCGCCGCCGAGAAACAGCAAAGCTGCCAGGCAGAAACCGAGCAAAGTAGGATGCAGCATGAGCAATTACCCCGGGAGTTTGAATTGATGAATTGTGTTCGAGCGGATACCTGATCAATTGGGCCAGCCGTATCAGTATGTGACGTGGCCGCCAAAGAATTTATTACGGGAACGACAGGTGTTTTGACCAGGGGCGCACAAGCCCACGTTTTGCATGGCCCCTTCCGGTGATCTGTCCGGTGATCAGGGAAACGATGCTGAACCGCTGCCCGCGTCGTTGTAGTAACTCAGGCCCATCAACGCCTGCTTGCGGTACTCGCGGGCATTGATGCCATACTCTTCCTTGAACACCCGGGCGAAGTGAGCGGAACTGTTGAAGCCCCAGTTGAAGGCAATTTCGGTGATGCTGCGATTCAGCCACGCCGGATCCGCCAGCTGCTTTTTGCAGCCGTCCAGGCGTTTGCGCCGGATGTATTTGGAAACGGTGCAGTCTTCTTCCGCGAACAACCGCTGGATGTAGCGTACGGAAATTCCACACTGTTTCGCCAGCTCGCTCAGGCTCAGATCCGGCATGTGGATGTTCTGGTCGATCACCTGCCTGATCCTTTCCTGCTTGGCCATCACGTCGGCGTTCTGCACTTCCGGCGAATGCGCATTCAGCTGGCAGCAGGTGGACAGTATGCCCAGCAGGTTGTTGGCCAGCTCGGCGCCTATTTCATCGAAATTGTCGGAATCGGCATACTCCCACATGGTCAGCAGCAGGTAGGAAACGATTTTTGAAAAGCCGGTTTTGCCGGAGAAACGCGCACCTACAGCCAGTTCCGGCTCGGGAATGTATTTCCGCAGCAGGTCGGCTGGCACCGTCAGGCCGATGGTGGTGTAGGGCTGCTTGGTGGTCATGGTGGACGCAATCGCGGAGTCCGTGACGGTTACGTCGCCTGGCTCGAGTATGGTGGTTTTGTTGTTGATGACAACCGTGTGTCGCCGGTTGGAAATGTAAATGTTGTAAGGATGGTCCGGCGTACTGCCACAGGGCTTGGCTGAATTGGTGACTTCCGCCTGCGAAACCGTGGCCTGGGAAAGCGTCAGCTGACCCAGCGGCACTGATTTCAGCACCATGCGAAAATCAGAAGAGCCAACCGGGGTGACTTCCCAGTCATGCCCGAAAACTTCCTGCATGGCATTTTGAACGTTTGACTGCCTCGAATTTGATCCACGCGGACCAATGGTATAAGTCAACATTTCAATTTTCCTGTGTGCGTCGAGTGTTGTTCTGGCCAGAATCGGATTCGAATTTCCGGCCCGGACTGTCTCGATCAGTGAGGCTGTCCGCGATACCGGAAAGCTCTCTTGGCGGCAGGCACGGAGCGTACTTTCCCGGCCGCCTGTTTTTGTAAACCGACAACAACATACCGCGAATTTCAGAAAAATACTACTTGGGCCCCCAGCCGATCAAGAGGCGCCCCGCAATTGACCAAAACTGCACAGAAAAGTACGGACGGGCACGCCAGGTCATTGAAAAATCAAGCCCGAACAAATCCTGCCGGGGCCAGAAAGCGCCCAGTCGACGGTCGGAAATATTCAAGTAGATTTGCCCACAGTGGCAGAAATAGTCAAGAAAGCCCGACACTCCTGCTGGCAGGCTATGGCGTAATTTCGAACCTGACCGCGACTACGGAGTTCGCAGGAGTTGGCCATGCAACAATGTCGTTTACCCGGCCTGGCAGTAACGGCGGCTTTGTCGCTGCTGCCCGCTGGTGCGTGGGGCGATTCTGCGGAGGAGTGTTCTGAACCGAACGAGATCCTGGTGGCGGAATATTACGACCTGGCCATCAACCGGAAGGACTTCGTCGCCGCCTCGGAATTCATGGGCGAAGAATACATCCAGCACAACCCCGCCGCGCCGGATGGCCCGGAAGGGCTGCGGGAGTTTATCGGCTACCTTCGGGAAAACCTGCCGGACTACAGAAGCGAAATCAAGCGCTGTTTCAGCGATGGTGACTTCGTCATTCTGCATGTGCACAACAAGCCCACTCCGGACGCCGTCGGCAAGGCCATCGTGGATATCTTCCGGCTGGAGGGCGGCAAGGTAGTTGAGCACTGGGATGTGATCCAGGACATTCCGGAAGATCCGAAAAACGACAACACGATGTTTTGACGGCCAGCTTGTCCGGCTTGCACCCGGCGCTTTGGCCCCGGGGTTTGCGCAGTGCATTTCTGGTCAAGCACAACAGGCGTTTACGGTAAAAATTTGGCGCCAGAATCATGATAATCAAAGGATTCCAGTCGACATTCCGTGCCGGGACATGGCCAGCGCCGCCGGCAGCCAGTATGTCCGGCCTGCCTGCCAGGCCCGGATGCCGAACCCGGACCCCGAACCTGGGGCCAGGCACTCACTTCCGGCTGGAACCGGTAACCGACTGAACCCGTCAACATTCAACTCCCGGAACTGAGATGGACAAACTGACACGCAGACAACTCGTAAGCACCGCCAGCCTGGCGGCCCTGGCACCGACCCTGGCCACGACACTGGCTCCGGCCCTGGCCCGGGCACATGCGGCCGAGGATGAAAAGAAGCCCGCCTATGCCGGCGCCGACCGTTCCAGGGCGCCACGCGCCACGCGCCGGGCGAAAGACCTGACCGAGGATGAACTCGATGCCATGTTCGACCGCTGTAACAACGCCGGTCGCTGGGGTACCGATGATGAACTGGGTACGCTCAACTACATCACGCCCGGGAAGCGCGTGGCGGCAGCCCGGCTGGTGCAAACCGGCGAGGTGGTTTCGGCCGGGCGCGACCTGTCCACGGCGCAAAGCAAGGTCGATCCCAGGCCACTGCAGCACATTGTGATGTACAACGGCGGCGGGGCCGGCATCAGCGATTACTTTTCCATCGCCCCGCATGGCATGACCGTTACGCATCTTGATGCGCTGTGTCATTTCTCGGTGGACGACATGCTCTACAACAACCGCAAGCGCTCCGAGACCGTAACCGCGGCCGGCGCCAGGTGGGGCTCGGTATACGCCATGCGTAATGGCATCTTCACCCGTGGCGTTCTGCTGGATGTTGCCGGCGCGCGCGGCGTGGACTGGTATGAGTCCGACGAATACGTCACCGCGGCAGACCTGGACGCGGCCGAGAAGCGCCAGAACGTCAAGGTGGGTTCGGGCGACGTGATCTTCATCCGCACCGGCATGGAGCGCATGGAGAAGGAAGTTGGCCTGCAGGACGTCTATCCGCGGGCCGGGCTGCATGCGGAATGCGTTGAATGGATGCACCAGCGCGAAGTTGCCGCCTGGGGTGGCGACTGCATCGAGAAGCTGCCCTACCCGAGTGACCACCTCACCTCCCCCGTGCATATGATCGGGCTGGTGGCGATGGGCATGCCCATATTCGACTGGCCTGCCCTGGTGGAGCTCACCGCGGCCTGTGAGCGCATGAACCGCTGGGATTTCCTGCTCACCACCGCGCCCTGGCGGGTGCCCGGCGGAACTTCCTCGCCGATCAACCCGCTGTGTACTTTTTAACCCCGAACGGGCAACTGAACTGGCCACCAGACTTGCGCCAACCCGACAGAAATACGTGAACCCAGGAGACAGAAAGAGTGAATGATTCAAAGCCACAGTCGCTGCAGGACCTGATCGATACCAGCGGCAACATCGTTGAAGTGCTGCGCAATGCGCAGAACCCGGCCTATATCGTGCCGGTGGTGTCGTCGGAGTTTTCCAGCTGGCGCCTGGAACAGAAAGCCTGGCGGGAAACCGCGGTACTGTTCGACCAGTCGCACCACATGGACAACGTCATCATTCGCGGCCCCGATGCGCTGCAGCTGATCAGCGACACCGCCATCAACAGCGTGGCCAACTTCAAGGTAGACCTGGCCAAGCAGTACGTGCCGGTAAATGAGAACGGCTACGTGATCGGCGACGGCATCCTGTTCCGCGAGAACGAAGAGGAGTTCCTGTTCGTGGGCCGCGGCCAGGCCGGCAACTGGCTGCGTTACCACGGCGAAACCGGCGGATACGCCAACCTGGAAATCGAAACCGACCCTCGCTCGCCGATGAACCCCATGGGCCAGCCGGTCAAACGCAAATATTTCCGCTTCCAGATCCAGGGGCCGAATGCCTGGGCCATCATTGACAAGCTGAACGGCTCGCCGCTGGAGCAGCTGAAGTTCTTCCACATGTCGCACATGAAAATTGCCGGCGAAACGGTCCGCACGCTGCGGCACGGCATGTCCGGCGTGCCCGGGCTGGAAATCCACGGCGACCCCGCGGCCTACGTCAAGGTGCGCGAAGCCATCATCGAAGCCGGAGAGGAATTTGGCCTGCGCCCCTGCGGCGGACGGGCCTACCCCACCAACACCCTGGAGTCCGGCTGGATTCCCGACCCGGTACCGGCGATTTACACCGGCGAAAACCTGCGGGCCTACCGCGAATGGCTGCCGGCCAAAGGCATCGAAGGCAACAACGCCATCGCCGGCAGTTTCGTCTCCGACAACATCGAAGACTACTACCTTACGCCCTGGGAACTCGGCTACGGTAATTTCATCAAGTACGACCACGACTTCATCGGCCGCTCGGCGCTGGAAAAGATGGATGTGGCGGCTCAGCGCAGGAAAGTCACGCTGGCCTGGAACCAGGAAGACCTGACGAAGATCTTCACTTCGATGCTGAATCCGCCAGGCACCGGCTACAAGTACTTCGACCTGCCGCTGGCGAACTATGGATATTTCAACTTCGACTCGGTGGTGAACAAGGATGGCGGGCATGTGGGCTTCTCGATGTGGACCGGCTACAGCGAGAACGAGCGCACCGCCCTGTCGCTGGCCACCATTGACCCGGATATCGAAATTGGCACCGAGGTGGGCGTGGTCTGGGGTGAACCGGATGGTGGCAGCCGCAAGGCCACAGTGGAACGGCACCAGCAGTTCACCGTGCGCGCCATCGTCAGCCCGGCGCCGTATTCCGTGGTTGCCCGCGAGCAATACGTGGACACCGGCTGGCGGGCTGCATCGTCCTGAGTGCATCTGCAGGCCGGGGCCCGTTTGGCGGGCCCTGGCCTGACCGCTGTTGACCTGCAACCGGCACGGCAAGAAGGAGGAACCATGAAGACACCGCTTCGCACCGCAGTCATTGTGGCCGGGTTGAACCTGGCCTGTTTGGCTCTGACCAGTACCGATGCTTCCGCCCAGGCGGTGATGCGCGGCGATGGCCCGGCACCGGAAGCCCAGCCGTTCCGCATCAACCGGGCTGATGCCGGCCTCGATGCCATCGTCGCGCCGGATGCCGAACTGGAACTGATGGCCGACGGCTTCGGCCTGAATGAAGGCCCGGTGTGGGTGCGCGATGGCGGCGATGGTTACCTGATTGTCAGCGGCCTGATCGACAATGCCCTGTACAGAATCACGCCCGACAAACAGGTATCGGTGTACATGGAATACGCCGGTTACAGCGGCGACAACATCAACAACGTCGGCACCCAGACGCGCAGTGGCCGGTCACATGTGCTACTGATCGGCCCCGGCTGCGCGACGCTTGACCCGCAAAACCGCCTGGTGTGGTGCGCCATGCAGGACCTGGCCATCAAGCGCGAGGAACCGGACGGCAGCATCACCACGGTGGCCGACAACCATGAAGGCAAGAGTTTCAGCGGCCCGAATGACCTGGCGGTGAAATCCAACGGTTCGATCTATTTCACCGACAACGATTATGGCCTGCGCGACGCGGGCAACAGTCCGCTGAAACAGATGGCCAACGGCATCTGGCTGGTCAAGGATGGCAAAACCCACCGCCTGCTGACCCGCACCGCGCTGGGTGGGCCACCCAACGGCATCGCGCTCTCGGAAGACGAGAAATACCTGTACCTGACGGCCGGGCAGAAGATCATGCGATACGAAATCAGGCCTGACGACACCATCAGCCCGACGGCCACACTGTTTACTGCCGGCGAGGGGATTGGCGATGGCATGAAAGTGGACAAGCAGGGCAATGTCTATTCCAGCGGCGGCGCCGGCCCCGGCATCATCCGCATTACCGCGAAAGACGGTACCTTTCTCGGCTCGTTGCACCTGCCCATCTACGGCAAGGAACCGAAGAAACAGATCTGCGCCACCAACCTGGGTTTTGGCGACAACGACGGCAAAGCCCTGTACATCACCGCCTGTGACGCGGTCTACAGAATGCGCCTTGAGGCCGAGGGCATCCTCCCCGGCAAGGCCCCCTGATCCCATTATTCCACCAATTTTCCCACCAGGTATCCGACCGGAGCGTTCCGCATGAGCAGGAAATACGACATGACCATTGGCGGACAATCTGTCGCCGCCGAACACTACCGTGAAATCCGCAATCCGGCCAGTACCGGCGAGGTGGTTGGCCTGGCGCCGGTGGGCACCATGGAACACCTGGAAGCCGCGGTGGCCGCGGCCACCAAAGCCTTTGCAAGCTGGCGGCACTCCAGCAGCGCGGAGCGCGAAGCGGCCTGCCAGGCCATCGCCAAAGTCATCGGCGACAACGCGGCGGAACTGCAGGAACTGCTCACCCGGGAGCAGGGCAAACCGCTGAAGGGCCTGGGCTCGGAATTTGAAGTGGGCGGCTGCATCGGCTGGACACAGTACACCGCCGGCCTGGACCTGCCGCCCAGCGTCATCCAGGAGAACGAGCAGGGCAGCATTGTGATGTATCGCGAGCCCGTTGGCGTGGTGGCTTCCATCACGCCGTGGAACTGGCCGCTGCTGATTGCCATCTGGCACGTCGTGCCGGCCATTCGCACCGGCAATACCGTCGTTCTCAAGCCCTCACCGTTCACCCCGCTGTCCACCCTGCGCATGTTTGAACTGGTTGCGGAGGCATTGCCTTCGGGCCTGATCAATGTGGTGTCTGGCGATGATGCGCTGGGCGCGGCGCTCAGCCAGCATGAGCGGGTCAGCAAGGTGGTGTTTACCGGCTCCATCGCCACCGGCAAGAAGATCATGGCCAGTGCGGCTGACACCCTCAAGGCCCTGACCCTGGAACTGGGCGGCAATGATGCGGCCATCGTGCTGGAAGATGCCGATCCGCAAAAAATCGCCGAAGGGCTGTTCTGGGGCGCCATGATCAATTCCGGCCAGACCTGCGGCGCCATCAAGCGGCTGTATGTGCACGACAGCATCTACGACCAGACCTGCGAGGCTTTGGCCGCATTCGCCAGCCAGATTCCGATGGGCGATGGCATGGATACGTCCAGCATCCTCGGGCCGCTGCAGAACGAACGGCAGTTCAGGCGCGTGGTGGAGTTGCTTGAAAATGCGAAGGCCAACGGTGGCCGCGTTGTCTGCGGCGGCGAGGTGCCGGGTGGCAACAACTATTTCGTTCCGGTCACCCTGGTGGCCGATATCGCGGACGGCAGCCGGCTGGTGGACGAAGAGCAGTTCGGCCCGGTGCTGCCGGTCATCCGTTACACGGACCTGGATGAGGCCATTGCTCATGCCAATGGGCTGGATTTCGGCCTTGGCGCTTCCGTGTGGGGGTCTGACCCGGAAAAAACCAGGGCGGTTGCCGCCCGGCTGGAAGCCGGAACCGTGTACATCAACAAGCATGCCGAAATCGCGCCGCATGTGCCGTTCGGCGGCATCAAGTGTTCGGGCATCGGCGTGGAATTCGGGCTGGAAGGCCTGGCGGCCTATACCAACATCAAGATCGTCAACGCGGCTGCCTGAAAAGACCATCGCCACAGGCCATTGTCACAGGCCATTGCCGGGGCGGGCGAACCGCCCGGCGGGAACTACACCGAGCCGTAAAAGTCCGCCAACAGTCGGTACAGCTCCTCCATGCGGGCTGAACCGAAGGATTTCTCCATCCTGGCGTAAACGGCTTCGGCCGCCGGAGCCACCTTGACGAACAAAGCTTCGCCCTTGGGCGATAGTTGCAGCAACACGCGGCGCTGGTCACTCTCGTGTGTCAGGCGTTTCACCAGGCGCTCGCCTTCCAGGAATTGCAGGATACGTGAGAGGCTGGGCGCCAGCAGGATGCTGCGCCTGGCCAGTTCACTGGCCTCCAGCTGGCCGTAAGCCGCCAGCACCCGAATCACGCGCCACTGCTGTTCGGTCAGGCCGAATTCCCGCAACATGGGCTTGAAGTGGGACATGGCCGATTCACGGGCCTTCAGCAATTCCATCGGCAGCGAGCGTTCCAGCGAACGCAGCTTTACCGATGATACTTTGCCGGCTTTTGAACTCATGCAAACTCGTTGGCAACGGTGTTGCGCAGGATGCCGATTTCCGCAACCTCCACTTCCACCACGTCTCCCTGGCGGAGGTATTTCGGCGGATTGAAACGCGCACCCGCCCCGTTCGGCGTGCCGGTGGCGATGATGTCGCCCGGCTTCAGCCGGCAGAACGTGGAAACATAGCTGACCAGGTAATCGAAAGGAAACATCAGGTTGGCCGTGGTGTCATTCTGCCGTTCTTCACCATTCACGCGTGTCACCAGGCGCAGCTCGCTCATCGGGTCCAGTTCATCCGAGCTTACCATGTGCGGGCCCAAAGCACCCGAGCGCTCAAAATTCTTGCCCTGGGTGACGTTGAATTTGGAATGGCGCAGCCAGTCACGCACTGAACCCTCGTTCATCAGCGTCAGGCCAACCACATGCTGCATCGCCTGATCACGCGGAATGCGCCGGCCTTCCCTGCCGATGACCAGGACGATTTCACCCTCGTAATCCAGCTGCTCGGATTCGGGCGGACGCATCAGGGTTTGCTGGTGCCCCACCAGCGATTCACGCGTGCGCATGAACACGCTGGGATACTGCGGCAGGTCCGAACCATCCTGGTACTCGGCATTGCGGTTGGCATAGTTCACGCCGATGCAGATGATTTTTTCCGGGTTTGGAATGGTGGGCAGGAATTCCACCTCGCCAACGGCAAAATCCGCATCGCTGCCGTCCGCTTCACGCCCGAGAGCCTCCAGTCGATGTTGCCGCAATACCTCCCGCAGGTCCGGCAGGTCCGGATGACGCGCTCCAAGATCAACGATACCTTTTTCGGTCAAGGCACCGTAGCTGTCCTTGCCTGCATGGCTGAAACTCAGGAATTTCATGGTCAGCTCCCGGCCTCGATCAATCCGGCCCGTTCCAGCACGCCGTCGAGGCGTTTCTCCAGTTCGGCTGTGGCCGGCATCATCGGCAGCCGGTGTTCATTGGCCGGCAGTATGCCCATGCGCTTCATCATGTACTTGATGGGAATCGGGTTGGTGTCGAAAAACACCGACTTGTTCAGCTCCAGCAGGCTCTGGTGCAAGCCCCGGCCGGTTTCGAGGTCATTGTTCCACACCGCTTCGCACATGCGCACCAGGATGTTCGGCGAAAGATTGCCCACAGCATTCATCAATCCGCAGGCGCCCACGGCCATCATCGGGAAGGACAACTCCTCAAGGCCGACAAATATCCTGAAGTCATCACCCAGCGCCTCGAAACATTCGCTGACAAATCCCAGGTCATTCACCGCATGCTTCATGCCGACGAAGTTGGGTGATCGCTGTTGCAGCTCCCGCAGGGTTTCCACGGTCACACTGACCGCGGTGCGGCCGGGAATGTGGTACACCATCCAGGGAATGTCCACGTCGCGCGTTGCCGACAGGTAATACTCCACCAGCCCGCGTTGCGGCGGACGGATGTAGTACGGCGTGACGATCAGCAGGGCATCAGCGCCGGCTTTCACCGCATGTTCGGTCAGCGCGGTGGTTTCCGCCAGTGATTGCGAACCGGTGGCGGCCACCACCGGAATCTGGCCTTTCACCGTTGCCACCGCCAAGTCCACCAGCCGGTTGCGTTCTTCGGTAGTGAGCGTGGAAGGTTCCGACGATGTGCCGTTCACCAGGATGCCGTGAGTGCCTTCCTTCAGCTGGAACTCCAGCAGGCCGGCATAGGCCTCGTAATCCACTTCGCCGTTGCGGAATGGTGTGATGATGGGGGGTATGGATCCGCGCAAAACCTTCGAACCGGAAGTACTCACTGTTGCTCCTTCTGTTCCCTTTCGGGTGAATTCACTTGACCAAACACTGGCCGAAAGTATAATTAACATGTTAACTTAGTTCAAGACGAACCGCGGAGTACAGCCGTGCCACACCAGATTGTTGAGTATTCATCCAACCTGGAATCCCAGGTCGATATCGGGGCCATGATCAGGCTGCTGCATGAAACCGTGGCCGGAATCGATGCGTTCCCGCGGGCGGCTTTACGCACCCGCGTGGCGCGCCGCGACCAGTACTGCATTGCCGACCATCATCCCGACAATGCCTTCGTCCATGTGCTGCTGCGCATCGCCTCTGGCCGCAGCCCGGAAGTGAAGAAGGCCGCCGGCGACCAGATTTTCCGGGTGTTGTGCGACTACCTGGCGCCGGTGCAGGCAAGCACACCGCTGGGCATCTCCTTTGAGATACAGGAAATCGACCCGGTTTTCCGCTGGAAGAAGAACAACCTGCCCGCCTGGCTGGAAATGCGTGCCGCTGCGGGTGAGCCGACAGCATCCTGATGAACCCATACGATGATAACCAGCCATGAAGCCCAACAATGAAGACCCATCATGAGTGACCTGAAGCAGAATCTCGAGAAAGCCGAACAATTGTTGCGCCCGTTTCGCGACGCGCCCTTGCAGCACTTCATCAACGGACAGCGCACGCCGGGCAGTTCAGGGCAGCTGTTCGAGGTGGCCACGCCGATCGACAACTCAGTCATCGGCAAAGTGCACTCCGGCAGCGCCGCCGATATCGATGCCGCCTGCGCCGCCGCGACCGAAGCCTTTGCAGCCTGGCGCGACCTTCCGGGAACCGAACGCAAGAAGCTGCTGCACCGGATTGCCGATGCCATTGTGAAACGGGCTGACGATATCGCCGTGGTTGAAAGTTACGATACCGGGCAACCAATCCGCTTCATGAGCAAAGCGGCCATCCGCGGCGCCGAGAACTTCCGCTTCTTTGCCGACCTCGCGCCCGATGCCCGAAACGGCCTGGCCCTGCCGGCGGATGAACACCTCAATTTCACCTCGCGCAAACCCATTGGCCCGGTAGGTGTGATCACGCCCTGGAATACGCCATTCATGTTATCCACCTGGAAAATCGCCCCGGCACTGGCAGCGGGCTGCACGGTGGTGCACAAGCCGGCTGAATGGTCGCCTTACAGCGCCATGCTGCTGGCGGAGATTGCCCATGAAGCCGGCTTGCCCGATGGCGTGCTCAATTGCGTGCAGGGTATCGGCGAAACGGCCGGCCGCGCGCTGACCGAGCATCCGGCCATCAAGGCGGTGGCCTTCGTGGGCGAATCCAGCACCGGCAGCCACATCATGCGCCAGGGCGCAGACACCCTGAAGCGGGTGCATTTTGAACTGGGCGGGAAAAACCCGGTGATCGTGTTCGACGATGCCGACCTGGAGCGGGCTCTCGATGCCGTTGTGTTCATGATCTACAGCCTCAATGGCGAGCGCTGCACCTCCTCCAGCCGGCTGCTGATCCAGGAAAGCATCCGCGAAGAATTCACCGCAAAGCTTGTTCAGCGCATTGCCAGGCTCAAGGTCGGCCATCCGCTGGACCCGGGCACTGAAATCGGCCCGTTGATTCATCCGCGCCACCTGGAAAAGGTCTGCAGTTACTTCCGCATTGCCGAACAGGATGGCGCAACCATCGCTGCCGGCGGCAAGCCCAAGGAAGGCCCGGGCAATTTTGTTGAACCCACCCTGTTCACATCCGCCAGCCCGCATATGCGTATTGCCCAGGAAGAAATTTTCGGCCCGGTTTTGACCGCCATTCCCTTCCACGATGAAGCCGAAGCCGTGCGAATCGCAAATGATTCCGCTTACGGCCTGGCCGCCTATCTGTGGACCCGGGATGGTGAACGCGGTTTGCGGATTGCCGACAGGCTGGAAGCGGGCATGATCTGGGTGAACTCCGAAAACAACCGTCACCTGCCTTCACCGTTCGGCGGCATGAAAGCCAGCGGCATCGGCCGCGATGGCGGCGACTACAGCTTTGACTTCTACATGGAAACCAAGAATGTCTGCCTCGCCATGGGCACCCACCGGATTCCGGGCCTGGGCAAATCGGACTCGAGCAAAAAATGAGCCTCTACAACCTGCAGAAATTCCTGTACGTGCTGAACCGCGACGAGGCAGCGCAGCAAGCGTTTCGTGACGACCCGGCCAGCCAGCTGGACCAGTACGACCTGACGCCGGAAGAGCGCGGCGCGCTGGAACAGGGCGACATCGGCCTGTTGTACGTGCTGGGCGTGAACGGGCAGATCCTGATGCATTTCGCCGCCTTTCTCGGCATTGCCTGGTTCGACTACCTGGAGCTGATGCGCAAGGGCATCGAGAAATACGGACCGGTGCGGGCCGGCATCTATGCCATGACGGGCGCCGGTAAAAGCTTCGCAGAAGAGGACGTACGCAAATGAGTCTGGTTTACGCAGGCGTGCTGAGCCACGCGCCGGGAATTACCGGCCGCGCCAGCCTTGTGAAAAACACTGAAAAGCGCGACGAGTTCTATGCCGCGCTGGACCGTCAAAGGCAGGAGATTGAAGCCTGCGGCGCCGAGGCACTGGTGGTGATGGCAGCCGAACACTTTGCCAATTTCTTCATGAACAACATGCCCGCCTACTGCATCGGCATGGCCGAGTACTACGAAGGCCCTATCGAAGACCCGAAGTGGCTGGGCATTGAACGGCGCAGGATTCCGGGCGCGCCCGACCTCAGCCGCCGCCTGGCAGTGGAGATCATGCAAACCGTCGACGTGGCCTATTCGGAAGAGTGGAAGTTCGACCACGGCATCATGATCCCGCTGAATTTCCTCACGCCGCGCTATGACCTGCCCATCATTCCGGTGAACATCAACTGCCAGGGCCCGCCGCTGACACCGTTGCATCGCGCCTGGGCTTTTGGCGAGGCCATCCGCCGCGCCTGTGATTCAGTGCCGGAAAAAATCGCCGTGGTCGGAACCGGTGGCATTTCGCATTGGCCGGCTACGCCCGATTCCGGCAAGATCAATGAACCCTGGGACCGCGAATTTCTTCGCCAGTTGATGAGCCAGGACCGCGAAGCGTTGCTCAGTTACGACGATGTGCAAACCTATGCCGATGCCGGCCAGGGCGGTTTTGAAATCCGCACCTACATTGCCGCTGCGGCGGCCGCGGGTGGCAAAGGCGACCTGCAGTTCTACACCGCCGAGCTGCCGATTTTCGCGGTGGGCTGCACGGTGGCCCGGTTTGATATTGCTGCCGCCGAAAGTTGAAAATGGGCCGTGATGAACCCAGCTGACTCCCACCCTGCCGCAACAGCCGATACCAGACAGCGGGTGATGGACTTCATGCGGTCCTTCACCATGGAAGTGACGCCCGCAGGCGCAAAGCGCATTCATGATTTCAGGGAACACATCGCGGAAGGCACCTGGGTGTATGTCACTGCATTGAGCGGCAGCGATTTCAACGAGACGGTTGAGGCCTGCAAAAAGCTGGCTGATCAAGGCATGACACCGGTGCCGCATTTCACTGCCCGCAGCATGGCCAGCGCCCGGGCGCTGGACGATCATCTCCAACGGGTAACCTCGGAGGCCGGCGTGACACGCGTGCTGGCGATTGCCGGCGCCGACAGCAAGCCGGCGGGGCCGTTTGCGGACACGCTGTCGATGCTGGAAACGGGGCTGTTTGGAAAGCATGGCATCCGTTCCATCGGGCTGGCCGCCCATCCGGAAGACCCGCCCGTTGATGACCGTTCGGTAATCCGCGAACACGCCGACCGCAAAATCGAGTTCGCCGGCAAAACCGGCATCGAGATTTACTTCGTCACCCAGTTTGTGTTCGAAGCCAGGCCCATTTTCGACTTCGTGGCGCGCATTCGGTCGCTGGGCAACGACCGGCCTCTGGTACTTGGCCTGCCCGGCCTTGCAACCCTGCAATCCCTGATCAAACACGCCACCGCCTGTGGCGTGGGTCCGTCCATGCAGTTCCTGACCGGGCGCGCGCGGGATTTACGCAAGCTGCTGAGCGTGCAAGCCCCCGACAAACTGGTCATCGACCTGGCCAACTACGTGGCCGAACACCCCGAGAGCCGCATCAGCGGCGTGCACATTTTCCCGCTGGGAGGCTTCGAGAAAAGCGCCGCCTGGGCCAATGCCGTGGTGGCGGGGGAGTTTGAGTTTGTGAAAGGCGGCTTTGCGGTTAGCTAGGCCATCCCCAAACCACCGGTTCTCACCTGCTACTCGTTGGCCTTAAACCCAATGACGCCAATCGCTGCCCCAAATCAGTCGGCGCAAAGAAAACGTATGCATTGCCCTGTCTGGCTTTTTCCAACAGGCCTAAAGCCTCCAGTCCGAGCAGATCGGTTCGTGCCGTCTGGTAGACGACGCCATGCGACCGCTTATGTGTATCCATCCGGTAGGCGGCTCCTGGATTGCGCAGGGCATGATTCAGCAGAGCCTGCTGGCGGTGATTGAAGCGCCCGCGCAAGGCAGGTGAGCGGGCCAGCAAACGTTCGGTTTCTCCTCGTTCACGGGTCTTGCGTTCGACGTATGCGTGCAAAGCGGCAATGGCTTTTCGGATGGTCTTCAGTTGATGAATGAGGAAATAGGTAGTGTCGTTATGCCCTGTTTCGGTATGCAGATAAGCACGCACGTATTGCGCTGGAGCCTTGCGCAGGATATGGCTGATGGAAGTGTATTCCATCAACCAGTAGCCGCTGCGCGCCATGGACCAGTAGAACAGCGCCCGCGCGGTACGGCCGTTTCCATCAGCGAACGGATGATCGTAGCCCAGCATGAAATGCAACAGGATGGCCCGGAGAACGGGATGCACGAATGGCAATGAATTTTCATCCGCATTGGCGAAGTCGCACAGCCGTTGCATGCGTTCAGGCAACTCCCTGTACGAAGGTGGCTGATGCAATACCGTGTGGTCGCGCTCATCAACAATCCGTACCTCATCGTTCTGCCGGTATCGACCGGCATCCTGCGGGTTCTCCAGCGTGCCATCGGTGATCATCCGGTGCAGTTCCAGCACAAGAGCCGGTGTAAGCAGCTCGTGGCGCAACGAGCGCAGATGCTCCATCGCCTGGTAGTTGTTGAAGATCATCCGCTCGCTGTGATCGCGGGGTTTGCGGCCGCTGCGCAGCATGTCCGCGGCTATCCGGCGCGTGGTTGCGGCGCCTTCGAGCTGGCTGGAAGTGATGGCCTCTTCCACCAGAGAGCTGATCAGAAACCGCTGGGATTCCGTCTGTAGCGGTGCGCCGGCGGCAGACTGGATGTGCCCTGCCGCATCACGATCAATATGATGCAGGTCGAGGGCAACCGGACCCGGAACCGCGAATACGAATGGTTCGCCCTGTTTATCCAACAGGGGCAGCGATTCCAGTAATGCCGAACGGGCCAGACTGACCGCAGCCCACCACTCATCATGGGACAAGTTTCCGGGTGCCTGTCGCCGTTTCAGCTCGTCCCAATGCAGGTACTTGCCAGTCGGCAAGGGGGTTTGATGCGCAAACAAATCCGACATGCGATCTGCGGACAGATGCTCAAAAGCCCAATCCAGAGTGGGTGCGTGCTCGGGAATTCGCATTTTCTACTAAATTACCTATAAATTAGTAGAAATTAGTATAGGCGGGTATTTGTGACAGAGTCCAGTCAATTTCTACTAATCTGTTTGAAAATTAGTAAAAAACGCCCCAGAAACAGCATCAAGCCAAAAGCGCTTGGAAATCCCGAGGCCAAATCCAAATCAAACTCGGGACCTTTCAGTCATTGCTCGGCTTACAGGAGTGCAAGCTTTTTACATTCACCAGGCATGCGTAAGTAAAATGCAATAAGATACCAAGGCCTAATGTAACCAGTTGAGATCAAGAATGATCCCAAAATCAGCGCAAATCTTGTTTGCACCGATAAGCAATGCTGCCCCCATTCGACAGAATAATCCGAGGCCCAATCTATGAGCAGTGTCATCATCCGAAAGCTGGATTCACTCAGGAAAGCCGGCGCGATGAATATTACAGATGTCGCGAATGTCCTGGGCACCACCCCAGCCACCGTTTCCCGCTGGAATAGCGGCAAGGCATCACCGCAGCGTGCCAAGGAACTTTTGCTCGTTGAGCTTGAGTATGTTGTTGACCGCTTGCAGGAGTTCTACACGCCCGAGGAAGCCAGACTCTGGATTTTTTCGCGGCACCGCCTGCTGCAAGACCGAAAGCCCGCAGACCTGATCCAGGAGGGCAATATCGAGCCTGTGCTGGCTGCCATTGAGCAACTGGACGACCTGGTTTACGTATAGGCGACCGAATAACGCCTCATGGCAAGTTCATCCGTACATGACCCGAAAATTCTCGATGTGCTCAGCACACTGGATGTTGCGTCTCTGGAGACTCAAGTTTATCGGGCAGTATTTCAAGGACGGGATCCTACCGTTGGCAGCCTCGCAGGTGGCAGATGGTCGCCCCCTCAGACGTTTGAAGCACTGTACACAAGCTTTGAACCGCAATGCGCTATTGCCGAAGTCTATTTTCACCTGAATCGACAACCCGTATTCCCGTCCCGACCGGTTGAACTTCACACACTGGGCATCGTTACTCAACGCACCATTGATATTTCCACAGACAAAGCCATGAGCGCTCTGGGATTGAATGAAAAAGTCCTGACATCGCTCGATTACACCCCTTGCCAGGACATAGGCCACGCCGCTGAGTTCCTGGGCTTTGATTCGTTGTGTGTCAGAAGCGCGCGATGCAGCTCAAACAATATGGTGATTATCGTTGGTCACCTGGCTACGGTAATTGAGCCGAAATCTTTCAAGGTTATCGATTGGTCGGAAGCCTATTGAAGACAATCAGGCCAGTGGCGGCCAACCGGGCTGGCCCGCAGCCTGGACGTTCCCGCGGGAACGTGGGGGTGGCGGCCGGGCCTGGTTTGACGGCGGTATGCCATTGGTTCTCCCCGACTTTCCGGACGCTCAGTAAGAGCGATTCAAAGTGCGAGGGATGACTGGTGTGCCTTGGTAAGCGTTTTCACAGTACTCATTTATTTTTCTGTTGTGGTTAGCGTGGACCACGATACTCGCGCATGTGTTCCATCGCCTTTTGAAAGTTTCTTTCTGCCAATAAGCCGGGCTTCGAATTCAAAGTCTTTGGATATTTTTACAACCACTAGTTTATTGAAGTTGCCGGCGCGCTTGACTTGAACTTGCTCCCCGGCTTTTTCTGGAGAGATGGTCTTTACCTCAACAAAATCATTGCCCAATCTGCCGTCCGAACCCCTTGTATGTGGCTTGTGTCGCTTGATGCCGTACTTAATTTCCGCATAGAGCTCTCCTAACTCACCCCAGATTTGCAGGTAGCGGTCTGTCAGGGCGTGGTACGAGATTGCACTCTCAACCAAGCTCTCGAAAATAAACACCAATTCAGGATCGGGCTGTGACAGTCCGGTTGATAATTCTTTCTCATCTAAGGGCTGCCACTCCCAAGGGTTATACCCACAGGCAGCGGCATCAGCTATTTGCTCTGAGCTATAGCCTTCGTTATGCATGTCGTGCAGAAAGTCCCAATCGCTCATGAGTTCGCCTTATTGCCTAACGTTGTGCTGGAGCAGCGCCGGCCAGAAAACTACTGCGAAGCGCTACCGCGCTTTCCCCGGCGCCCACCCGGAGCGCTGGTTATGCGTGATGCTTCCTCTGCGATACTCAACAAGCCGTGCAAAGCATCATTAACTGCCTTTGAGGTGGGAAAGGCCTTGGCTATGTCCGGCTCAAGTAAAGCAACTGATGTGCCCTTTCGTACCTCGGCGTGAAACTTCCCACGCTCAAGTTTCTTGAAATCGGATCGTTTGTACTCGCTACGTATTTCGTCTTTAGCCTTCTTCATACAGTTCTCGTATTTGGACACTCTGTTACCCGCGACCATACGCCAGCACAAACTGAAATGACCGGAGGCATGGATAGGTTTCAGGGATTACGTCCTTCATGGGGTGTTTCTTCTCGATTGCAGCAGCTATCTCTGATATGAAGTTTGGAACCGTAGTGATCTCGATGTCCTTACCCCAAGTGCTGGTTGGTTGTGACCTTGAAGTACCGATTATGGCCCGCTTCTGAATTGTGGCAGGCTTTGTGCTGAATCGCCCCGGGTTTTGAGGAGGCTCCAACCTTTGAGAGAATGGAGCCATGAACACATCTACGAAGTTTTCCCCGGAAGTCCGAGAACGCGCTGTGCGTATGGTGCAGGAGCATCGCGGTGATTACCCCTCCCTTTGGGCGACGATTGAATCGATTGCACCGAAGATCGGCTGTGTACCGCAGACCCTGCATCAATGGGTACGCAGGTATGAGATCGACAATGGCATTCGGGACGGTGTCAGCAGCGAAGAGCGTGATCGGATCAAGGCATTGGAACGTGAGGTGAAAGAGCTGCGGCGGGCCAACGAGATTTTGAAGCTGGCCAGTGCGTTTTTCGCCCAGGCGGAGCTCGACCGCCGTCTCAAGTCCTGAACGCTTTTATCGACAGTCAACGAGATACCTACGGGGTCGAGCCCATCTGCAAGGTGCTGCAGATGGCACCGTCGGGGTATCGGCGCCACGCGGCACGCCAACGTAATCCGATGCTGCGTTGTGCCCGTGATCAGCGTGATGAGCTGCTGATGCCACAGATCCAGCAGGTATGGGACCGGAATATGCGGGTCTACGGTGCCGATAAAGTCTGGCGACAGATGAACCGGGAAGGCATAGCGGTTGCCCGCTGTACAGTTGAACGCTTGATGCAGCGCATGCAGTTGCAAGGTGCACGGCGCGGCAAGGTGGTTAAGACCACGCTGGCGGATAAAGGCGCCGTCTGCCCCCTGGACAAGGTCAACCGGCAGTTCAAGGCCAGTCGTCCCGATGAGCTGTGGGTGTCGGACTTTACCTATGTCTCAACCTGGCAGGGCTGGCTGTACGTGGCTTTTGTCATCGACGTCTTTGCGCGGCGCATCGTGGGTTGGCGGGTCAGCCACTCCATGCAAACCGACTTTGTCCTCGATGCGCTGGAACAGGCGTTGTATGACCGACGGCCGGCAGGAGGCAGTTCACTGATCCATCACAGCGACCGAGGCTCGCAATACCTCTCCATCCGTTACAGCGAGCGTCTCGCCGAAGCGGGCATAGAACCCTCTGTAGGTAGTCGTGGAGACAGCTATGACAATGCCCTGGCCGAGACCATCAACGGCTTGTACAAGACCGAACTGATCCACCGCTGCGGGCCGTGGAAAACGAGGCAATCGGTAGAAATGGAAACTCTGCGCTGGGTACACTGGTTCAACCACCAGCGACTACTGGAACCGATTGGCTATATCCCTCCGGCTGAAGCTGAGGCAAACTACTGGCGGCTACTCGCTGAGAACGAAAAGCGTGCTGCTTGAACTTAAACCAAATGGCCTCCACGAAACCCGGGGCGATTCATCCCTGTAATAGCTGCATACTCGGCTGCAGAATAAACAAATTTCTTCCTCAAGAACTTCTCTTCTCGTTTTTCCCAGCTCAATGCATCCCATGAGGTTTCCAAATGCACCAATTTCTTGCTTGCGGGATCATATGCCAGAACGTCCAGCTCGTTATCCCAGCCGCCTTTCCCGCGCCTGTTCGCTTTGATGTTCGTGCGCACAAAATACCCTTGAATGGCGTACCACTCTGCAGCAAGGGATTCGAGAAAGTTCATTCGTGCTCCTTGCAGTTAACGCTAATGCTCAGCCGTGCACCGCTTCGACGCGTGCGCTGGAGTTACTTGTTGGGCAGCTTTGTTCTCCGTCACTATGTGCTCAATGACGCGCCTACATAAAAAATCTGTAGTTGTACACGTCATCAACAATTTCCGGTGTGCCCTTCACAACATTAGCAAATCGCTGAGAGTACACTAGCGTCGCCGGCAATGTCTTATAAAGTGTGTTGTTGTTCCAGTCACACTTGGTAAGCGAATATACACTCAGGCAGGTGTCATGCCAGCCACCCACCCCCGACCAGCGCCTGAGTAATAAGGGGTTCGGTGTAGGCTTGAAAACGGCCTCTTTAAAGACAGGTCGATTCGCCTGTTGGGCATTTACGCCGGACACGCTACCCTGTGTCCACAGCAGGCATTCAGTTTCAGTAAGCGGCAGATAGCTACCACGATCAAGCGGATAGGCAGCCGGCCGTGCTTTCTGATGCGGGGGCTGCGGCAGATCGACTTTGAGACCGTGCCACTCCGTACTTCGGATGATCTGGATGAGTTCCACCTCGGTCTTTGAACCAAATGCGTCCAGCGCGCCCTGGATTTCTTCCTCCGTAAAACGCGTCGACTTGTGAACGAAAATTTTGCGCGGCACATGTGCGTAGTGGCCGTTTTGATAGAGCATGAGGCTGCGCGAAAGAACGGACATCATTTCCTGATAGCTCAAATACGGATTCCCTCTCCTGTCCGTCTCGAATTCCCGCGTGTCATAGGCGACAAATTCAAAACCTGTCCCGTCCGGATCGAAGATCTGGCTACAACATGTGCTGTATTCCATACCATCTCCATGCTTGCGCATCGCATAGCTAAGGCCGATATAGGCCTCGTCACGATCAAAGTCCGCAAGCTTCCACGGAATCCCGCCGGCTTTGGCATAGAGAGCGACCGTAATGCCCCACATCGCCTGCGAACGGCAGGTACGTGAGAATACAGTTTCATTCATGATCTGCACGGGAATGCCGAGCGGCGCTATCAGTGCTTTTAGTCGGTCGTGGAGATTAAAACCTTCGTACGTAAATGCGTTTTTCCACTCCGGTGGTAGATAGATCATGAGCACATCGAAAGAGCCACGCTTCGCCCGCGTAGCGCCGATGGCGTGAACGAGTGCGCGCACAAGCCCCTCGCCATTCTGTGCCTGTGCAAGGCGCCCACATTCATCCGGTGGCATAAACTTTAGGGCATCATTCGCCGGAACGAGCGGAACGCGAAATACGCTCTCAAAGCCCGGATACTCAAAATAGTAATTCTGTGCTTCTCTCACTTGCGCCTTGCGCTGCATTTCGGAGGCGATGTGCTCGATCCGGTTAATGCGATCAGCGGGTGCCAGATAGGCAAGCCGCACCTGCGCCGGAAAACCAAGATCACGACTGTATGGTCCATTTGCGATCAGACCCCGAAGCGGGTGCGTGTCAGTCTTCTTGTCCGCAAACAAGAGAGCCGGTTCTGGGAGCATGCCATGTGCGGATAGTTCTTCGTGCCGCTGCGCGTTCATGTGGATGCCCTCCTGCTGAACGCCGTACGGGTGGAAACAGTGAAGGAAGCTGGGTAGTCCGTATCAGCGCCGTAGGTGACGGTAACCGGTTTGCCCTGGCCAATTGGGCCTATAAGAATCTCGATCCAGGCGTTTAGGATTTCGTAGGACTGATTGTTATATCGTTTGAGTTTACGATTGCGCAGAAAGTCTTGCGCATCTTCACGATTCTTTAGCGGTTTGATCCATACATCAGGCTCCAGCAAGAGCCACAGGACACTGGCACGCTCTTCAAGCCTTAGCTTGACACACTCGGCCCAGTGCGTATCGGGAAGTTCACGGACGGCTCCGCAAATTGGTGCGGGATTGCCACGAAAGCCAACGGCTTTCTTTAATGATGCGAAGCGTTCATCGTTAGCCTGCCGGTAGTCAACAACAGCGTAGCAGGTCTTTCCCTTCTTGCGTGAGAGTACGGGTTTGTCGCGGCAAAGTGCTTCTGAAACGCCATGCTCGTAGAGCGACTTTAGATGTGTGGATGCGGCGATCTCAGCGACAGGATCGGCAATCTCCCGCATGCCGATATCATTCGCAATCAGCCCCTCCAAGCTTTTCGCAACCTTTGTTGAATCGCCCCAGAATACGACGCCATCCTGATAGGCAATGACGGCATCCGGCTGCTTCTCGCGCACAGCGGCAAACACATCGGCAACGGGAACATTGCCGGCAGGAAGCGAGCCGCACTGCCGGGGCGCGTCGACGATTTCGAGTGCGTTCGTTCGCAGGATCGGATAGCTCTTGCCGCATGCGGGCAACGGAATGGATACCGGATGCGCCCGTGCTGAGCGCACATTGCCATCCAGTGCCTGTGGCTTGTCAGGAATTTGCCGCCAGATCTTGTAGAGCATCAGATCGAACGTTCCGGTCTCTACAATATAGGCCGCAACGCCCTTTTCCCGCGCAGCTTCGATAAACGCCGCGACAGCAGGTGCGGCGCTGGATGCGCGCGGGACGGACCACCAGATTCCGTGCGGGAATGGATTGGGCTGCTCTAGCGCCTTTCCCAGCATGGCCATGACGTTGCTGTCCCGGCCGCTATAACCGGCGACGATCAGGCCGTTGCGTCCCGCCGCCGCAACGAAGCACTCCTGAATCTTCTCATCGTTACTAAGCAGATCCCTGGAAAGGTTTTTGATTTTCTGGTACCGAAAGTCCCCATGAATCTTTGCGTATAAGGGAAACCGCTCTGCATTTAGTGCTTCAAGCGCGGCATATGACCCTTCAAGATGAAAAGGCGTCAGGTTCTTTCCGGCTACGGCGGCGTAGGCATCCTCAATAACATCATCGAAATTCGTGGTGAAGACAAGACGTGACCGCTCCATTGCCAGAAGCGAAGCCAACGCGCGCGGCCCGATTGTCAGCGTCACCTTGTCCGGTGACATCTGCTCCTGAATATAGGATTGCTGTGCAGCGTAGTCCTCGCCGAACATCAGTTTGAAATAGTAGGAATATTCCTCATTACTCCAGATTTCCGGGCAGCCTTTGCCGTCGAAGTAGCTCTGGATCTTCGCCTTGATGGCATGATTGCTGACGTCATGAGCCTGAACGTCCTGGTTCTCTTTCGCGCAGTAGTACCGTCGCTTTAAATCCCAGATCAGATCCACCGCAGCGGGGAGACCGGACGAACGTGACGTGCCCGCGCCGAGTAACCACATAAGCTGCTGCGCATGCTGCACGAAGTGACGCAGAAACTCCTGTTCATCGATCTGTAAATTCACGCTGCTCAATCTGCCATCTGCCCCAAAAGTCTTTCCACGGCTCTTCAGCGCCGTTCAGCTCATACCAATCGATTTCTTCAGGTATGGAGATTGACTGCATCATGTCCCCTAATGTCCAACGCATTTAGCTAAGCGGCCACGCAAAGCCTAGGCCGAGTGAGCGCTACCAACGGCTTAAAGGCGTTGTGTGGTGACATTAGCACTACGTGCTCCCAAATTTAGTGACCAGCGTGAAGTACACGAACCAGCTCCCTAAAGCAAAAGCCGCAAAAGAAAATGATAGCAACCCAATATACGTCCATTTGGAAATGCTTATCCATCGCTCGTTTTCGGCGTACATGAAATAATGCATTGCGTGGTGAGCAGCCAAGCCCACTGCACCAAACAGCACACCCAACACATAGCCCGATAAAGAATTTACTAGCCCCATAAGAGTCGGTGCCAGACCAACGTCTGGCCAAAGATTACCGACAAAAGCGAGAAGTGCTATTGCAGCACCAGCATTTATTATCATTGCAGTTCGAAGCGCGGATTGAGCTGAAGTGTACTCCGAACGAAATGCTTCAATCGATGTTTCAACTGCAGCTTGGAAATTGACTATGTCTAGTTGGCTTGGGTCCTCAGTATCGACCAAGTCACGGATTTGCATACCCCAGATTTCCTTGATTCTAGGTCGCAACTTCTTATCCGAAACTTTCATTGTTATGGATTTCAAGCGATTTTCTCTTGGCACCTTATTACGTTTTTACAGAAACTGTCGTGTTCAGGACTGTCAGAGCACGATATCGCCACTTGCTTTCCAAAACTACTTTTAAATCAGTTTCATAAATTTCACAACTTGGTTCTTCGAGGGTGGCGAAGAGGTCGAAGGTTTGAGGCCGAGGATTTGAAATAGGTCAAGCGGCGGTGGTCAGTTCGGAAACGGCGGCCTTCATGAGGGTTGCGCCGGTGCTGTGGGCGGTGGCGAGCTGGGCTTCCAAGGCGTCCACCAAGGCCATCAGTTCGTCCACTTTAGCCACGATCCGGTGTTGTTCGGCGAGGGGCGGGATGGGTACAGGATACGCTGCGAGCGAACGCCCTGTCAGGTGCTTGATCGTGGCTCCGGTGAAATAGCTAGCAAGTACACCATTCGAACTATCAATCTGAAGATTGAGCGCGAGAAATTCAGTCATTACAGCGGCGCATGGGCGAACGCGATGAATAGCCTTTTGAAAGTACATTTCGGAAACTTCATCGCCCCAGATGGCGCAGCGACCCGGTTCACCTCCCTCACAGATGAGCAAATCACCATACTTCAGCCGAAGTTCATTCACTTCACGTTGCTCGACTTTCATATTCTTTATGTCATTAAGATCAAACCGCATCCACTGCACGTTTGTATTCCTGAGGTAGGGCTTGAGCTCGCCGCGATTCTTTTCCACGTCCAACATTTTTCCCAAGCGTTGTTCGCCTACACCTGCAAAGGAAATCCAAGTCCATGAATCTGGTACAGCTTGCCGATCTGCATCCGGCGTTACCGCCCACCTGTCCAAATCAACGCCGCAGGAGCTAAGTGCGCTCTCTGATGGTTCGTCGTTGGGGTCCTGGGGGACGAGTTTGCCATGGACGGCGAGGGTGAGGATGGACTTGCGGAGGTCGGCGGGGGAGATGCTGTAGGACTTGTGGAAGAGCAGGTCGAGGTTGACTGGGGTGGGTGCGTCGGCGAAGCGGGCTAGCGACGCCTGGGCGAGTTCGGTGTGCCGTGTCTCCCGTTCCTGTTGCTGCGCTTCCAGCCGATCACACAACTCCATCAGCTCATCCACTTTGGCCACGATTCGCTTTTGCTCGGCGAGCGGTGGGAGCGGAAACGGTGCAAGTCGGGCATCAACAGTCCCGAGGCGTGGCAGATTCATCCCGTAGCTCTTGGAGTTCGCGTATGCGAGGAACGCTGGACGCTTCAGCGCATAGCAAAGGTAGCCGGGATCAATAAACCCAAACGCACGGATTGGGATGATCTCGGTGGTGCAATAGCCCGATGCATCTGCAACGAGTACCTTATTCAGGTATGGGCGGAGCTTTCCATAGAGGACATCGCCCGTGCGGAATGCTGTCTTCGTACTCTTTGAGGGACTCTCACGAAATATCTTTCTCTGCAGCAGCCGGGAGGTGTCTTTTTCAATGTCTTCCAAATCAAGGAGCCATGTGTCCTCCGGAATGTCTGTCGATTTGACTTTTTCCGACGAGCCGTAGTCGACGACATTGCCGAGCCGCACCCACTGCCAGCTAGAAGGAATTATCGAAAGGTTGTCGTCGTCGAGCGCCTCGACCGGTGAACAGCGTACCTCTTTTCGACTCCGCAAGGCCGCAAAGTGTCTTTCGATTCGTTCCACCAAGGCTGCCGCTGGTTCATCCGCGGAGGATTGCTCGACGAGTCGGCCGGTGGTAGCCCATTCAAGTACCAACTCCCGCATCTTCGCCACTGCATCGGGTGCATCAGCGAAGAGTTCGAACTTTTCGAAGAAAGTCTCCAGCTTCATTCAGCCGTCCCTGCGGTGGCGCTTAGTGCTTTCTGAAGTTCTGCCTTCAGCGCAGCGCGGGTCTCAGCGATTTGAGCGAGGAGTTTTTCGTATTCGGGCAAAAGGTGATCCACGTCGCCAGGGCCGGTGTCGGGGTTGTGCGGGTTCTTGAGATCGAGGTTGTAGTTGCCGGCCTTGATGTCTTCGATGGACACGCGCCAGGCTTGCTCGTTCTCTGCGCGGGCGGCGAAGCCGTCATCCTCGCTGCCCCACCAGGCTTTTTCGTTTTCGAACTCCTCGATGCGGATGGGTTTGCCTTTGTTGTAGCTCTTGGCGCCGGGGGGATAGGGGTGCTCGTAATACCAGACAGCGGTGGTCGGCGCGCCTTTGGTGAAGAACAGCAGGTTGGTGCGGATGCCGGTGTAGGGGTTGAACACGCCGTTGGGCAACCGGACGATGGTGTGAAGGTTGCAGTCGGTGAGCAACGCTTCCTTGATGCGGGTTTTCACACCTTCACCGAACAGGGTGCCGTCGGGTAATACCAGGCCTGCGCGGCCGCCCGGTTTGAGCAACTTCATCAGCAGCACCAGGAACAGGTCGGCGGTTTCGCGGGTACGGAAATCGGCGGGGAAGTTGGCTTCGATGCCGTCTTCCTCCATGCCGCCGAAGGGTGGATTGGTGACGATCACATCCACGCGTTCCTTTGGGCTCCAGTCGCGCAGTGGACGGGCCAGTGTGTTGTCATGGCGAACATTCGACGGAACGTCGATGCCATGCAGCAGGAGATTGGTCATGCACAAAACGTGCGGCAGATGTTTCTTCTCGATGCCGGCAAAGCAGTCCTGGATGGTGCGCTCGTCGGCCTCGGTTTTGGCCTGCTTGCGCAGGTGCTCGATGGCGCAAACCAGGAAGCCGCCGGTGCCGCAGGCGGGGTCGAGGACGGTTTCACCGAGCCTGGGGTTGACCTGGTCAACGATAAACTGGGTAACGGCGCGTGGGGTATAGAACTCGCCTGAGTTGCCGGCTGACTGCAGGTCTTTGAGCAACTTCTCGTAGATGTCGCCGAACATGTGGCGGTCATCGGAGGCGTTGAAGTCGATGCCGTTGATCTTGTTGATCACCTGCCGCATCAGGGTGCCGTTCTTCATGTAGTTGTTGGCGTCCTCGAACACCATGCGGATCAGGCCGGCAATCTTGTCGGCGCCACCCGTCAGCGCCTTGAGCTTGGGCAGCAGGGTGTTGTTGACGAAGTCGAGCAGCGGCTCGCCGGTGATGCCTTCGTCATCGGCCGCCCAGGCGGACCAGCGCAGGTGCTGCGGCAGCGGCGATTTGTAGGTGTCGCGCAGAATTTCCATTTCCTTTTCGCGGTCGTCGAAGATCTTCAGGAAGAACATCCAGCCGAGTTGTTCGAGTCTTTGTGCATCGCCGTACGTACCGGCGTCCTTGCGCATGATGTCCTGGATGGTTTTGACGAGGTTGGAGACGTTGGGCATGGGTCAGGCGGCTTCCTGGTAAAGCTGGGTTTCAAGTTCGTGAATAGCGGCGAGGTAGTTCTCCCTGCCGCCAAAAAGGTGGACGATTTCAACCGGTGTGCCGAAGCGGGTCAGAGGGTCGACTTTGAGGATTTCGAGCGACTCAACGCTTCTCAGGCCGGCATCGGCGTATTTGTCGAGCAGGGCTTCGAGCACCGCGCGCACCGGGTCGCCATACTTGCCGAACACATTGCGCTTGCGCACCTTCTCCGCTCGTTCGCGCCGCGTGAGTGGCGGCTGGTCGAAGGCAATGTGGCAGATGAGATCGAACGCGTCGAGGTCGCGGCCAACCTGGTCGGAGAGTTCATCGATGAACACGCCATGGCTGGCAAGTTCATCGATAACGGCCTGCTTGCGCTCGGCGGCGTTCCAGGCGTTGAGGAAAGTATCCAGCGACGCATAGGTTTTGCGCACGGCCTTGCGCGTGTAGTCCTTCAGCGATTCGGTGATGAGCTTGCCGTTGGCATCGAGGTACTGCACCCGCTCGCTGACGATGTTGACCTCCACATCGTCCACCACGAACTTGCGGGTGGGTTCGTGTACTCCGCCCGGCGGCTCGCCGCCTATGATGTCGGTTGGCCCTTCGCCTGCAGGTACGCCAGAGCCTTCCTGTTCATCCGGCAGCACCGGAGGCTCACCGGGCCTGGGTTCATAGATTTGCACCGGGTCACCATCAAAGTCCGGATCGGCGAACAGCGCCGTGGCCCGCTTGAAGTCCATGATGGTGAAGTAGAACTTGTTGTAGTCCTCATTGATGCGCGTACCGCGGCCGATGATCTGCTTGAACTCGGTCATCGACTGGATGCGCTTGTCGAGCACGATCAGGCGGCAGGTCTGCGCGTCTACGCCGGTGGACATCAGCTGCGAGGTGGTGGCGATCACCGGAAAAGTGGATTCGGGGTCGATGAAGTTGTCGAGCTGGGCTTTACCTTCGTCGTTATCACCGGTAATGCGCATCACGTAGCGGGGGTTGGCCGCCGCCAGGTCGGCATTGGTATTGACCAGCGCCTGGCGCATCCGCTCGGCGTGGTCGATGTTCTCGCAAAACACGATGGTCTTGGCGTATCGGTCGGTGGCCCTGAGGAATTCCGTGACCTTGGCAGCCACCAGCTCAGTGCGCTTTTCCAGGATCAGGTTGCGGTCGAAATCGGTTTCGTTGTATTCGCGGTCGTCGATGAGCTGGCCGTACTTGTCGGTTTTGCCCTTTTCAGGGCGCCAGCCTTCCAGATCCCGGTCGATGCCGATGCGCACGACTTTGTAGGGGGCGAGAAAGCCGTCCTCGATGCCCTGCTTGAGCGAGTAGGTGTAAATCGGGTCGCCGAAGTACTCGATGTTGGAGACGTCTTTGGTCTCCTTGGGTGTAGCGGTCATGCCAATCTGGGTGGCCGACGAGAAATATTCCAGCACTTTGCGCCAGTTGGCATCCTCGGCGGCGCTGCCGCGATGACACTCATCGACGATCACCAGGTCGAAGAAATCCGGGGAGAACTGCCTGTAGATGTTTTGCTCTTCCTCGGTGCCCGTCACTGCCTGGTAAAGCGACAGATAGATCTCAAAGGCCTTATCCACCGTGCGGTTGGTGATCTTGGTCATGGCCTGGCCAAACGGCTTGAAGTCGTTGGTCTTGGTCTGGTCGGCGAGGATATTGCGATCCACCAGGAACAGAATTCGCTTTTTGGCGCCCGATTTCCACAGGCGCCAGATGATCTGGAAGGCCGTGTAGGTCTTGCCGGTGCCGGTTGCCATCACCAGCAGGAGGCGGTTCTCACCTCGTGCGATGGCATCGATGGTGCGGTTAATGGCGATGAGTTGGTAGTAGCGCGGCGCTTTGCCCGAGCCGTCGTCGTAATAATCCTGGCTGGCCACCTCCTGCTGGGCGGCTGTGTAGCCTTTGGCCTTGCTGTAACGCGCCCAGAGCTCCTCGGGCGTGGGGAACTGGTCGAGCGGAATTTCCCGTTCGACGGGGCCGGATTGGGCGGTGCGATCATGCTCCAGGAAGGCATCGCCATTGCTGCTGTAGGCGAACGGCAGGTCGAGGATCTGGGCATATTCCAGGGCCTGCTGCATGCCGGCGCCCACCGTGTGGGTGTTGTCCTTGGCCTCGATTACAGCAATGGGCAGGCCGGGTTTGAGGTACAGGATGTAATCCGCCTTCTTGGCTTCGCCACGCTTGACCGTCTTACCCCGAACAATCACCCGGCCCTTGGTGAAATAGATTTCCTCGCGCAACTGAGTCATCACATTCCACTTGCCGCCATTGGGGCCGCCGGTGGGGCCGCCATTGGGGCCGACCAGCGCGGGCGTGATGAACTTGGTGCGGATGTCCGCTTCGGTAAGGTTCTTCTTGTCCATTAAGCTCAGGATATTAGCCTAAGCTCCGCCAGTGTAGCCATGCGACGAGTAGAAACCTCAAGGGCCCGTTGAGCCGGTTGGGCCTGTGGGGCCCGTTGAGCCGGTAGGGCCTGTGGGACCTGTTTCACCCGTGGCTCCGGTCGGGCCGGTGTCACCCTGTGGCCCTGTCGGCCCGGTCTCTCCGGTTGGGCCGGTCGGGCCGGTTACACCCACGGCGCAACCCTGTGGCCCAAGCATTTGTGTAATCAGCAGGTGGGCTGCCACCGGCTGGCTGCCACCCGCTGATGGCGTGATGGTCAGGGCAGAACTGTTGCCCGAGGGATTCCTGACGCTGATGACGGAATTTGGCCCGGAAGTCTGGACCAGCGCCATGCCCACCAGCTGGCTGTTGCCGGCTGCGCGCCCGACCACCGTCCAGGGCAGTTCCACACCGTTCAGCGCCAGCACCAGCTGGCCCGCTTCGGAAATGCTGACCTGGAACATCACCTGGTAAACCGCGATGGCCGGCAACAGGAAGCTGTCGACACCCAGCCGAACGATTTGCCCGGTGTTTGGCCCATCCTGGGGAAAGTCCACATCGCCCGCCACGGGAACTGTGACCGTGTTATCGGTGGGCATCAGCGCATAGAAGTCAGCGAAGGCGCAGCTTCCAACCGCGCCGGCAGGGCCAGTGGCGCCGGTGGCTCCCGTCGGGCCTGTTGCCCCCGTTGCGCCGGTATCACCCCTGGGGCCGGTGATCCCGGCCTCGCCCGTGTCGCCCTTGGGTCCGGCAACGCCTTGCGGGCCGATCAAACCCGGATCTCCAGCAGGTCCGGTGGGTCCCACGCTGCCGGTATCACCCTGTAACCCGGTGACGCCAGCCGGGCCGGTTGGCCCCGTGGCGCCCGTCGCGCCTGTCGGACCTGTCGGACCCGTTGCGCCCGTTGGACCCGTAGCGCCGGTGGGGCCGGTCGGCGGTGTTGTGCAATTGCCCAGTTCCCCCGTCTGTCCGGCCGTGTCGTAGCAGAGCGGGTTGTCAAAGCCTGGCTGGGCATCGAGATTGGGAATGACAACACCATTGTCCGGGCCAGGATCAATCGTGATGTCCGCCTGCAAACCCGCGGCAACGGTTCCCAGGGAAATGGAAATGGCCAGCGCTAGCTGTCTCGTGGTTGAATTCATGGCTTTCCTTTACCCCT
Organism: uncultured Wenzhouxiangellaceae bacterium; assembly: GCA_964470455.1. Taxonomy (GTDB): domain Bacteria; phylum Pseudomonadota; class Gammaproteobacteria; order Xanthomonadales; family SZUA-36; genus JAWXBM01. The sequence goes on from CAYYCX010000004.1 coordinate 90,183, forward strand.
TTTCCTTCAAGGCGATTGCGGGCTCACGACGGACGCAAAAAAACTGCCTGCACTGCGTCGCTGATGATTTGGTGCGGGCATGGACAACCTTTCGACGAACCCCGCTTGAAGCTATGTTGCAGACCTGTTCCGGTTAAAGCAAGTCATTCACTCCAGCTGTTCCAGCCGCGCACGCGCCTCGGCTTCCTCGGAATAGCCCTGGCCGGCAGCTTCGGCAATCACCCCGCGCCAGGCCCGGCGGGCGTTATCGATGTCTCCCGCCCGCTCCAGCGCTTCGGCACGTTGCCACATGGCGCCAAAATGATGCGGGTTTTCCTGTAATACCTGGTCCAGCAGGTGCAACGCCGCCGAATAATCCTTCGCCTGGTAGATCAGGCCAAGCGCCTGGCTCATCCGGCTTTCACCCGGCGGTTTCAGCCCTTCGGCCGCAAGGTGTACCGAGCCTGCCGGACAATTCTCCGGCAGCTTGCGGTCCACCACCTCGAATTCGTGCATGGTGGGGCCGGTGAGCAGGAACCCCATGGGAGCCATGTCCACCGCGCAATACGTCACACCGGGCTCCATCCGCGGCCAATATTGATCCGCACCCCAACTGCGCGCCAGCCCGGCATAGTTCAATGTTTCAATCCGGTAATAATCGCGGTTGAGAAAACCCGAACAGACGAACAGGCCCATCACCAGCATCAGCATCAACACGGCAACCACGGTGGAGCGGCCACGAACCAGCGGATACAGGCTGGCAATGAGGCCGGCCCAGACCAGCGGCAGGAACAGGTAGTAGCGCAACTCGTGGGACTGAGGAAACATCGAAACCAGCAGCAACAGCGATGCGCCGGCCATGCAGATAACCAGCCCCTTGCGAGGTTTCAGCCACAGCGCCAACGCAGCGGCCAGCAACAGGTGGCACACCACCGCCACATTCCAGAACCCGCCCGAGCGGAAGGCTACCCAGGCGTTGCCCTGGTCGATGATCCAGCGGGCCCGATGGGCATACTCGTGCGGGTGCCCGATCTCAAACAGCGAGTGCAGGAACTTGACGGACTGGCTGCGCCCCGCCAGCGGTGGCGGGCTGTTCTCCCACGGTTGGGGTTGCAGGAACTCCGTGCTGTAAGGCAGGTAGTCCTGCAACAGTGGAACCGGTACCGGCCAGAACGGGTTGCCGTAGACCACCCAGTTCTTGATGTAGGGAACCGTGGCCAACAGGCCGGCCAGCGATATCCACGCCAGGGCTCGCAGCTGGCGGGCATCCTTTCCCCACGGGGCCGGCCGGTAAACCGCCAGATAGAGCAGCAGCGTGATCGCCACGGCGGGGGTGAGCTGGAATTTGCTCCAGGCCGCCGCAACCAGGCCCGCCAGGCCGGTGAGCAGGATCGCCAGGTCTGATGTCTTGTCAAAGTAATAAGCATGAAAAAGGCATAACATGCCCAGCGCCAGCCACGAATTGCTGAAGAGATCCACATAACTCGATGCCATGTGAATCAGCACCAGCGGAGCAGTCAGCGCAATGGCGGCAAACAGGTAAAACGGAATCCTGAGCTTCCGCTGGCCGATCGCAAGAAGTGTTGCGAAGGCCAGGAAGTTGGCCACCCCGGTGGCGTTGGCCGAGCCGGTCACCCGCCACAGGACACCCTGGACGAAATGCGCCAGCGGCGGAAAGCCCTGGAAGGCCAGGGTGATCCGTTCCGACATGGTGTAGGCAATATCCAGCCCACCGTACACGGCGGCAAAGGGCAGGTGGTAAAGCGGCGTATCCCAGCGGCCTTCCAGCCGCAAAGCGGCACGCGTCGCCAGGACCGCCAGGCACGCCAGCACCAGCGCCATGAACAGGTACTGCAGGTAACGCACCACTCCGTGGGTGGATTGGCTTTGCTCCCGATTCAATCGGACACCCGCATCAGGACGTCGCCGGCAGGTGCAGCATGGGGATCAGCGGCCGTCACCGGTCATGTTGCGCCGGTATCCGCGTGGCCCACTTTGGCCACCGAGAACTGCCGGTTCTGGCGAATCCTTTCCAGGTCTGCCGGTGGAATGGCCAAACCTTGTTCAACCTTCGTCAATACAGTGTCGCAGGCAGCCAGGGATTCAGCATAGGCGCCCGCCCAGTAAGCGGAAACCCCCAGCTCATCCAGCATCTGCCAGTCATAGACTGAACGCGACACGAACAAGGTGTCGTACGGATATGCGATCCGGCTGCCACTCTGCGCAAACACGAAAGCCCGGGTGAATTGCTTGCGCAGCCGGTAGTAACGCGCCAGTTCATACAGCGGCTCGGCGCGCGCGGGCCTATAGGCATAGGCGGCCAGCAGCAAGTCCATCACCTGCTCATCCGGCAGGTTCAGGCTGATGGCCATTTTTCCGAGCCACAGGCGGGCCATGAAGTTTTCTTCCACCCAGCCGGCCATCGTGCAGCGCTTTTCATAGGCTTCGAAAGCCTTTCGAAAGTGCCCGGCATCCTTGTAGGAATTGGCCAGGTAGAACTGGCTGCGGGCATCATCGGGGTGCTGTTGCAGATGCTGCTCCAGCAGGGCCGCATCACCGAGGAATTTCTGTTCCGCGCTGATGCCCTGCGAGCGGGCGCCTTCGCCGGAATGGTAGTGGATATGAACACCCGCCAGTTTGGTGAAGTCCCGCGGCCCGGAAAGTTGCTCCAGGAACTCGTGTACCGGCGCCTGCCAGCGCCAGGTGGCTTCGCGCACGTTGACCAGAGCGGGAAGAAAATAACTCAGGGTGCTGTGTTTCTTCTCCAGGCGGTAATTCATGCCGGGCTGCAGGTTCTTCAACACCGCTGGATCTTCCACCACCAGCTGTTCATCGGCGTCGATGAACAGCAGCCAGTCAGCTTTTCCCGCAGCAACCGCCAGCTCCAGCGCCTGCTGGCGGTTATGCCCGAAATTCACCCAGGGGCGCTCGTGCAGTTCGCCGGGGATGCCGGCCGTTCGAAACCAGTTACGAATGAACTCCTGCGTGCCATCGCTGGAACCGGTGTCCACAATCACCCAGTAGGCAATGTGGCCTTTCACCGAACGGAACAGGCGATCCAGCACGCGGGTTTCGTTCTTTACAATCATGTTTAGGCAGATCATGCCTTATTCTTTCCCGCGCCCGGCCGGAGAAGCAAGCAAGGGGTGCCATTCGTTGCTGGCGAACAGTGAGTTAGGGTCCGGGCATATTCTGCTGGTCCAGCTCATACCGGCCCTGGGCGTCCAACCAATTTTCTGGCCGGAAAATTTTTCCTCGCGACCAGATTTAACTATGTATTTTTAATATTTTGTGGTAAATATGCATAGATGATAAAACGACGCCTGGAAGCTCTGGTTCGAGACCGCCTGCAAAACAGCCCTTCGGTTGCACTGTTGGGGCCACGTCAGGTCGGCAAGACCACGCTGGCGTTTGCACTCAGTGAAGGGCTTCCCTCTGTTTACCTCGACCTGGAAAACCGGACTGACCTGCGCAAAGTCCAGGACATTGAAGCCTTCCATCATGCCAACCGTAACAAGCTCATCATCCTTGATGAGGTACAGCGCCTGCCCGATGTATTCGCTCCGGTTCGTAGCCTGATAGATGCGGAACGCCGCAAGGGCAATCGCAACCAGCTCTTCCTGTTTCTGGGCTCTGCGTCTATCGATCTGCTGCGGCAGTCCAGCGAAAGCCTGGCGGGCAGGATCTCCTATGTCGAGTTGTTTCCGATCGATGCACTGGAATTCCAGCGCGACTCGAGTGATCTGGACGCACTCAACCAGCTGTGGCTGCGTGGAGGATTTCCGGACAGCCTGCTGGCGAGAAATGATGCGAACAGCCTGCACTGGCGCATGGATTTCATCAAGACTTATCTGGAGCGTGACATCCCGGCCTTGGGCCCACGCGTTCCCGCGGAAACACTTGAGCGCCTCTGGATCATGCTTGCGCACGCTCAGGGCACCAATCTGAATGCCTCCAGGCTGGCTTCCGCTTTGAATGTTTCCAATGTCACAATCGGTCGCTATATCGATTTGCTGGTAGACCTCTTGCTGGTTAGAAAGCTGCCACCTTATATCAGCAACATCAGGAAGCGGCTGTTGAAATCACCACGTACCTATGTCCGCGATAGCGGTATCACTCATGCTTTGTTGAATATTCCCAGCTTCAACGATCTGTTGGGAAATCCCGTGGCGGGCAAGAGCTGGGAAGGCTTTGTAATTGAAAACATCCTGTCGGTGTTACCGCTGGGTGCTCAGGCCTTTTACTACCGAACCGCAGGCGGAGCCGAAATTGACCTGGTACTGGAGTTGCCGGGTACTCCTGAAAGGCTCTACGCCATCGAAATCAAACGCAGCCCTGCTGCGGGCGTACAGCGGGGCTTCCATGAGGCTTGCGCCGATATACATCCCACGCATAAATTCCTAATTCACGCGCAGAAAGATGCCTTTCCAATGAAAGACAACATCCAGGCAACCAGCTTGCGAGCGTTCATGGAATTGCTGGTTTGAATGGATCCTCAGGCGCCAGTGTGTTTGGCAGTGCCGGCACCCATCGCTTCCCCCAGCAACCTCAGGTCGGCGCTGCCGGATGACTTTCGAATTGGCAACTCAGCCCGTCCCTGGCCTTCGCCCGCGCTGCGCTCGGGTCGCTTTACGCTTCCAATCGGCTGTCCTGCCGATTGGCGAACAGTGAGTTCTCATTCGTCAAACCCCCCATAATCAAAAAACCTCCGCGAGGGAGGTTTTTTTGATTATGGCGCGCCCGGCGAGATTCGAACTCACGACCCCTGCCTTCGGAGGGCAGTACTCTATCCAGCTGAGCTACGGGCGCATTTGACTTGTCGATGAGGCCGCGTAGTTTAGCGATTTTCAAGGCAAAAGTAACCCTGCAACGGCTTCCGATGCCAACGGCCAGCGGCTATACTAGCCGCCGGTTTTCCAGCGACAGGCTGTCCAGGCACGCATTACAAGGCAATTGGCACAGGTTTTTTCAGAGGTTTTACATGAATCAGCAAGAAGATAGCGCGTTTCTCCGCAAATTTAGCGGCATCATCGTCGGGTTGATGATCGTCACCGGCGTCATCATAGTCCTGGCACTCAGCCTGCGTGGCGAACCCAATCCCAACGCCAATCCCAGCCAGCAACGGCTTGCGGAGGAACGCATTGCCCCGGTTACCGGAGTACGCGAAGGTGCGGACGGACAAGCGGCCCTGGCTGCTGCGCAGGCAGAGGCCCAGGCTGCCGCTGCCCCGGCAGAGAGCGGCCCGGTCGATGGTTCCCAGGTTTACTCCAGCGTTTGCGCGGCTTGCCACGCAGCCGGAGTAGCAGGCGCTCCCCAGCCCGGCTCTGATTTGCTCGCACAGCGCCTGGCAGACAAGGGCCTGGATGGCCTGAAGAGCAGCGTCATCAACGGCCTGAACGTGATGCCGCCGCGGGGCGGACGGCCTGACCTGACGGATGAACAAATCCAGGCCGCCATCGACTTCATGCTGCAGTAATCATGCCCGGCGATGCCGTGTGAGTAAGCCCGCGGCATTGCGCCGGGGCCGTTGGAAATTCGCCAGGCCCTAGGCCACCCCGCTGTTCTTGCGGTCAGCTATCCAGTTACTGACCGCGGCTTGAACCTGCGGGAACACCCGCTCGAAACCACTGGCAAACTCCGCTTCGAAGTCATCCCAGATTTCGTCCACCCTGTGCAGCGGATTGGAACGGGACAGGCGCCTGCCCAAGCCGGCCAGGCTGTAAAGAATCTCGTCTTTTTCCCGGTAGGCGGCAAACAGGCCGCGCCGGTCGGCGTACCGCATGAAACCTTTCAGCTCTTCCGGCAGGAACGCCTCATACCGGGCCAGCAGATGCCGCACTTCGGCATCGAACTCGGGCAGCGAAATGTCGGAAAACTCATCCCAGCGCAGAGCCAGCTGGTGGTCAAACGCCACATCGATGATGATGCCGGCATATCGGCGGAATGGCGGGCCAAACCGTTGCCGTAGCGCTGCCAGTTCCGGCAGGCCATCCATGAACTGGTCGATGAAGCGGTGCAGGTGAATGCCTTTTTGCACATTCCGCGGCAGCCCACTGTCTTCCAGGTTGCCACGGACGAAGTCCCCGAGCATGGCGCCGAGCCGCAAACCATCATCACCGTCGGCGAGCCAGAGATGAGCCAGGAAATTCATGGCGTGCACGATAGCAGATTCGGCCGGCCGGGGCTGGGCAGAATTTGCGCTCGGTCACGGCAGCCGGGCGGTGGTGCGCGCGCCGGCCGCTGCGGTATCATGCGGCATTCCGAAGCTTACAGGTCGGTAATGACAACAAGCCATTCAAATTCTGAATCCGGCCCTGCGCCCGCAAGCTTTCCGGCGGAGCGCACCGAGTTCCTGCTGCCAGGGCCCGCGGGCATGCTTGAGTGCGCGGTGGATGTGCCCGATGCCGGCGAGGAACGCCCCGCCACCATCGTGTTGTGCCATCCGCATCCGCAACATGGCGGTACCATGCACAACAAGGTTGTGACGATACTCGAACGCGCCATGCGTGAGCTGGGGCTGCATACGGTGCGCTTCAATTTTCGCGGCGTGGGCTCCAGCGAGGGCAGTTTTGACGACGGCTACGGCGAAACCGATGACCTGTTTGCGGTGGTGGAATGGGTAAGACGCACGCGGCCCAACGATGAGCTGTGGCTGGGTGGGTTTTCGTTCGGAGCGTATGTTTCCACCCGGGCTGCGCTGAACCTGCAGCTGGGCCAGCTGATTTCCGTCGCGCCACCGGTCGACCGCTACGAATTCCCCAGCCTGCCGCGACCCGATTGCCCCTGGCTGATCGTCCAGGGAGATGAAGACGATGTGGTTTCAGTGGATGCGGTGCAGCTGTTCGCAGACCGGATTGAGCCACCACCTGACCTGGTGGTGATGCACCAGGCCGGGCACTTTTTCCACCGCCGGCTGATGGATTTGCGCGGGCTGCTCAAAAACGGTGTACGCAACCAGTTGCCTGACCCCATCCGGGTAAAAGCCGCGGACTGATCCCGGCGTTTCCATGTCCCAGTCTCCCCTGGCCCGTTATGAGCGTCTGCTGGATGCCGGGGAAATTCTTCCCGATACCGACCAGCATCAGGTTGTCGTTGCATTTGAACATCTGTGGCGGGATCTTCAAAACCCGTCGAACAGGTCTTTCCTGCAGAACCTGAACCGGAATGTGTTGGGCCAATGGCTGGGGCGGCAACCCCGGGGTATCAAGGGACTCTACGTCTGGGGCGGTGTCGGCCGCGGCAAAACCTGGCTGATGGACCTGTTTTATGACAGCCTGCCATTCGAGCAGAAGCAGCGGATCCATTTTCACCGGTTCATGCAGCGCATTCACCATGCGCTGAAGCAACGGCCCGATGAGCGCGACCCGCTGGTCACCATTGCCCGCCAGTGGTCACAGGACTGCCGGGTATTGTGCCTGGACGAATTTTTCGTCAGCGATATCGCCGATGCCATGCTGTTGGCGGGCCTGCTGAAAGCCTTGTTCCAGAACGGGCTTACGCTGGTGACCACTTCCAATATCGCGCCGCGTGACCTGTATCGCGATGGCCTGCAGCGGGCCAAGTTCCTGCCCGCCATCGACATGCTGGAGAAGCACACTCGGGTTATCAACCTGGGCGGCGAGCTGGATTTCCGCCTGCGCATCCTGGAACAGTCGGAAATCTACCATTGGCCGCTGGACAGCCAGGCGGAATCCAGCCTGGCATCGAGCTTCATGCGCATGGCCGCGGGAGTGGAACTGGGCACCGAACTGCAAATCAACGACCGCTCCATGCGGGCGATACGCCGTGGCGATGGCATTGCCTGGTTCGCGTTTGTTGAGTTGTGTGAACAGCCTCGGGGCAGCATCGACTACATTGAAATTGCCCGCGCGTTCAATACCGTACTGATTTCGGGCGTGAAGCAAATGTCAGAGCAGGATAGCGACACAGCGCGACGTTTTATCACCATGATCGACGAATTTTACGACCGTGGCGTAAAAGTGCTGATTTCCGCTGAAACCGCCGTGGATGACCTGTACAGGGGCCAGCGCCTGGCTTTCGAGTTTGAGCGCGCTCGCAGCCGCCTCACCGAAATGCAAACGCACGACTACCTGGCGCGCCCGCACCTGTCCTGAAACGATTGGGTCAACGGAATGTTTCAGAAATTTTCGAGGCCAGAAAAGAGAAAGGGCCGGCAAGGGGTGAGCCGGCCCTTTCGTGAGACCCGATGCAAGGGGAACACCGGTCTCGGAACGAGAACGCCGTAAGGGGGAACGACATTCTCGAACTGATCGTATTTCAATTCATCGAATTAAAAGTTACAGAATTGTACAAGCCCCTTCTCTGTCTGGCTCCGATGATAGTACAGCTTCGGCAGTTTGGCAAAGACTAAATTACACCCTGTTGAAAATGGTGAAGTGGCGGCCCGGGTACGCGAGGCGCGCCCAGGCGGTATTGATTTGGCTGTTACAGGGCCAGGGCCTTGATGGGTGCGGTTTCAGTCACAACAGCGTACATTCAAATAGTGTGAACAGGCCCTAGCTGCGGCGGGAGCCCCGTAGAGCCTCTACGGAAAAGGTTGCGGTCTCCACGCCTCCGCTGCGCACTGGCTGGCCTTCCTCCGGCCCGAATGCCGCACCGTAGGCGATTTCCCAGCTGAGCGGCCAGCGGCCGGCAGGCTGGACCCCCGGATAATGGGCAATCACGTTCCCGCTGTTTTCGCCAAGGATTTCGAAATGTGTGAAGTAACTGGCCGCTCCCACCGCCTCCAGCTCACGCAACAAAGCTTCGAGGCTGGGGTACGTCAGGGTAATCTGCTCGGCGGCCATCACCGGTTCACGGAAGCCGGACGCCTGCAGCGCGTCACCAATATCGTGCATGTCCGGGAAACCCGCCAGCCCGGTATCCAAGCCAGCTGCCGAGCCTGCCTGTCTCAGTTCCAGCAATGAGTCGGTTACCGGCATGCTGAACAACAGCAGGCCGCCGGGCCGCAGCACGCGTCGCAGGCCGTTGAACAACTCAGGCAGGCTGGAAGACCATTGCAGGGACAGGTTGGCTACCAGCAGATCAGCGCTGCGATGCGCGAACGGCAGGCTGCTGATATTGGCGCACACAACGCGCAGCGGGCGCAGGAACGAGCTTCGGCTGGCGGCCAGGCGACACATGGGCCAGGCGAAATCCACGGCAACCACTTCGGCCTTGCGGTAGCGCCGCTTCAGCTCCGCAGCGCAGTAGCCCGTGCCGCAACCAAGATCGATGATGCGGGCCGGTTCACGCCGCTGGAATTCCACGCGCTCCAGCAGCCGGTCGGCCACTTCGCGCTCCAGGGCCGCAAACTGGTCATAGTGAACTGCCTGCTGCGAATAAATGCTCTCCAGCCGTGCCTGGTCGACCTGCTGGATCGACGTGGGCCGCGGTGCGGGCCGGGCTGTGACCTTTTGGCCGGGCGCTGCGGGTTCTGATTCCGAATGCCTGGAATTCATGCCATGCGCCTGATTTCTTTGATCCTTGACATGCCCCCAATTCTGCCGCGCGTTGAGGCGCGGGCCAAGCTTTGTTGAAGGCCTTGTTGAAGGATCGCGGAGAATTCCGACAGGTTGACGCGGGAAATTCCTGCATGAGCGGGTTCAAAGGCACGGCAGAATCATGACCCCGATCAAAAGCAGCGATCCGCTGCCACAGGAGATGCCGTTTCATGGACATTCCGGCACCGGTCGTGGTGAAGCAAGTGCTGGAGAACCTGCTGCATTATTTGCTGCCAGGCTGTTGCCTTCTCTGTGGCCAGGCCTCTGGCCAGCAGCGGGTGTGCGCCGAATGTGCGCTCGAATTACCGCGAATCCACGCCGGTTGCCGCCAGTGCAGCCTGCCCGGCAATTCGGCCGCGGGCTTCGGCAACGCCGGGCTGTGTGCTGAATGTTCGCGCCGTCCGCCGGCCTGGGATCACGCCATTGCGGCACTGGTTTACGAGTACCCGGTGGATCACCTGGTGCGCAACTTCAAGTTTCACAAGGACCTGGCCTGCGGCCAGTTGCTGGCTGAAGAACTGGTGCGGGCCGTACAAGCACAACCAGAACCGCCCCACGAGACACCCGCCTGGCCCGACCTGCTGGTTCCCGTGCCGCTGCATTTCCTGCGGCGCTGCCAGCGGGGATTCAACCAGGCCGAATTGCTGGCCACGGAGTTGCACCAGGCCTGCGGAATACCGCTGGAACGCCGGCTGCTGCGCCGTACCCGCGCCACGCCTGCCCAGTCCGGCCTGGACCGGAAGTCCCGGCAGCGCAATCTCAGGGGTGCTTTCAGCTGCGCGCCCCTGGCGGGACAGCACATTGCGCTCATTGACGATGTGCTCACCACCGGCGCTACGCTGCAGGAATGCTCCAGGGTGCTCAAACAGGCCGGCGCTTCACAGGTTTCGGTGTGGGTCGCTGCCCGCGTGCCGGCGCCGGGGCCGTGACGGCTGGGCCCGCTCCGGCACGTGGGCAAAAACCGCGCCCGGCCTTCAGCCGTTCGCGAGCCAATAGTGCCCGAGCAACCCGAGGAATATGCTGCAACCCACCCAGTTGTTGTGCAGGAAGGCGCGAAAACAGGCGGCAGGATCGCGCTCGCAAACGAGGTAACGTTGCCATGCAAACAGCAGGGCAACCGCGGCCAACGCTGCAAAGTACGGCCAGGCCCAAGCGTAAAACCACCCCAGGACGACCAGCGCCGCCACCATCAGCACCATCAAGGTACTGATGATGGCCAGGTCATGGCGGCCAAACAGGATGGCGGTGGATTTGACGCCGATTTTCAGGTCATCCTCACGGTCAACCATCGCGTACAAAGTGTCGTACACCAGCACCCAGACCAGGTTGATGGCCAGCAGTGCCCAGGCCATCAGCGGCACGGCTCCGGTTTCGGCCGCGAATGCCATGGGAATGCCCCAGCTGAAAGCAAAACCCAGGGCAACCTGCGGCAGGTGGGTATAACGCTTGAAAAAAGGATAGGTCGCGGCCAAGGCCAGCCCGCCAAAGGACAACAAAACCGTTAACCGGTTGGTTTGCAGAACCAGCAGGAATGCCAGCACGAGCAGCAGCAGGAAACAGACCAGGGCCTGCCGCACGGTCAGTTCGCCACTGGCCAATGGCCGGCTTCTGGTGCGTTCGACATGCGGATCAAAATTACGGTCGGCGATATCGTTCATCACACAACCGGCGGCGCGCATCAGCACCACGCCCAGGGTGAAAACCAGGAAGTTTTCCAAAGTGGGCCGGCCCTGGCCGGCAACCAGCAGGGCCCACCAGGTGGGCCACAGCAACAGCAGTATGCCGATCGGCCGGTCAAACCGCATCAATCGCCAATAGCTGTTCCACAAACCCGCGGCCATGCTCCGCTCCTCGCCAGACAGGCTGCTATTCTGACGGCTTGAACGTCAGGTGCAAGCCTGGCAGCCGTCGACGGTCAATGTTCGCCGGCCACCGGTTTGCAAAGTGGTGCAAACACCCACGCGCACGCTGGCTGCATGACACCGGGCTTTAGTAGACTCTGCTGCCATGAACACCGAAGAATCGAAACCCGTTCCGCTGATCGACATCGGCTGCAACCTCGGCCACGAATCCTTTGATACCGACCGCGAACAGGTGATTGCCCGCGCCCGCGAAGCCGGCGTGGTGCAGTTGATCGTCACCGGGGCCAGCGAGCATGGCAGCATCAAGGCGCTGGATATCGTCCGTTCGCATCCGGGCGAGCTGTTCGCCACGGCCGGAGTGCATCCGCACCTCGCCAGCGAATTCAACGCGGAAACCGACTCGGTGTTGCGTGAACTGTGCGACCGGGGCGAGGTGGTAGCCGTGGGGGAAACCGGGCTGGATTACTTTCGTGATTTTTCGCCCCGGGACCACCAGAAAGCCGCTTTTGAGCGCCAACTGGAGATCGCGGTGGATTGTGGCAAGCCCCTGTTCCTGCACCAGCGTGATGCCCACGCCGATTTCATCGCCATCCTGCGTGAATTCCGCAACCGCCTGCATGAAGTGGTGGTGCATTGCTTCACCGGCACCCAGGCGGAAATGCATGAATGCCTCGACCTCGATTGCCACATCGGCATCACCGGCTGGATCTGCGATGAACGGCGCGGCACGCACATGCAGGCTTACATGAAGGACATTCCGCCGGAGCGGCTGCTGATCGAAACCGATGCGCCCTACCTCAAGCCGCGCGACTTGCGCCCAAGGGTGAAAACCCACCGCAATGAGCCCTGTTGGTTGCCGTGGATTGCGAGTACATTGGCACATTGCCGGAACGAATCGCCCGGCAAGCTGGCCGAATTCACTACGGCCAATGCTCGCCGGTTCTTTCACATACCGGCTCCAGGAGATGAGTGCGCATGAACGCCAGGAATGACAACAGCCCACAGGAAACACCGGCTTCATCGCGCATGAGCCGCTTTGGCTTCAAGAAGCCGCGCATCTTTCCGCCGGTGTGGTTGCTGCTCTGCCTGCTGGCGCTGGTGGCGCTGGACCGCTGGTTACCCATCGCCCAGCTCTATCCTTCGCTGTCACGCTGGTGGAATTGGCTGGTGATACTGCCCGGCCTGGTGCTGATCATCATCGCCCTGGGCGGCTTCAGGAAAGCCGACACCGGGGCCGTGCCGTTCAGCAAATCCACGGCGCTGGTCACCGATGGCATCTACCGCTTCACCCGCAACCCCATGTACCTGGGAATGGCATTGATCCTGGCCGGAGTGGCCATCCGGCTGGGCACGCTGTCGGCGTGGCTGCCGGTGGTGTTCTTCATTTTCATCATCCAGCGGCAGTTCGTACGCAACGAGGAAATTTTCCTCACCGCCATCTACGGCGACGAATTTCGCGCGTACTGCCGTAAAGTCCGGCCCTGGTTGTGATTTCCGGGCACGCGGACTGGTATTTTTTCGATGAGATCAAAAACCCTTTACGTGGCAAACTGACGGGCAACCGGAGTTTGCCATACCGTTTCCAAGGAGCATTGCCATGAAACCGCCATTTCAAGCCTGCCTTGCAGGCACCCTGTTGATGTGGTCAGTCGCCAGCCTGGCCCAGGCGCCCATCATCTACCCCGCTGGCGGCCAAAGTCCCGAACAGCAACAGAAGGACCAGGGCGAATGCCAGGTTTGGGCCACGCAAAACACCGGCATCGATCCTGCCGCCTTGGCCGCGGCGCCGCCCCCGGCATCCAGTTCCGGAGGTGGTGAGCGGGTCCGCGGCGCGGCCAGGGGTGCGGTGGCTGGCGCGGCCATCGGGGCCATCGCCGGTGATGCCGGCGAGGGCGCAGCCATCGGGGCGGTGGTCGGCACCATGGCGGGAGGCCGCAGGTCGCGGCAGAACCAGGCTGCGCAGCAACAGTCCAGCCAGGCGCAAACCCAGCAGCAGCTGGACACCTGGTACCGGGCGGTTGGCGCCTGCATGACCGCCCGCAACTATACCGTCAGCTGAACGCGGGAGAACGACATGCATTCATCCACAAAGGCCATTGCATTCACCCTCGCCTGCCTGGCTGCGAGCCCTGCTTTCGCTGCGGATTTTGACGGCAGCCAACCGCTGATTTGCGCAACCATCGAAGCGCGCGATTGCGTGCTGCAGTCAAGCTGTTTCAGTGGCGAGGCCAAGGAGGTCGGCGCGCCGGCGTTTTTCCGCCTCGACTTCAAACAAAAGATGATCCACGGCAAGGAACGTTCCGCACCGATCACCTCGATCGAGGAGAGCCCCGCCGCATTGTTGCTGCAAGGTGTGGAGAGCGGCTATGCCCTGTCCATCGGCATCGACAAGCAGGACGGTGACTTTTCCGCTTCAATAACCAACTTCGAAGGCACGTTCCTGCTGTTCGGGTACTGTACGGTGCTTTAGCGACAGCGGGCACCATCCATAAAAAAGGGGCCGCCTGGCCCCTTTTTCATCAATGCCCGGGCAATCCGATCAGACTTGCACCTGGGCCGCCAACAAGGCCACGCGACGGTGCTGCATTTTCAGGCTGCGTTCCAGTTCGTGGTAGCGATCGGCCAGGGCCTGCTTTTCAGCTTCGATGCGGGCCGAAAACGCGGCCTTCTCGGCATCGAAGCGGGCGGATAGCGCAGCCTTTTCGGCATCGAACCGGTCAGACAGGGCCTGCTTGCCGAGCTGCACGCGCTCGATCTGCAACTGCTGCCATTCCTTCACCGTTTCCACAAACTGCGCGTACTCCTGCTCCAGCTGTTCCTTCCAGCCGGCGCCGCCGTCCTGGATGCGCTCGAGCTTCTGTTGCGCGCGCTTGAATTCCATATTGAGTTTGGCGCGCAATACCTTGAACGCAGGCGCGCGCTTGCGGTTTTTCACCAGGCCCAGCAAGGCGCAGGTGGAAATGAACCACTTGTTGATATCCAGGTGCCACCAGCGGATGCCGTTGCGGTAGTCGCTCTGGAACAGGTGATGATAGTTGTGGTAACCCTCGCCGTAGGTGATCAGCGCCAGGAAGTGGTTGTCGCGGGCCGAGTTTTCATCGGTGTAGGGTTGCGTGCCCCACATGTGCGCCAGCGAGTTGATGAAGAAGGTGACGTGGTGGCTGAATACCAGCCGCGCCACGCCCGCCAGCAGGAACATGCCCAGCATGTCGCCGGTGAGCCAGCCCAGGAACAGCGGCAACGCCAGGTTGGTCAGCCACACCAGGGTCCAGTACCAGCGGTGCTGGAAGGCCGCCACCTTGTCCTTGAACAAATCAGGCACGATGCTGTAATCCACCTCACCGCTCGGGTAGTCCTTCAGCATCCAGCCGATATGGGCAAACCAGAAGCCGCGGCCGATGGAATACGGGTCTTTTTCATTGTCATCCACATCGCGGTGGTGCACGCGATGGCGCGCCGACCAGACGATGATGCTGTTCTGCAAGGCCATGCCACCGAAAATGGCCAGGAACCACTTCAGGATGGGGTGCGCTTCGTAGGTGCGGTGCGACCACAGGCGATGGTAACCGCTGCCGATGCCGATGCCGTTGAGCACCATGAAAATGGCGAAGAATGTCCAGGCCCAGGAGTCGTAGCCGTGCACGATGCCATACCAGGGCACGACTGTTATTGCAGCGAGGAAAGTGAGGCCCAGCACGGCGGTTACCGCCCAGTTCACGGTACCGTTGGAAGTCGGGGTTTTGCCCTGTTCGGGCGCGGAAACAGATTCCGTCATCAATGTGTTCCTGTGTTCAGAATTTCGGGTGCCTGCACCCGGCCATGGCCGGGCAGCAGAATAATGGCGCTAACTTTACCGCAAAAAGATTGCAGCCTGGAGATTTTTCCGGCATTCAGGTGCGCATCCCGACGCCGCGGTGCAGCAGCCACAGGCACCAGCCAAAGAGCAGGGCCCCGGCCACCAGGATTACGCCATAAGTCTGCAGCAGGCTGACATCCGATACGCCCAGGATGCCGTAACGGAACCCATTGACCATGTACAGGATGGGATTGAAAACCGACACCTTCTGCCAGAACTCGGGCAGCAGGTCGATGGAATAAAACACACCGCCCAGGTAGGTGAGCGGCGCCAGCACAAAAGTCGGAATGATGGCGATGTCATCGAACTTCTGCGCGAATATGGCGTTCACCATACCGGCCAGCGCGAACACAACCGCGGTGAGCAGCAACACGCTGAGCGCCACCAGCAGATGGGTGACCTGCAGGTGGGTGAAAAACAGCGATACCAGCAACACCACGAAACCCACCATCAGGCCCCGCACCAATGCACCCGCCACGTAACCGGACATGATGATCCAGTTGGGCAGCGGCGAGATCAGCAGTTCCTCGATGTGTTTGCCGAACTTGGCGCCAAAGAACGATGAAACCATGTTGCCGTAGCTGTTGGTGATCACGGACATGATCACCAGGCCCGGCACGATGTACTCCATGTAGGTAAAGCCATCCATTTGCCCGATACGGCCGCCGATCAGCTCACCGAAAATGATGAAATACAGCGACATGGTGATAGCCGGGGGTACGATGGTCTGGCCCCAGATACGCAGGATGCGGGTGATTTCCTTGCGCACGATGGTGGTGAAACCCACCCAGTTGGTATTGACGCTCATGCCCGGCCTCCATGGCCGGCTACCTTGCCCTGAAGCTGACCCTGGCCCTGAACCTGGCCCCCGCCGATATCCTGCCTGGGTTTGTTTTGTTCAAGCATGCCGAGGAAAAGCTCTTCCAGGCGATTGGCCTTGTTGCGCATGCTGAGCACGTGGATGCCTTCGCGATCGAGCGCGGCAAACAGGCTGTTGAGTGACTTGGCCTTGGGCACGGAGGCTTCCAGGGTGCGTGGATCACTCAGGCTGATGTGCATGCCCTCCACGGTGGGCGGCTGCTGCAGTGTCTCGCGCAGGTCCAGCACGAACGTCTCAACCTGCAGCTGGGCCAGCAGGCTTTTCACGTCGGTGTCCGCCACGATCTGGCCATGGTCGATGATGGCGATATTGCGGCACAGCTGCTCGGCTTCCTCCAGGTAGTGAGTGGTGAGTATGACGGTGGTACCTGCTTCGTTGATGCCCTTGATGAATTCCCACATCGAGCGGCGGATTTCGATATCCACGCCGGCGGTGGGCTCATCGAGGATCAGCAGGCGGGGATCATTCACCATGGCGCGGGCGATCATCAGGCGCCGCTTCATGCCGCCCGACAGCGTGCGCGAAGGCTTGAAAGCCTTGTCCCAGAGCTGCAACTGCCGCAGGTATTTCTCGGCCCGTTCAGTGGCGATGCGCCTCGGAATGCCGTAATACCCGGCCTGGTTCACCACGATCTCAAACGGCTTTTCAAACATGTTGAAGTTCAGTTCCTGCGGCACCAGGCCGATGTAACTCATGGCCTTTGAACGCTGCTTCTGGACGCTGGTGCCGAACACCAGCGACTCACCTGAGGTTGCATTCACCAGCGAGGAAACAATGCCGATCAACGTGGACTTGCCCGCGCCATTGGGGCCCAGCAGGGCAAAAAAGTCACCTTCCGGCACGTTCAGCGAAATGCCCTTGAGCGCTTCCACGCCGTTGCCATACGTTTTCCGCAGGTCTTTGATTTGCAGTGCATACATCGAAGGGGGTTTCCCGGGAGTATTCTGATTGGGGCGATGCCTATCCTAGCCCAGGCCGGCATGCGCATGTAATGGGCCTGGATGAACCCTTGAGGCCTGGTTACCCATATGGTGCGCAAATCGCGCCAGTTCAATGTCTGTCCTGCTGCCGGCGCAATTCCAGCCCGGCTAATTCGCACTGCGCACAAGCCGCGAAAATGACTATCCACCTATGGACACCAGCAATTTGAACCCCTATCTTGGCCGCTTCGACACAAGCAGAAGAACGCATTCCGCATGCCCAATCACAATTCTCACCCGGTTCGAACACTGCTGGCTGGCTTGGTGGCCTGGCTGGCGCTGAGCGGCTTCCCCGTAGTTGCCGAAGCAAACAGCACGCTGGAAATGAACCAGTGCGAGCTGCGCCTGCCCGGCACCAGCCTCACGGCGCCGGCTGAGTGCGCCTGGTTTGAAGTGGCCGAAAACCCGGATGAACCGGACGGACGCAAAATCAAGCTGCGCGTGGCGCGCGTTCCCGCCCAGGGGCGCAGCGTGGAGCCGGATCCGTTGGTCCTGTTCGCCGGCGGGCCGGGGCAGGCGGCCAGCGAAGCCTGGCTGATTGTGGCGCCCGCATTCAACAAATTGATGGAAAACCGCGATGTGCTGCTGATCGACCAGCGCGGCACGGGCCAATCCAACCCCCTGAAGTGCCGGCAACTGGGCATGGACGAAGCGCTGCTGCAGGACTGGGAGGATCTCGAGCAGGTCACTCAGGAGTGCCTGGACGAACAACCGGGCGATCCACGCTATTACACCACTACCATCGCCATGCAGGATTACGACCAGGTACGGGCCGCGCTGGGCTACGAACAGCTCAACCTGTTTGGCGTTTCCTATGGCACCCGCGCCGCGCAGGTTTACCTGCGGCTGTTCCCGGAACACGTGCGCACCGTGGTGCTGGACAGCGTGGTGCCGCAAACTCTGGCTTTGGGCAGCGAGCATGCGCTGAAGCTGGACCAGGCACTGGACCGGATCCTCGACGGTTGTGAAGCCAACACCGATTGCCGCCAGGCTTTTCCCGATACGCGCGAGAACCTGCGCCAAATGGCGGACGCGGTGCAGGAGAATCCAGTAATGCTTACGGTGGACCATCCCATCACCGGGCAGCCCGCGGAGCTCAGGTTCGATCGCGATGTGCTGGGCAGCGCCATTCGCTTTCTCAGCTACAGTTCGGAAACCCAGGCGCTGCTGCCGCTGCTGATCCATGAAGCGTCCACCACCGGGGATTACAGCCGCATCGCCAGCCAGCTGATGATTACCGCCGCCGGCCTGTCGGACAGCATCGCCCAGGGCATGGAGATGTCGGTGACCTGCGCGGAGGATTTCCCGCGCTATGACCAACTCCCGCAGGACAACGACTCCTATCTGCTCGGCAACAGCCTGCGGCGCGCCTCCGAAATTCGCTGCGATGTGTGGCCGCACGGCCCGGTGCCGGCCGACTTCAACCAGCCGGTGGTGAGCGACAAGCCGGTCTTGTTGTTGTCTGGTGAATTCGACCCGGTCACGCCCCCTGAATATGCTGAACAGGTTTTGCAGCACCTCAGCAACGGCAAGCACCTGGTGGCGCCCGGCCAGGGCCACAGCGTTACCGGCAAGGGTTGCCTGGGCAGACTGGTCACGGAATTCATCGAGAAAGCGGACCACAGCCAGCTTGACACCAGCTGCATTGCACAACTGCAGGCCTCGCCCTGGTTCATGTCGCTGACGGGGCCAAAACCATGATCGTCGTTCGCAACCTGTACAAATCCTTCGGCGAAGTGAAAGCCGTGCGCGGCGTAAGTTTCGAAGCCCGCGATGGCGAAATCACCGGCCTGCTCGGCCCCAACGGCGCCGGCAAAACCACCACCCTGCGGATGCTGTATTCGCTGTTGCCGCCGGATGAAGGCGAAATCCGCATCGACGGGCTGGACCCGGGCACTGATGCCATGGAGATCAAGCGCACCCTGGGGGTGGTGCCCGACAGCCGTGGCCTGTACAACCGGCTCACCGCCCGAGAGAACATCGAGTATTTTGGTGAACTGCACGGCATGACACGCGAACACATGAAGGATCGCATTGCCGAGCTGACCAAAACCCTGGGCATGGAGGAATTCATCGACCGGCGCACCGAGGGTTTTTCGCAGGGGCAGCGGGTGAAAGTCGCCATTGCCCGCGCCATGGTGCACAGCCCGCAGACGGTGCTGCTTGACGAGCCCAGCAACGGCCTGGACGTGATGGCCACTCGTGCATTGCGCAACTACATACTCAGCCTGAAGCGCGATGGTCATTCGGTGGTGCTGTCGACGCACATCATGCAGGAAGTGGCGGCTTTGTGTGACCGCATCATCATCATCGCCAAGGGCGAGGTGGCGGCGGATGGAACCAAGGAGGAACTGATGCAGCGCAGCGGCGCCGACACGCTGGAAGATGCCTTCGTGAAGCTGATCGGATCGGATGAGGGGCTGCTGGCATGAGCAACGAAAAGAACCAGGGCTTCGGCGGCATCAGCACCGTATTCCGCAAGGAGTGCCGCGAGAATTTCAGGGATCGCCGGGCAGTGTTCAACACGCTGCTGTTGGGGCCCATCCTGTTTCCCTTCATGTTCATCGCACTGGTGTGGTTCACCACGGCCGCCGAACAGGAACGTGCCGAGAAAACCCTGGAAGTGCCGGTGATCGGCGCTGAACTGGCGCCCAGCCTGATCCGCTTCCTGGAACAGCAGGGCATGGTGGTGAAGCCGCCACCGGCGGACCCCGAAGGCGTGGTTCGCAGCCAGGAAGAAATGGCCGTGCTGCGCATCCTGCCCGAATATCCGGAAAAATGGCTGGCCGGTGAGCCGGCGCCCGTGGAAGTGATTGCCGATCCATCGCGGCAGGAGTCGTCGGTTACCATACGCCGGGTCAAGACCCTGCTGGCCATGTATGCCCAGCAAACCGGCATACTGCGCCTGCAGCTGCGCGGCGTGGCCCCGCAGGTGATGATGGCGGTGGACGTGCAGGATGTGGACCTGTCCACGGCCAAGAGCCGCGCGATTCTGGCAATGATTTTCCTGCCCTATGTGCTGATGATCACGGCATTTACCGGCGGCATGCACCTGGCGATGGATACCACGGCGGGTGAAAAGGAGCGCAAGAGCCTGGAACCGCTGCTGATCAACCCGGTGCCACGCTGGCAGATCATGGTGGGCAAGTTGGTCACCACCACTTTGTTTGCCATGGCTTCGCTGGCGTTGACGCTGGTGTCGTTCAAACTGGTGCTGCCGCTGATGCCGGTGGGCGCATTCGGCATCGACCTCAGCCTGTCGATCATGGCTCTGCTGCATATCCTGCTGATCATTGCGCCGGTGGCAATACTGGCGGCCAGCCTGCTGACCTTGCTGGCTTCATTCGCCAAAACCTACCGCGAAGCACAGTCCTATATGAGCCTGGTGGTGATGATTCCGCTGATCCCGAGCATCATTTTCATGGCCAACCCGATCAAGCCGGAGCTGTACATGATGTCGGTGCCGCTGTTTTCGCAAAACCTGCTGATTGGCGAAATCATCCGCGGCGATGCGATTCCGGCGCTCTGGTATGCGGTCTCCATCAGCAGCACGCTGGTGATCGGGCTGGTGCTGGCGGTTATCGCCGCTACGCTGTACAACCGGCCGAAGCTGATCTTCAGCGGATCCTGAGCCAGTCCGCGATTTGAGAGCGTCAGGGTCCGGGCCAGCACTTCCCTGGCGTCGTAATTCCGGGCGGCGCGTGGCGCGTGCCTGCCCCGGGGATCCGAGGCCATCCGGTTAATAACCGGCCCGATGCCGGTAAGGCCTTCCGGCCCTGGACTTGGCCTGCCGCACCAGTAGCTTTCCGGCCCCAGGCGGGTGAGGCCCTTCCTGTCCCCGAGTCCGCCGGCCTTCGGCTGCCCTCGCCAATGAGGCGCTGCGGTGGCCGGCAATACTCCTGTCCTGAGTCGGATTGCCTCTCGGGCACATCCCTGTGCCCTCGACCACCGCAGCGCCGCATTGGCTCGGCGGCTACCAGGGGCCAGGAAGGGCCTCACCCACCTGGGGCCTGCCGAACTAGCACGCTTGGAAAGCCCGATGGGGGTAAGGGGTTCCGGTCCAGTTGGACGCAGCCGAGAGACGACCGAGTGCAGGCGAATGAGCGGCAGGGATGCCGCGAAAGGCCCGCCCGAGCAGGATGCGTTTCGGGCCGGTCGCCGGAACGACCGAGGAACGAGGGCAGCCCAGCGCAGCTGGGCCAAGTCCAGGACCGGAAGGCCTTGCCGCCATCGGGCTTGCTAACGGGGACAGGAAGGGCATCACCCGCCTGGGGCCGGAAGCGGCTAATGATGCTAACCAAGTCCAGAACCGGGAACCCTTGAAGCCATTGAGCGGTTCGGAAGCAGCAGGGTACAGGTTGAAGTCCGTCGCAGGCACGCGCTCACGCCAAATTGACAGCCGGCTACCTATAATTGAGCTAATATCGAAGCACTCCCAAACGAGGACAATTACCATGCGCTATTTACTGGCACTGACCCTGGCACCCATCCTGTCGATGACCCTCATCGCCTGCGCCCAGGCCGGCGACCCGCCCGCCGTTGGCAGCGCCGCACCCGGCTTCAACCTGCAGGACCAGAACGGCGACTGGCACGACCTCAAGGACTACCAGGGCAAGTGGCTGGCCATTTACTTCTACCCCAAGGACGACACCCCCGGCTGCACCACCCAGGCCTGCAGCATCCGCGACAACATCTATGCCTTCAAGGCCATCGGTGCCGAAGTGGTTGGCATCAGCGTCGATGATGTTGATTCACACAAGGAATTCTCCACCAAGTACAAGCTGCCGTTCACCATCCTTGCCGATGTGGGCGGAAAGACTTCCGACAGCTACGGCGTGCTGCGTGACTACAAGCTGATGCAGATCGCCAGCCGCCAGACCTTCCTGGTGAACCCCGAGGGCGTGATCGTCAAACATTACCCGGAAGTGGATCCGGAAACCCACACGGAAATGGTGCTCACCGACCTCAAAGGATTCATGGAAACGGAAGGTAGCGCCGGCTGATATCTACCCAAACAGGAGCGAGCCTTGCTCGCGACTGGCCAAAAAAAGTCGGCAGCATGGCTGCCTCCTACAATGCTTGCTTGCGGACCCTGCCGATGCCGGGTGAGAACTACTCAGTATTCTGCGGAATATAGGGCAGCCTGACCGGGCCGCTTTCCGGCTCATTCCGTCCGGCCCGGGCCGCTCGAACGATTTCGCGCACGTCCGACAGCAGCTCGCCGGCATCGTAGAGCACGCCATCCTTGATGGTGTATTCAACGCCACCGGTGCGCACCGGCTGGTTGTTGTCGTCCAGATGGAAGAACCCCGTGCCGTAGAGAGTCTTGAAGTTGGCCAGCGGATTTTCGCGGGTAATCACCAGGTCGGCCAGCTTGCCCGGCCGCACCGAACCGATTTCATTCTCCATGCCCAGCGCTTCAGCACCATTCCAGGTCGCGGACTTGATCACCTCCAGCGGATGGAACCCCGCTTCCTGCAGCAACTCCAGCTCGCGGACGTAACCAAAGCCGTAGATCTTCCAGATAAAGCCGGAATCCGAACCGGCGGTTACCCGGCCACCGTGGTTTTTGTAGTCGTTCAGGAACTGCATCCACAGGCGATAATTCTCTTTCCAGGCAATTTCATCGGCCGTGGTCCAGTCGAACCAGTAAGAACCGTGCGCATTGCGCGAGGGCTGGAAAAAGGCCCACAGGTTGGGATGGGCGTAGTCGGCCTGCCAGTCGGCGTTCATTTCCTTCATCAGGTCGCGACTGGCCTCGTATATGGTGAGTGTCGGGTTGATGGTGAAATCCAGCTCGATCAGCTCATCCCTGACTTCGTTCCAGCGCTCCGAACCCGGTGCGGCGGCTTGTTGCCACAGCCGGCCGGCCTGGCCAAAACGGTGTTGCTCATCCAGGTAGTTATAGTCCGCAGGGTAGTCCTGCAGAGTCCTGTCGGTGAACAGGGCTTCCGGCAGCCCGTACCAGTGCTCCATGGTGGTCAGGCCGGCCCGGGCTGAGTCCAGTACATTCCAGTGCGCCACATCCAACTGCGCGTGATGCATCGCTGAGCCCAGCCCCTGCTTTTTGGCTTCATCAAGCGCCGCCTGCATGATGGGCGCCGGAGCGCCAAAGAATTTGATACCCGCCGCGCCCTGTTTCTTGATGTCCTGTACCCACTTGCGCGTGGCGTCGGGTGTCAGCAATGGCCCATCCAACCCCTGGCCAAAGCCGACATAGGGGATGATGCGGGGCGCGGCAATGGCGTTGCTGGCGCTGCGCGCCTGCTGCTGCCGGGTCCATTCCATGCCGTTGAAACTGCCTGGCTCCCGCACCGTGGTAATGCCATGCGCCAGCCACAGTTTGGCCACATACTCGGCGGGCACGCCCTGGTCATCAGTGCCGAAGTGCGCGTGCATGTCGACAAAGCCGGGCATGACATAGTGGCCCTCGAGTTCCAGCACCTTGTCGCCGTCCCGCGCCTCGGGACGATTCTCCGGCTTGATGGGCACTCCCGGGTTGCCCACATTGTGGATCGAACTGATGCGATTGTCCTCGATGACGATGTCAACCGGCCCCAATGACGGAGCACCTTCGCCATTGATCAGATTCACCCCGCGCAGGATCAGCCTGGAGAAAGGCCCTTCACCGCGTTGCCGGTCAGGCGAAAGCTCGGGCGTGGCAAGCAGCCCCTGGCTGGAAAAAACGACCAGGCAGGCCGCCAGTACTTGGGCTCGAAATGTGGCTCTTGGCATTTTTTTCTTCGCAGTCAGTAAAATTCGGTGCTACAGTATATTCAGGAAAAGGATTTCCTGGAGCACAGATTGATGGAAGACACTTCAAAATCTACCGCCAAGGTGGTTGACGAGCACCTGCCAGAGCCTTCATCTGGCGGCAAGATTCCCCGTGGGTCAGAAGTGAGCAGCACGTTTGTTGCTTTCATGGACGATTCCGCCGACAGGCAGCACACGACACAGCCCGAGCAGCTTTCCACCACCGCCAAGGCGCTGGATCGCTGGTTCAAGGAACGGCAGAGGCAGGATACGCAGCCGCGTTTGCTGGAAATCCCCAATGAGGCACTGGTTACCAGTGGCGGCCCGTTGCGCATCACCGGCAACCTGACGATTGTCGATGAAGACGGCAAGGTGACGTACGCCAACCATATCGATCTCTGCCGTTGCGGCAAGTCACGCAGCAAGCCGACCTGTGACAACCAGCACATCGAGGCGGAATTCCTCCACTCCGGGCGCATGCAGGAAGTTTCCGATGCACCCAGTTCGGACCGGCCCACCAAGATCACCCTGT
Organism: uncultured Wenzhouxiangellaceae bacterium; assembly: GCA_964470455.1. Lineage (GTDB taxonomy): Bacteria > Pseudomonadota > Gammaproteobacteria > Xanthomonadales > SZUA-36 > JAWXBM01. Next base: position 114,528 of record CAYYCX010000004.1, read on the forward strand.
CCTGCAACAAGGACGGACCGGTCACATTTCGCGGCAGGCTGCGGTTGCACAACAGCATTGGCCAGGAATGCACCAAGGTTCGTGGCGCACTCTGCCGCTGCGGGCACTCCACCAACAAGCCTTTCTGTGACGGTTCACACGAGAGAACCGGTTTTCGCAGCAAGCGCTGACAGTAAACACGGCGCAGATTCAGGGATTTGCTTCGCCCGGGCGGGATGGGCACAATCCGCCGATGGACATTTTCAGAGTATTCCAGGTGGAAGCTGCGCACCACCTGCCCAACGTGCCTGAAGGGCACAAGTGCGCGCGAATTCACGGCCATTCATTCAAAATTGAGATCCATGTGAGCGGCGAAGTCGGCGAGCACAGCGGCTGGGTGATGGACTTTGCCGAGCTGCGGCAGATTTTCCAGCCCTTGTATGACCGGCTGGATCATCACTACCTGAATGAAATTGAAGGACTGGAGAACCCCACCAGCGAAAATCTCGCGCGCTGGATCTGGCAGCGTCTCAAACCCGGGCTGCCAGCCCTGTCAAAGGTCTGCGTGCAGGAAACCTGCAATGCCGGGTGCATTTATCGCGGAGAGTGATTTTCGAAGTCGCGAGCGGGGTACGCTTACAGGTCAAGAGTTGTCGGAGGCAGCCA
>CAYYCX010000004.1:115272-120227 GCA_964470455.1 uncultured Wenzhouxiangellaceae bacterium
GCATGCCCATGGGCTTTTTCTTCATCGGTGGCATCACGCACCTCGGTGATTTCCACATCAAAGGTCAGGCTCTGGCCAGCCAGCGGATGGTTGGCATCCACATCGACATTGAAGCGCCCGACTTTCACCACCGTTACCTGAACCGGGCCCTGCTGGGTCTGCAGGCCGATGACCTGGCCGGGTTTCAGCGCCTTGGGATTGCGGAAATGTTTGGCCGCAACCCGCTGTATATTGGCAGCCCGGCGTTCGCCGTAAGCTTCCGCTGGTTCCACCGTCACTTCAAAACGGTCACCCGCAGCCTTTCCTTCCATCGCCTTTTCCAGGCCCTTGATGATGTTTCCGGCACCATGAAGGTAAGTCATGGCATCCCCTTCGCGGGAAGTTTCCAGTTGTTCGCCCTGGGCATTTTTGAGGGTGTAGTGAAAGCTGACGACCGAATGTTCGCTGATGTTCATGATGGGTGAAAACCACTCAAGGGAAACAGCGATTATACTGTGTGCAAGCACCGGGCGAGCAAGGCCATCAGGGCTCGCCATCCGAATCAAGACGGAGCAATCACATGAAGCCTTGGATTTTCTGCACCACCCTGACAGCAGCAGTCCTGTTCATGACGTCCGCCGGACTGCAAGCCGATGAACAGCCGGGCGTCGATATCACCGAGTGGACAGTACCCTGGCCCGATACACGGCCCCGTGACCCTGATGTGGCGCCGGATGGCGGCATCTGGCTGGTGGGCCAGGCCGGCCACTACGTGGTGCACTTCGACCCCGACACCCAGGAATTCAAGCGCCTGGACCTACCTCCGGGAACCGGCCCGCACAACGTCATCGTGGATACCGACGAATCCCTGTGGGTGGCGGGCAACCTCAAAGGCTGGATCGGGAAAATGGATCCGCAAACCGGCGAGATCCAGTACTACAACATGCCGCTGGATGATGCCAGGGATCCCCATACCCAGGTTTTCAATGACCAGGACCAGATCTGGTTCACCGTCCAGTGGGGCAACTACGTGGGCCGGCTGGACAAAACCAGTGGCGAAGTTGAGCTGGTTGCGGCCAGGACACCCAAGGCACGCCCCTATGGCATCAAGCTCGATTCCAAAGGGCAACCCTGGATTGCCATGCTGGGCACCCATGCCCTGGCCACCGTGAATCCGGAAACCCTTGAACTGACTGAAATCCCGCTGCCCCGGGAAGACGCGCGGCCGCGCCGGCTGGCCATCACCAGTGATGACCGGATCTGGTACGGGGACTATACCGGAGGCTACCTGGGCGTATATGACCCGGCCACGGGCGACATCAAGGAGTGGCAGAACCCCGGCAAGGAAAACTCCGGGCCTTACGCCATGGCCGTGGATGCGAAAGACCGGGTCTGGTTCGTGGAAACGCGCGTGCAACCCAACCAGCTGGTGGGTTTTGACCCGGCCACCGAGGAGTTTTTCGTCAGCGTGCCCATTCCCTCGGGCGGCGGCACGGTGCGGCATATGGTGTATGACGAAGCCCGCAACAGCCTGTGGTTCGGCACCGACACCAACAAACTCGGGCAGGCACGCCTGCCCTGACAGTCAGGCAGGTTTTTATCGGGCCAGGGATGTCGTGGCAATCACCTCATCCCGGCGCAGGCCGGGATCCAATACCACGCAAAAGATGGATGCCGGGTCAAGCCCGGCATGAAGTTGTTTACAAAGACCGCTCAACCAGCCCAGTTGAGGTTGGCTGCTTGATTACTGCGACTTCCCTTCGGCATCACTTCTTTTCAGCTTCCTTGGTTTCGTCAACCACGGTGATGTCGATCTGCTTGGACATCACAATCGGGTCAAAGGGCACGTGGTTGCCATCGGCAAACATCAGCTGCAGGGTGTGCTTGCCCGGCTTCAGGGTGATTTCAGCTTCGGTTTGCCCGGCACCGTAGTGAATGATGTTCTTGGTGGCCGGCAAAGGCTTGCTGGCGCTGGCCAGTTCCTGCACATCGATCATCAGGTGGTGATGGCCGGTGTTGGGCTCGTAGGTTCCGGCAGGTGCCACTTCCATGCCCTGAACTTCAAATTTCACCACGAAGGTGGTGGGGAGTGTGGCCTTGTCTTCGATATTGCTGATGCGCACCGAGGCACCTTCGGGCGAGGGGGTGCGCGCGGACTGCGCCATGGCGGGCTGCAACGCCAGACTGGCCAGCATCGCCAGTAAAATCGTAGCTTTATGATTCAAATGGGTTTTCATCAATTTCTCCTGTTGGAATTCACGGCCTTGGGCCGCATCATTTTTGAAATTCAAGACGTTCCTGGAATGCCTCAGACCGCGGATGATAGGACTTAATTCCCTGGTCTTACAAACCCTGCGATCCTCCCGGTCGCTTCGGCCCGGGGTTCAACTGAGGCCTCAGCCCAGGTTTCGGTTCAGGTTTCAGTTCATGTATCAGCCTGGCCGGCAATCCAGCCGCGGACCTCATCCTGCAGGATATCCAGCGTGACAGAGCCCAGCCCCAGCACGAAGTCGTGGAAGGCCCGCACATCGAAACGCTCACCCAAGGCAGACTCCGCTTCCCGCCTGAGGTTCCACAGGGTGTACTCACCCAGCTTGTAGCTGAGCGCCTGTCCCGGCCAGGAGATGTAGCGGTCAATCTCCGTGGTGACCTCATGCACCGACAGGGCGGTGTTGGAGGCCAGGTAATCCAGCGCCTGCCCGCGCGTCCAGCCCATGGCGTGCACACCGGTATCGATCACCAACCGGCAGGCGCGCCACATCTCGTAGGTCAGGCGGCCGAAATGCTCATACGGTGTTTCGTAGATATCCATCTCCACACCCAGCTTTTCCGCGTACAGCCCCCAACCTTCGCCGTAGGCCGAAATGTAATCATTGCGGCGGAACTCGGGCTGGCCCTGCATCTCCAGCGCCAGGGCGCCCTGGGTGTGGTGGCCCGGCGCGCCCTCGTGCAGGGTCAGGGCCGGGATGTTGTACAGCGAGCGGCTCTTCAGGTCGTAGGTATTGACCCAATAATAGCCGCCGCGGTGTGAATCCAGTGCTGCCGGAACATAGCGACCGCCGGTGTAGAACGGCGCAATGTCATCGGGCACCGGCGCCACGCCATATGGCTGGCGCGGCAAGTGCCCGAACAACATGGGCAGCCGGCCATCGATCTTCTTCGCGTAGTATGAGGCGTGGGCCAGCAGCTCTTTCGGGGTTCTGGCGTAGAACTGCGGATCAGTACGCAGGAATTCGAGAAAGGCCGGAAAGTCGCCGGCAAATTCCACCTGCTGGATGATCTGGTCCATCTCGGCGCGAATGCGCTGCACTTCAGCGAGGCCGATGTCGTGGATTTCCTGCGGGCTCATTTCGACCGTGGCATAGCGGTTGATGGCGGCCTGGTAAAACGCCTCGCCATTCGGTAACTGGAAGGCGCCCAGCGTATCCCGGGCGCCAGGCAGGTATTCCTGGTGGAAAAAATCATACAGCCGACGGTAAGCCGGAATGACCGAAGTGGAAATCACCTGCTGGGCCCGCGCCAGCAACGCGGCCTGGTCCTGGCCGGGAATGCTGGCGGGCATTCTCATGAACGGGGCGAAAAACGGGCTCTGGTCCACACGTTCAACCAACTGCGCCTTGATGGGCTGGTCACGGCCCTGAAGAACGACCTTTGGCTGGGTAATGCCCAACGCAATGCCCGTACGCATCAGGACGATGTACTCGTCCATGACCGGTCCGATCATTTCGATGCGGGAGAGGTAATCGTTGTAATCCGCTGAGTTGCCAAAATCAGTATCCGATGGCAGACGTGCCCACTCCATGTAGAAGCCCCAGTCGCTGTTGAACGGGATCAGGTAGGCCCTGGTTTCGTAGTCGGCCAGGTAGTCGCTGACCTGCTTCCGGAACAGGCGGAAATTGATGCAATCCTCGTGCGAAAGGCGTTCGCAGGAAATCGCCTGCAACTGCCGGTTCACATCGCTCCAGTAGTCGTAGCGGCGCTTCTGGTCGGCTTCGCTGACATGCCCGAGCTTGTCAGCATAGCCCTCGTTGCCCGTATAGGAAGCCATCAGCGGGAACTCCTGCAAACGGAATTCCCATTCGGCCTCGTAGATCTGCCGGAATACCGCCGTGTCGTCAGCGCCCATGGCCTGGAAAGAGCTTCCGGCCAACAGGACCAGCACGACCAGCTGCGTTGTTTTCCTGGATGGTTTGATTGGCATGCAGGGTTTCCTTTTGGGTGAATCCTGGCGGATGGGGTACCGGAGCCGATTCTACCTGCAATTGCCAGCCCTGGCTTTTCGGTTATGCTGGTGGACGAACCCTGGATACCCCGACACAGGCACGCCCATGAATCGAAGCCACGGCACCATCCCGGCCCTGCTGTTCCTGCTGCTGGCCATCATTCCGTTTGCCAAAACCATTGCCCACGATGCCGAACCCGACCGGGCGGCGATCAGCGGCGATGAGGCCATCACGAAACTGGGCATCGACCCCGACCAGCCGGTGCAGGTGCAGGAACTCAGCAAAGGTTTCTATGTGATGTTTGGCGTGGGCGGCAATGTGCTGGTGTCATCCGGCGCGGATGGCGTGCTGGTCATCGATGACCAGTTCCCGCACATGGTTCCCAAGCTCAAGGCTACCATGGCCGAGCGGGGAGACAGCAGGATTGATTTTGCCGTCAACACGCACTGGCATTTCGACCATGCTGGCGGCAACGAGGTGCTGGGCGCTGATGGAACCTGGCTGGTGTCGCAGGCCAACTCACGTGAAAAATTGCTGGCCGAACAGCACATCAATCTCGGCCCGTTGACGGTGCTGCAAGCGGCCTACCCGCAGCAGGCCCTGCCCGACATCACCTTTGATGAAACCATGCAGTTCCATTTCAACGGCGAACGCATCGAGCTGTGGAATTTCGGTCCGGCGCATACCACCGGCGATGCCACGGTGTATTTCAGCGGCCACAATACCGTGCACATGGGCGATGTCTTCAACCTC